>JAYUEQ010000154.1:0-21110 GCA_043739205.1 Thermoleophilia bacterium
CGGAGAGACGTTCCGGGCGTCAGCTTCTCGAGCAGCCAGGGCTGGTTGAAGAACGAGGCACTGACCTGGCCGGCGTCGTCACGAACAACCGCGGTGACAAGGGTGCGCCGCCCGGCCAGGGGCCGCGAACGTGCGCTCACTATTCGACCCTCGATCGCCACCTCTCCCTCGGCCTGACCGAGCTTCGAGATCGGGACGGTGTCGACCGCGTTCTCGTACCGCCGCGGGGCGTGGAAGAGGAGGTCACGCACGGACTGGATGCCGAACGTGCGCAGCCGCTTCCCGAGCGTCACGCCGACGCCGGGCAGGCTCGAGACGTCGAGCATGTCGAGCCGATGCGGCGGCAGCCACCCGCGCGGACGGGGCCAGTCGTTCTGGACCAGACCTGTGAAACCCGTGTGCGTGCGGGTCATCGTTGCCACCGGGACCGAGGATAGGACCCGGTCCGGACGACATGCCTCGGCGCGACCACCGGCTACGAGCGGACCGGGAACGAAACGACCGCCTCGATTCCACCCGCGGGGCCTTCACGAAGCACGATCGAGCCGCCGTCCAGTTCGACGAGCCGCTTCGCAATCGCGAGCCCGAGGCCGGAGCCGGGGCCACTGCCGGCGCGCCAGAAGCGATCGAACGCCCGCGCGCGTTGCTCCTCGGTCAGTCCGGCGCCTTCGTCGATCACGTGCAGCTCCCCGGCGTGCGAAACGATCTTGATCTCCGTGCCGCTTGGTGACGCGTCGATCGCGTTCGAGAGCAGGTTGTCGAGCACTTGCTCCACGCGCGCACGACCCACCCGGACGACCATTCCATCCGACGACGATGCCAGACGGACGCCGCGCTCGGCGGCAAACGGCTCCCAGAGGTCGCGGCGGTCCGCCACCACCTTTCCAAGGTCGACGTTCTCGACGGCAACCTCGGACGAATCGATCCGCGCCAGCGCGAGCAGCTCGTCCACGAGCCGCCCCAGCCGCTCGGCCTCATGGAGCGCTGCGCCGGTCTCACCGTTCTCGAGCCGGAGGCGCAACGCGGTGAGAGGTGTTCGGAGCTCGTGCGAGGCGTCCGCGACGAACTGCTCCTGAGAGGTCAGCAGCGCGGCGAGCTTCGCAGTCGTGCGGTTGAGCTCCTCCGCAAGGCGGCGCACCTCGGGCGGCCCGTCGTCCTCCCGCGCCCGTGCCGTCAACTCGCCGCTGCCGACGCGTCCCGCGACCTCCTCGAGGCGGCGTAAGGGCCGCGCGAACGAGCGAGCGAGCAGGAGCCCCAGCGCTGCCGCCGCGAGGAGCACGATCCCGCCGACTCCAACAAGTGCGAGGCGGTAGCGGTTGACGCGATGGTCGAGCGTCGAGGTCGGATAGGTGATCCGAACGGCGCCGAAGACCTTGCCTGCGGATGCGACCGGTACCGCGACGTAGAGCAGCCGCCCGTGCAGCGTCCTGGATGAGCGGATGCCGGTCACGGTGCGGCCTCGTAACGCAGCTGCGATCTCGGGACGCGATGCAAACTGGCGCTCACCGGGAACGGTCGGATGGGAGTCGGCGATGCTCCTCCCAGTGCTATCGACGATCACGATGCGTCCTCCGGTGCGCGCGAGGTAGGTCCGGACGATCCCTTGCAACGCGGGTGACTGCGCGCCGGTCTGCAGCGCGTCCTCCGCGAGCGATGCGGCTGCGTAGGCGTCGCGTTCGACCTTCGCGGTTAGATCCTGGCGCTCGGTGCGCGCGTTCACGATCGCGAGCGGCACCTCGAGTGCAAAGAGCACGACGACAGTCAGCGCGAGATAGCTCGCGAGCAGGCGCCTGCTCATGCGACGAGCCGCAGCCCGATTCCGCGCACGGTCTCGATCAGCGCCGGATCACCGAGCTTGCGTCGTAACGCAGCGACGTGGACGTCGACCGTCTTCGACGAGCCGTACCACGTCGTGTGCCAGACCTCCCGCAGAATGCGCTCACGGTCGACGACCGCTCCGGCATCGCGGGCGAGCACCGTGAGCAGATCGAACTCCTTCCCGGTCAGCTGCACCTCCGTACCATGCACCGTGACGCGATGCGCGCGCAGGTCGATGCGCACTGTTCCGGCGACGATCTCGTGGGCGTCCTCGCGCCGCACCGCGCTACGCCGCGCGACGGCGCGGATCCGTGCGACGAGCTCGCGGAGCCCGAACGGCTTGAGGACATAGTCGTCCGCACCGAGCTCGAGCCCGACCACGCGGTCGACCTCCTCCCCGCGCGCCGAGACGACAATGATCGGCACGTCCGAGCGTGCGCGAAGCTCGCGGCAGACGGTGAAGCCGTCGATATCCGGGAGCCGCAGATCGAGCAGCACGAGGTCCGGCGTCTCGGCGGCCAGCGCTTCCGCGCCGGTCGATGCGCGCACCACGTCGAACCCCTCGCGGCGCAGCCCTTCTGCCAGCGGTTCCGCGATCGAGTCGTCGTCCTCCACGAGCAACACCTGCACGGAACCATCGTTCCCATGCGGCGCCCGAGTCGCATCGGTGATTAACCGATTCTTTGCCAAGCCTTGGCGTGCGGCTCGCCCGCAGCTTGCCAAGCGGCTCCTAGCGTGGGGGCTATGAAACGCACACATGCACTCATCATCGCGCTGGCGCTGGCAGTCGCCGTCATCGCCGGGTCGTTCGCCGCGCTGCGCACGACGCAGCTCGGCGCCAAGGCGACACCGCAGGTCAACTCGACCCAGATCGCGCAGCAGAACCGGGCGCTCGATCGCGCCCAGGCTGCGCTTCGCGCCGAGTTGAAGCACAAGCCCCCGGCTATCTCGACGCTGCACCAGGCGCCTCCTGCCGGTGGTGCGCAAACGGTCATCTACCACCGGCCGCCGCCGGTCGTCCACGTCATTCATCGCGCGGGCGGCGCCGAGCACGAGAGCGGCGACAGAGGAGGTGGGCTCGATGACTAGTCACGTCGCGCGCCTCTACGCGATCGTCACCGGGGTCGTCGTGTTCTTCCTCGCGTGGGCAGGCGTCGCTGCACATCCGTGGGCGCCACAGGCCACGCAAGGCTCGCAGGTCGCTGCGCTCGCCGCACGCCAGCAGCAGGTCCAGCTGGAGTCACTACGCGTCAAGAGCATCGTCGACGCGCGCTGGGCGAAGTATCGGCTGCAACTCGCAGCGAACAAGGCGACGGCGGCGCAGACCGTCGCTGCCACCCCTTCGGTGCGGGTCGTCAACTTGCCGCCGCTCGTCGTGACGAGGACATCGTGATGCAACAGCGTTCGTTTTCCGCCATGGGCACCACGGTCGAACTGCTCGTCGAGACGGATGAGGCCGAACTGGACTTCGACGCCGCGGTTGCGGAGTTCGAGCGGCTCGAGCAGGTGATGTCGCGGTTCAGGCCGACGTCGGAGCTCTCGCAGTTGAACCGCGACGGCGCGATCGAGGCATCGCAGGATCTCGCCGAGGTCGTCGAAATGGCGCTCGCGGCGCGCGAGCGGACGGGCGGGCGGTTCGATCCAACCGTGCACGACGCCCTGGTCGGCGCCGGCTACGACCGGACGTTCGCCGAGATCGATCCGGACGGCCCGGCAGCGCCCGCCCGCTGCGGTGGCGAGGTCACCGTCGAAGGGCGCCGGATCAAGCTCGCTCCGGGGTACCGGCTCGATCTCGGCGGCATCGGCAAGGGATTCGCTGCCGAGCGGGTCGCGCAGGTCCTGGCACTCGCCGGGCCGTGCCTCGTCAGCGCGGGCGGGGACGTCGCGGTGCGCGGCGTCCCCGCCCAAGGGACGTGGCCGGTTGCAGTCGACGAGTCGCTGACGCTCGGCCTCGACCGCGGCGGCCTAGCGACCTCGGGCCGCGACCGCCGGCACTGGCAGCGGAAAGGCGTCGATCTCCATCACCTGATCGATCCCGCGACAGGACGGCCGGCGATGACGGATCTCCTTCGTGTTACGGCGATCGGCTCCGACGCGGTCGATGCCGAGGTGCTAGCGAAGACGCTGTTCCTGGGCGGCTCCAGCGCCGCGATCGTGGCCGGCGTACCGGCGGTGCTCGTCACCGGCGACGGCCGCACGATCAGGACGGGAGGCCTCTGATGCACCACGACCCCACGTTCTGGCTGCTCGCACGCGCGAGCGGGCTCGCGGCGTATGCACTGTTGACGCTGTCCGTGCTCGCCGGGCTCGTGCTCAAGTCCCGCCCGACGAGAAAGCTCCGTCCCGCAAGCGTCATGGACGTGCACAAGACGCTCGCGCTCACGGGGCTCGGCGCGCTCGTTCTCCATGCCGTGTCACTCGTGCTCGACACGACCGTCAAGGTGAGCCTGACCGCACTCGTCGTGCCGGGGCTCGTCACCTACCGGCCGGCCGCAGTCGCCGCGGGGGTGGTCGGCAGCTGGTTGTTCGTCGTCGTCACCGCCTCGTTCTGGCTGCGGAAGCGCATCGGCATGCGCATGTGGAGACGACTCCACTGGTTCACCTACGCCCTCTTCGGCCTCGCGACGATCCACGGCATCACCGCGGGCACGGATGCCTCGCAGCCGTGGGCTCGCAGCCTCTACCTCGGGGCGCTCGGATCGGTCGTCGCGGCGACCGCCTGGCGCGCCCTCGTTCCTCCAGCCCGAAAGGAGAGACCCGCATGAGCAAGTACTGCATCACGATCGACGCAGCGGAATGCATCGGCTACGGTCGCTGTGTCGACCTCGCACCGGAGCTCTTCCGGCTCGACGGCAACACCGCACTCGTGGTGAGCGCCGAGACGGACGACCCCGCTGCACTCGACGCCGCAGCCGAATGCCCGATGAGCGCAATCGTCGTCACCGAACAGGCCGCCGCATGAGGTGGGCGGTCATCGCCGCCGTCATCCTCGCGGTGACGGCGGCGATCGCCGTGAACGCGCTACTGCTGCTCCGCTACGGCAGCGGGCACACCGATCCCGTGGGCACGCTGAGCCCGGTGGCGAGCCTTCCCGCGCCGGCGACGCCGGTGACGACCATCCCCGCAGGCGAGCACGGAAGCGCCGGCCGCGGCGCCGACGATTAGTCCGCGTCCTCGTACCAGAAGAACCCGACCGTCCCCGGGCCGGCGTGCGTGCCGACGACCGCGCCGAGCGTCGTTGCGATCTCGATCTGCGCGTGCGGGCGCTCGCGCGCGACGAGCTCGCGGAGCGCCTCGAGCCGTTCCGGCGCCGCAGCGTGCGCGATGCCAACCTTCAAGTTCGGCGAGTCCGTCGTCGTCGAGACGAACTGCTCGCGGAACTCGGCGAACGCCTTGTGATTTCCGCGGACCTTCTTCAGCGGGATCACCTCGCCGCCGCGGATCGCGAGGATCGGCTTGACGTTCAGCAGGTTGCCCGCGAACGCGGCGGCGCGTCCGATGCGGCCCCCCTTCGCGAGGTACTCGAGGGTGTTGACCGTGAAGAGGAGATGGTGCTCGCGCTGGTAGTAGTCGACAAATGCGTCGATCTCCTCGTCCGTCGTTCCGCGCTCGAGACGGTGCTGCACGCCGATCGCGAGCAGGCCGAGCGACGCCGACACGGTGCCCGAGTCGATCACCCGCACCTTGTCGCCGCCGAGCATCTCTGCCGCCGTCTGTGCGCTCCCATAGGTGCCCGAGAGGGTCGAGGCGATCGTCAGCGCGATGATCCGGTCGTACTGCGGCGCGAGCTCCTCGAACGTTGCGAGGAAGTCACCCGGCGTCGGCTGCGAGGTCGTCGGCAGCGCCGCCTCGGTCTGCAGCCGCTCGTAGAACCGGGCGGGCGTGATCTCGACGTAGTCCTTGAAGCTCTCCTCCCCGAACAGCACGTACAGCGGCACAACACGGAAGTTCGGGTACCGCCCCGGCGCCTCCGGCAGGTCCGCGGTCGAGTCGAGCACGACCGCCGTGTTCTCCGCCGTGAGATTCATGCGGCAGCCGCCCGCTGCACGGTCTGCACGAGCCGGTCGAAGTCCTCGTCCTTCGTGACGCACGCAACTGCGCCCGCCGCGAGTACCTCCCGGACCTCCTGCGCCGTGACCGAAGCGCTCAGACAGACGACGCGCGTCCCGGGATATGCGTCGAGCACTGCGCGCGTCGCCTCGGCACCGTTCAGGCCGGGCATGCGGTAGTCCATCAGCACCACGTCGGGCTTCAGCTCGGCGACGAGGGCCGGCGCGCTGTCGCCCATGCTCACGCTCCCGACCACCTCGATCTCGTCGCGGAGCCCGAACAACAGCTCGAGCGTCTCGCGAAAGATGTCGTTGTCCTCGACCAGGATGACGCGGACCGGCGTCACTCTGCCGCCAACAAGAGCGGATAGTGCGGTTGGCCGCCCTGGTGCACGTCGAGCTCGAGCTCCGGGTGCTGCGCCTCGAGCTCGGACAGCAGCCCTTCGAGCGACGGCGGGTCTTCACCGGTGAGAAGCGTCAGGATCCCGCGCGGCTCGGCCAGCAGTTGCTCGAGCACCGCATGCACAACCTCGTCGAAGCTCTCGCCGCCTGCGACGGGCTCACCGTTTGCGAGCCCGAGCCACTTGCCCTTGCGCACCGAGACGCCGTTCAACTGGATGTCGCGTGACGCGATCGTCACTGCGCCCGTCGCGACTGCTTCGACGGCCTCGGCCATCGGCGCGACGTTCTCCTCGGCGCCCTGGGTTGGATCGAACGCGATCAACGCAGCGAGCCCCGCCTGGAGCGACCTGGTCGGGATGACGCGCACCTTCTTCGACGCGTGGTCGGCCGCCTGCTCGGCGCTCATGATCACGTTGCCGTTGTTCGGGAGCAACACCACCTCCGACGCGGGAGCGGCCTCGATCGCGGCTACGAGGTCGGCGGTCGACGGGTTCATCGTGCGGCCGCCGTCGACGACACGCGCGCCACCGCTCTCGAAGAGCGCGCGATTGCCGTCACCCGCCGCGACGGCGACGACTGCGCACGTCGCCGCATCGACGTCGGGAACCGCGTGCAGCAGACGCGCTTCGCGCTCCTGTGTCTGGGCGTGCATGTTCGCGATCTCGACGCCCTCGACGACGCCGCGCGCGACGCCGAGTGTCAACGCACGTCCCGGATCGTCGGTGTGCACGTGGATCTTCAGCGCTGTGCTGTCGCCGACGACGAGCAGCGAGTCGCCGAACTGCTCGAGCTCTTCCTCGAGCGCGTCGGGGTCGAGGCCGTCGCCTTCGATCACGAACACGGTGCAGTAGCGGAAGCGCGAGAGCTCCTGGTGGATCGCGTCGATCCCGAGCTCCTCTTCGAGCTCGGGCGGCTCGGGCAGCGCCTCGCCCGTCAGCGCCGCGTGGATGCCCCGCACGATCTCGACGAGCCCGGCGGCGCCGGCGTCGACCACGCCTGCCTCCTTGAGCACCGGCAGCATCTCGCGGGTTTTCGCAACGGTCTCGTCGCCCGCAGCGATGATCGACGGGAGATCCGCCTGCCGCTCGGCTGCATCGGCCATCGCGCGGATCGCGGTGAGCATCGTCCCTTCGACCGGTTTCTTCACCGCACGGTAGGCGGCGTCGCTCGCGGAGCGAAATGCTTTCGCGAGATCGTCGCTCACGGCGAGCGAGTCGGTCGCGCCGCGGATGATCTGAGACAGGATCACGCCGGAGTTCCCGCGCGCACCCATCAGCGCCGCCCGCGAGATCTCGTGGGCGAGGCCCGCACGATCGTCCGGGCCGTCCTTCTTCAGCGCCTCGTCGATCGCGCGCACAGTCAGCGTCAGGTTCGTGCCGGTATCGCCGTCCGGCACGGGATAGACGTTCAGGTCGTCGATGTGGCGGCGGTGCGCCTCGATCGAGCTGCGTGCGCCGCCGACGAGCTCGCGCATGAATGCTCTCACGCGCTTGCCCGGACGCGTTGGATGACGACCTCGACCGCAGCGACACGCAAGCCGGTGAGCCGGTCGACGTCGTAGGCGACCTGCGAGCGAATCGTCGAGGCGACCTCGGCCAGGTTCAGCCCGTGCTCGACGACAACATGCAGCTCGATCCGGAGCGCCTTCGCATCGCCCTCCACGCTGATCCCCTCGCGGCGCAGCATGCGCCCGACCCGGGTGCCTGCGGACAGGCCGACGACGCCGTAACAGGCGAGAGCGGTCGCAGCGATGATCTCTGCGACCGCGTCGCGGGAGATCGTGAGGCGACCGTGCTCGAGGTCCAGTGAGAGGTCATCCGCCACGGCGACGGATTAGACCTGAAAAGGGACGCAAGAGGTTGCTTCGCCGCGGTCGGTAGTTTGGCGACGAGCGCGTTGCGCAGTCCGAAAGGTGTCTGACACCTGTTCGCAACGCCCATTCGCTACGCCGGGCGGCGAGGGTGTCAGACATTAACTGACACCGAATCAGGTTCGGTGGTCTGCCCTAAACGGCTTTGACGACTTTGTTGCCCTTGAGGCAACGGGTGCAGACGTAGGCGCGCTGCGGGGAGCCTTTGAGCAGGATGCGGACACGCTGCAGGTTGGGGTCCCAGCGCCGCTTCGAGGCGACCATCGAGTGTGAGCGATGGTTGCCGAACGACGGCTTCTTCCCACAGATTGCACAGATCTTCGACATTGCGGCCGGGATTGTAGCGAAGCTTTCAGGCGCGAGCGCTTGCCCGGAGCCGGGCAAACAGGTCGGCCATCTCGAGCGCCGATCTGACTGCGTCGGCCGCCTTCGGGATCCGGGCTTCGGCCTGCTCGACCGTGTCGACCGTCAGGACGCCGAACGAGACGGGCACCCCGGTCTCGATCCCGGCCAGCTGGAGACCGGAGGCGCATTCCTGGGCGACGTAGTCGAAGTGCGGCGTCTCGCCACGAACGACGGCGCCAAGCGCGACGATGCAGGCATAGCGGCGCGTTTTCGCGAGAGCCATCGCGGCCAGCGGCAGCTCGAAGGCGCCGGGCACCGGCATCACGGTGATCGCGTCCTGCGAGACACCCGCGTCGATCAGCGCGTCGAGTGCGACTCTCAGCATCCGGTTCGTCACGCCGCCGTTGAAGCGCGAGACGACGACGCCGACCGAGCGGCGGTTCCCGAGCGGTGTGCCCTCGAGCACGGTGAAGCCGGTTGGAACGTCGACCTCGCCGCGCACGTGCTCGACGCTCGAACCGTCGGGGGGGCTCTCCTCGATCACGGCAGACGATTCCGCCGCCGGCCAGCCTTCGAACGGGTCGCCTGGGCTCTCATCGGTGTCCTCCGACACCTGCAGCTGCTCGGGCGGGGGCGACGCCGGCGGGTCACTCAGCGCCGGCGGGCTGCTCAGGGGCGGGACGCGCGGCAGCTCATCGTCGATCTCGGTCACTCGGCCTCCGGTTCGTATTCGAGGTTCTTCAAGTCTTGATGGTGCAAACGATGCCCGAGCTTATCCCGCTTGGTCGCGAGGTAGCGTTGGTTTTCGGCGTGCGGTGTCGTTTCGATCGGCACTTGCTCGACCACCGTCAGCCCGAACCCGTCGATCCCGATCAGCTTCTTCGGGTTGTTCGTGAGGATGCGCAGCGTCGTTAGGCCGAGGTCGGAGAGGATCTGGTTGCCGATCCCGTAGTCGCGCGCATCCGCAGGGAAGCCGAGCTCGAGGTTGGCCTCGACCGTGTCCATGCCTTGCTCCTGGAGCTCGTAGGCGCGCAGCTTGTTGATCAACCCGATGCCGCGTCCCTCCTGCGCCATATAGAGCAGCACGCCGATGCCTTCGGCGTCGATCTGCATGAGAGCCTGCTCGAGCTGCTCGCCGCAATCGCAGCGCTGCGAGTGGAAAACATCGCCAGTGAGGCACTCGGAGTGGACGCGGACAAGCACGTTCTCGGCGCCGTCGACGTCGCCCTTGACGAGCGCGACGTGTGTCTTTCCGTTCAGCTTCTCGCGGAACGCGACGGCGGTGAACTCGCCGAACTCCGTCGGCAGCCGAACGGAGGCGCCACGCTCGACGAGCTTCTCGTGGCGGCGCCGGTATTCGACGAGCTCGGCCACAGTGATCATCTTCAGGCCGTGCCGTTCGCAGTACGGAACGAGATCGTCGACGCGCGCCATCGTGCCGTCGTCGTTCATGATCTCGCAGATCACGCCGGACGGATTCAGACCGGCGAGCCGTGCGAGGTCGACGGCCGCTTCGGTCTGGCCGATGCGCTCGAGCACGCCGCCCCGTTTCGCGCGTAGCGGGAACACGTGGCCGGGCTGCACGAGATCGTGCGACGTCGAGTCCGGATGGATCGCCACCTGAACCGTCCGGCTGCGATCGGCGGCGGAGATGCCGGTCGTGACGCCTTCGCGCGCTTCGACGGAAACGGTGAACGCAGTGCCGAGCGGCGCTTCGTTGTGATCGGTCATCGGACGCAGCGCGAGCTCGTCGGCGCGCTCCTCGGTGAGACACAGACAGATCAGCCCGCGCGCGTGCGTCGCCATGAAGTTGATCGCCTCCGGCGTCGCGAACTGGGCGGCGATCGTCAGGTCGCCTTCGTTCTCGCGGTCCTCGTCGTCGACCACGACGACCATGCGGCCCTCGCGGATCTCCTCGATCGCCTCTTCGACAGTGGCGAATCGTGTGGACACGGTCATCGCCGAAGGCTAGCGGGGGAGCAGCTTCTCGACGTACTTCGCCAGCACGTCGGTCTCGAGGTTCACGGGCTGTTCAGGTACGAGCTCACCGAGGGTGGTCTCCTGGAGCGTATGGGGGATCAACGCGACCTCGAATCCGGTTTCGTCCACCGCTGCGACCGTCAGGCTCGTGCCCTGGACCGCGATCGAGCCCTTCTCGACGATGTAGCGCAGAAGCTCCGCCGGAGCCTCGAAGCGCACGCGCATCCCCTCACCCTCCGGTGTGACGGTCTGCACCGCGCCGACACCGTCGACGTGACCCTGGACGTAGTGGCCGCCGAGGGCATCGCCCGCGCGAAGCGCCGGCTCAAGATTGACCCTCGACCCCTGCTCGAGGGTTCCGAGTGCTGTGCGCCCGAGCGTCTCGGGCACCGCGTCGAAACTTAGTGATGAGTCAACACAAGCGACGACGGTCAGGCAGACGCCGTCGATCGCGATCGAGTCGCCGAGCTGGACGCCGCGAGAGGTCTCGGGCGCCTCGATCGTGAGGCGGCCGCTGTCCATCGCAGTGACGGTGCCGACTTCCCTGACGAGGCCCGTGAACATGCGTGCATTAGAACTGAACCTGGTTCGGTTTGTGAACCAGGTTCAAGAGTTTCGAACCTGGCACCGAACGCGAAAGCTCGTGAACCTGGTTCAAAAGCGAACCAGGTTCTTCTATGTATGGAATGCAAGCTGGCGGGCGGCCCGCACCTCAGTCGCCGTAGACGAGCGTTTCGACCGTCTCGCGGACGAGCACTTCGAGCTGGCCGCGCTCGCCGGGCACGGCGGTGCCGAGCTCGACGAGCAGCTCGTTGACCGCGATGCGGCAACCGGGCGCGAGCTCGTCCGTGCCGATCTTCTGCACCTCGCGCAGCAGCTCGTCGTTCCCGAGCTGGCGAGTCAGCCAGTGACTGAGATGCGTGACGAGCTGGTCGTCGGCGCGCTGGGATGCATCAGGGCTCGTGGACATAGGCTTCGAGAAGCACGTCTTCGCCCACCTGCCGGGATGCCAAACGGGTCAACGCGCGCGGGGAGGGTAGCGCAGGCGCGAACGTGAGCCCCTCACCGCCGAGCACCGGCGCCACGAAGAGGAGCACCTTGTCGATGAGATCGGCCTCGAAGAATGCAGTCGCGAGCGTCGGCCCGCCCTCGAGGAGCAGCGACTGGACGCCCTCAACAGCGAGCGAGCGCAGCTCGTCCTCGAGCGGCCCTGTTCGCAACTCGAGGTCGACGCCGTCGGGCAAAGGTCCGCGTGAGAAGACGAGCCGCCGCGGTTGCCCGCGTGGGGTTTCGACGTCGCGCGCGTCGAGCCGCGGTCGATCGGCTCGCGCTGTTCCGCCACCGACCGCGACCGCGTCGACCTCGGCGCGCAGCTCGTGCACGAGCCGCAGGCTTTGCTCACCCGAGATCCACCTCCGATCAGGGACGGTGGCGCGACCGTCGAGCGTCACGGCCGCCTTGTAGATGACGAACGGGCGCTGCTTCGTCACCCAGGTGCGCCACGCCTCGTTCAGGGCGCGCGCCTCGAACCAGTCGACGAACTCGACGTCGACGCCGGCCGAGCGCAGGTATTCCTCCCCACCCGCGGCCTCCGGGTTCGGATCGCGTGCGCCGAACACGACCCGCTCGACGCCCGCGGCGAGGATCGCCTCCGTGCACGGCGGCGTCGTGCCCTGGTGCGCGCAGGGCTCGAGCGTCACGTACAACGTCGCGCCGCGCGCTCGGTCGCCTGCCGCAGCGAGCGCCACCACCTCGGCGTGCCGCCCGCCCGCTTCGGTCGCGCCTTCTCCGACGATCTCGCCGTCGCGCACGAGCACCGCGCCGACGGTCGGCTTCGGATGCGCACGGCCGCCTGCCGCCCGCGCCAGATCGAGCGCGCGGGAAATGGTCACGCGAGCGCTTGCACCATCCGGCGATACGCGCGCGGAAGGTCCTCGCGCCCGAAGATCGCCGACGCGGCGACGAAGAGCGTGGCACCGCGCGCGTGCAGCTCCTTGATGTTGTCGGGGCCCACGCCGCCGTCGACCTGGATCGGAATCGCGTCGGGAAGCAGCGCGCGCAGCGCCTCGACGCGGTCGTAGGTCTCCTCCTGGAACGGTTGCCCGGAGTACCCGGGATGGATCGCCATGCAGAGCACCATGTCCGCATCGCCCGCCACGGCGGCGACCTCGTCGGGGCTCGTCTCGGGATTGAAGGCCACACCGACCTGCAGCTCCTGCTCGCGCGCCGCGCGAATCGTGGCCGGTACGTCGTCGACTGCTTCGAAGTGGAATGTCACGCTGTCCCCGCCCGCTTCCGCGAACTGCGCGAAGTACTTGGAAGGGTTGTCGACCATCAGGTGGCAGTCGATCACTCCGCCGTAGCGGTGAATGATCGGGGCGATCGACTGGAGCACGATCGGGCCGATCGTGACCGGCTCGACGAAATGGCCGTCGCCCGTGTCGAAGTGAAAGACGCGGCATTCGGCACGAAGGAGCGCCTCGAGCTGGTCGCCGAGGTGCGCAAAGTCGGCGCCGTAAATCGACGGTTCGACTTCGATCGTGCGGATCCAGTCACGCCACGGCACGCAGACCTACGATCTTACGGTGTCCGCACGCGAGCTATGAAGAACCCGGAAGTGTGATCCCGATGCGGCATGGTCAAAAGGAACTCCGGCCGCGTCGGGTGCGCGTACTGGGGCCATTCCCCGGTCAGCGGGAGCACCTCGAGACCGGAGGCATCCACGACCGCTTCGTTTTCGTCCGCGTTCAGCGTGCAGACCGAGTAGACGATCGTCCCGCCGGAGTTCGTCCGCTCGGCGGCGGCTTGGAGCAGCTCGAGCTGAAGCTCCGGCAGCGGCCGTGCGCGCCAGCGCAGATCGGGCCGGCGGGCGAGCACACCGAGCCCGGAGCACGGTGCGTCGACAAGCGCGCGATCGAAGCCGCGCTCGTCGAGCTCACGCAGGTCGGCGGTGACGACACGCACGTTGGGGCCGACGGTCTTCGCGAGCGCCTGGGCACGACCGGGGTGCAGCTCGACGGCAGTGATGTCGCCCGCGAGCATCGTCGTCTTCCCGCCGGGTGCGGCGCACGCGTCGAGCACGCGCTCGCCGTCGCGAGAGCCAAGGACGAGCGCCGAGAGCTGCGAGGCGCGGCTCATCGGACGCATGCGTTCCATGTCGACGTGCTCTACGACGTAGGCGCCGGGCACATCGGTGGGCACTCCGACCGGCTCGGACGAACGCACTTCGAGCGCAGGCGGCTCGTTCTGGGCGCGCATCAGCGCGAGCGCTGTCTCGTTCCCGAAGTCACGCGCCCAGATCTCGGCGATCCAGTCGGGGTACGACTCCTTGACCGGCCCCTCCGGCAGTGAGGCGACGAGGCCGTTGAAGCCCTGCGCGAGCCGGCGCATGACCGCGTTCGTGAAGGGCACCGCGCGCTCGAGGCTCGCCTGGCGCACGAGCTCGACCGTGTCGTTGACGACCGCGTGCTCGGCCTGGTCGGTGAAGGCGAGCTGATATGCGCCGAGCCGCAGCGCCGCTTTGACGGGTCCGTCGAGCTTGCGCACGGGACGCTTGCCGAGCTGCTCGATGCCGAAGTCGAGTGTCCGCGCGCGTTGCACCGTGCCGTAGGCAAGGCGTTGCGCAAGCGCGCGGTCGCGCGGGTCGAGTCCCGCGACGGCCGAGTCGAGCGCGCGATCGGCGTACGCCTCCTCCTCGAAGACGCGCCGGATGACTTCGTACGCGGCCTTCCGCGCCGGCGCGATCAACGCAAACCGCGGACGAACTCGTCGTAGCTCATCTGACTGCGGCCCTCCGGCTGCACGACCTCCGGCACGAAGCGCCCGTCCTCGAGCCGCGCCTTCCAGATCGTCATCTTCCGACCGTGCAGCTCGCCGCGCGCGCCGATGTGCGGTGACAACGCGCGCACCCGGCGCCAAGCGTCGAGCGGGTCGTCGAGGTTGAGCTCGCGATCGGCTGCGGTGATCTTCTCTGCGTAGATCGCGCCGTCTTCGGGCTGCGACTCGAACCTCGGTGACTCGATCACCTCGTTCAAAAGCCGCGCGGCGATCTCCGCCGAACGCGCATACACCTGCCCTGCGTCGAGCTCACCGACGTCGAAGGCCTCCTTCGCTGCGACCGGGCCTGCATCGAGCGCCTCGACCGTCTGGTGGATCGTCACGCCCGTCTGCGCGTCGCCGGCGAGAATCGCGCGCTCGACGGGCGCAGCGCCGCGCCACCGCGGCAGGAGCGACGGATGCACGTTCAGCCAGAGCGAGCGTTCGAGCAGGCGCGGCGGGATGTACAGCCCGTAGGCGCAGACGACGACACGATCGACCTCCCCGGGCAACTCCGGCTTCTCAGGTTGATGGACGGGGATGCCGAGCTCGTCGGCAATGAGCTTCGTCGCCGGGGGGCCGAGCTTGCGGCCGCGACCCTGCGGAGCATCGGGACGCGTGAGCAGCCAGGCGACCTCGTGTCTCTGGGCGAGCCGCTCGAGGACGTCGGCGCCGAGCGGCGCCGTCGCCGCCACGCCGATCTTCATCAGCGGAGGACGGCGCGGGGCCGCAACGTCGCGAGCGCTTCCTTGCGGTGCTCGTCGTCGGTGCGGTCGATGATCATCACGCCGTCGAGATGGTCGAGCTCGTGTTGCACGATGCGCGCGCCGTAGGCGTCGAGCTCGTAGCGAACGTCCTCGCCGTTTTGGTCCTTGCCCTCGAGCACGACGGTGGTCACGCGCTCCACCGGCACCCGAACGCCTTGCAACGAGAGGCAGCCCTCGTCATCGGTGAGAGCCTCCTCGCCGCGCTCGACGATCATGGGGTTGACGATGGCGCGCGGGCCTTCCTCGTCCGGCTCGAACACGAACAGACGGCGAAGGACGCCGACCTGGTTCGCCGCGAGCCCGACGCCTTGCGCCTCGTGCATCAGCACCGTCATCCGTTCAACGAGCCGCCTGAGGTCATCGTCGAAGTCCTCGACCGGGTGCGCGATCAGGCGCAGCGCCGGATCGCCGTACTGGCGGATCTGGGCGAGCGCAAGCCGACGCCGAGCTTCCGCCTCGGCCTTCTCGCGAGCATCCTCGTCCGGCTCGTGATCGTGCTCATGGTCGTGCTCGTGATCGTGGTGTGAATGTTCGTCGTGCGCCACAGCGGACGCCAGTGTAGAGAACGAACCTAAGGAAACGATCTAGAGACTGGAAACTGTTTGAGGATTCCAGCAGGCATTCGGGCGGCCCCCGCCGGCGGAGGCTAGAGACTCTGCGGATCGACGTCGACGACCGCGGTCAGCTTTGCCTTCCGCATCGCCGGGGCCGCAGCTGCGAGCAGGCGGGCGGCCTGGGAGGCGATCCGCCGCGGGTGCTCGGTCTTCGCCACGAGCTGCGCCCGGTACTTGCCGCGCAGGCGGAGCAGCGCGGCAGGGCCGAGCAGCTCGGCGCCGCTGATCCCCGCCTTCAGCTCCTCGAGCGCGCGCACGACGGGCTCGAGCTCGGGGCCGCTGACGACGATCCGGACGAGGTGCGCGTACGGCGGATAGCCGAGCGCCTTGCGCCGTTCGAGCTCCTCCGTGAGAAAGCGGCCCACGTCGTGGCGCGCCGCGTGCGCGATCGGGCGCGCGTCCGGCTGAAACGTCTGCACGAGCACACGGCCGGGCGCGTCACGACCACTGCGGCCTGCGAGCTGCGTGATCAGCTGGAACGTCCGCTCCTCCGCGCGGAAGTCCGGCATCGCGAGACCGGTGTCGGCGTCGATCACCGCCGCGAGCTCGACGCCGCTGAAGTGGTGCCCCTTCGCGACCATCTGCGTGCCGAGCAACACCACGCCGTCGGTCTCCCGGAAGCGCTGCAGCGCCTGCGCCAGCTGCTCGGGTTTTGCGACCGCGTCCGCGTCGAGGCGGATCAGCTCGAGCTCCGGTAGTTCGCGCGCGAGCTCCCGCTCCAGCTTCTGCGTCCCCGCGCCGAGGCGCGCCAGGTCGGGCGAGCCGCACGCGGGGCAGTTCGACGGTGAGTCCGTCGTGTAGCCGCAGTGATGGCAACGCAGTGAGACGTCGCCGTGCAGGACGAGTGCCACGTCGCAGTTCGGGCAGCGGATCGTCGTCCCGCAGGCGCGACAGTGCAGCGCCGGCGCGATGCCGCGGCGGTTGAGGAGCAGGATCGCTTTGCCGCGGTGCTCTGCGACTTTGCGCAGCTCGTTGAGAAGCGGTGCGGAGAGTGGATAGCCCGCCTCGCGACGCAGGTCGATCACGCGCACCGGCGGCAGGTCGGCGCCGAGGCGCCCGCCGAGGTCGAGATGCTCGAGTGCGGCCCACGTCTCCGGCCGCGGCGTCGCCGACCCGTAGACCGCAACCGCACCCTCGAGCGCGGCGCGCTTCGCGGCGACCGTGCGCGCGTCGTAGCGCGGATCGGAGTCCTGCTTGTACGACGGGTCGTGCTCCTCGTCGACGACGATCAGCCCAAGACCCCGGACGGGCGCGAAGATCGCCGACCGCGCGCCGACGACGATCCGTGCTTCGCCGCTCGCGATCCGCTCGCGCTCGTCACGGCGCTCCGCCTCCGTCAGCCCCGAATGGAGAATCGCGACGTTCTCTCCGAACCGCGCCCGAACGCGGCCGACCGTCTGCGGTGCGAGCGCAATCTCCGGCACGAGCACGATCGCGCCGAACCCACGCTCGAGCATCGACGCGATCGCCTGGAGATACACCTCGGTCTTTCCGGAGCCGGTCGCGCCGTAGAGGAGGTAGTTGCCGTGGCCGTTGACGATCCGCTCGACGGCCGCGATCTGCGGCGGCGAGAGTTGCAGCGGCTCCGCCTCGCCCGACAGCGACTGCCGCTCGGCGGGCGGCGCCTGTTCCTTACGGCGCTTCGGCGACTCCGGCGCGACGAGCGCGAGCGCGCGGGCCGGCGTCGACCCGTAGTAGTCGGCGAGCCAGAGAGCGAGCTCGACGAGCGTCGGCGGAATCTCGCCGATCACCGCCTCGATCGGCCGTGCGTCGACGCCCGGAGGCGGCGCGTCGACGATCGCAGTCACGATCCCCCGCGCGCGCGAGCGGCCGAACGGAATGCGCACGATCGCGCCGACGCCGACGCTCTCGTCCACTTCGTAGGTGAACTCGCGCGCAACAGCGCGCGCCGTCACGAGCGGATAGACCGCCGCAAACGCCATCTAAACGGGCTGTTCTTCGCCTTGCGAGCGCTGCCGCACCTGCTTGAACGACAGCGTCCTCGCCAGCAGTCCGATCGCGATCAGCCCCATCAACAGGTTCGCGACGACGATCGCGATGTTCATGCCGACACTGAACGCCAGCAGCAGGGTGTGCGAGACGCCGCGCCCACGGAACAGGAACTCCGTCAGGCCCTGCTTCGTTCCCGCGCCGCCGGGCGTCGCTGGGAAGAGCGTCGCGAGCGAATCGACCACCTGCGCGAGCAGCGCGTTGTGAATGTTTGCGGTCACACCGAATGCCTTGAGGAAGAAGAACAACGAGGCGATCCGGAACACCCACGAGATCGCCTGCGGCAAGATCACGCGCCGTAGGAAGCGCGGGCGGTCGTTGAGGATCGCGAAGCCCTGGCGAACATGGGCTCGAAACTCGTCGACCCGCCGACGAATCCAGAAGAATGCGATCACTGCGAGCACGAGCAACACGGCAAGCGCGATCCCGGTGAAGTACTCGTGCCGCAGGAAGAACTTCCAGTCGACGGCGGGGATGCGCGAATAGAGCTCGTGCGTCGGCAGCACGCCGGCGGTCAGGGCCCACGCGATCAGCAACCCGGCGGTGACGAAATCGAACAGCGTCTCGACGATCAACGTCGGCGTGAGCGTCGCGTAGTTCGAGCCGGGAATCCGGTGCCGGACGAGATAGAGCTTGACGACGTCGCCGCCGCGCGCCGGCACGATCGAGTTCACGCCGACACCGGCGATATACGCCCCGAACGCCGAGCGGAACTTCAGCCGCGCGTCGGGGTAGGCGGCATTGATGATCGCGCGCCACGCACCGGCGCGGAACACGAGCTTGATCACGTGGCAAGCGAGGGCGTAGCCGAGGAACCGCCACTGCACCGCCGCGAGGTGGTGGAAGAAGACGCCGACTGCGTGAAAGAAATGGGCCAAGAAGGCCCAGAATGCCCTACGCCCCGGCGGCTACGAGGACCCAGTCGGTCCCGAACCCGAGCAGCAAGCCGAACAGCAACATCCACCCGACAAGGCGCGGCATCGCGTGACGGCGGCACACCTCGAGGAGCTGGATGACCACGTAGAGGATCGAGCCGCCTGCGACCGCGAAGAACGCGACCTCGAGCGCGGGACTGACCCACGCCTGGCCGATCACCGTGCCGAGAAACGTCGGGCCGCCCCCGATCAATCCCATCAATCCGAGGAAGCCCCAGCTCGGAACCTCCGCCTCGCCCGACATCGGCCCGATGATCCCGAAGCCCTCCGTCGCGTTGTGCAAGCCGAAGCCGATGATCAGCACCAGGGCGAGGCTCAGCTGGCCCGCGGCCGACGACTGTCCGATCGCGAGCCCCTCACCGAAGTTGTGCAGGCCGATCCCGGTCGCAATCAGCAGCGCGAGACGCTTGCCGGGCGTGAGCGCTTCGAACCAGGAGCGGTGCGTGAACTCGTCGACGGCCGCGGCGCCCGGCCCGACGAGCGGCGTCGCGCGCTTGCTCTTCAACCAACCGTCGTAGTAGACGAGCCCCATCATCCCCGCGGCGAAGCCGACCGAAAGGAGCGCGGCGTAGCCCGCGAACGTCCCCCATTCCTTGGCCTCGAGGTGCGTCTCGACCGGCCCGACCCCGTGTGAGACGACGTCCCAGAAGAGGAAGATGAGGATGCCGGTGGCAATCGCGTTCAGTGAGACGCCGACGCGATGCGCGACGTTGCGCATGCGGGCCATCGGCAGCCCGACGAAGATCGTGAAGCCGGCGATCGCGCCGAGGATGAGGGTTTGGGCGGTGCTCATGCGTTCGTTGTAAGGCGTACCTTACAGGCGCCGTGGCTACGATCGCCGGATGGCGACGAGTCACGGAATCGACGATTACCTGGAGACGATCTACTTCCTGGCGTTCCCGATCGGCGAATATCGACCCGCGCCGGCCGGCTCGTCCCAGACGATCGCCGCCCGGGTCGCCGAGATGCTCGGCGTCTCCCGCGCCTCGGCCGGCGAGATGCTCAAGCGGCTCGAGGCGGAGGGGCTCGTCGAGCGCGGCGAGCACAAGGAGGCGATCCTCACCCCCGCCGGCACCGAGCGCGCGCGCAAGGTCGTGCGCAAGCACCGGATCATCGAGCGGCTCCTTACGGACTTCATGGGCTACACCGCAGGCGAGGCGCACGTCCATGCCGACGAGCTCGGCGGGACGTTCACCGACGACATGGTCGAGCGGATCGACGAGAAGCTCGGCCACCCGCAGCGCTGCCCGCACGGCTGGCCGGTCGATCCGGACTTCGAGCAAGCGGAGAACCGCGAACTGCAGCCCCTGTCCGATCTAGAAGTGGGCCAGAGCGCGACGATCGTTCGTCTCGCCGAGCACAACGGCGACCTGCTGCACTGGTTCTACGACGAGGGGCTCGTCCCCGGCACGACGCTCGAGCTGCGGGCCGCCGAACCGGCCGCCGGCCAGTTCCGCGTCACCGTCAACGGCGGTGAGAAGGCGATCGGCGAAAAGGCCGCCGCCGGACTGTTCGTCAAGCGCGCCTAGCTGCGAGGGTGTCTGACACCCGTTTCTAGCGGCGAGCGCGTGGCGTGCTCCGAAAAGGTGTCTGACACCTGTGCGTATCGCGCACTCGCGACGAAGGCCGGAGGGGTGTCAGACACCAACTTACGCCGTCGCCGCAGCGAGCCCAGCGGCCGCGCGCAACGCGGCGGCCTTGTCCGTCCGCTCCCACGTGAAGTCGTGGTCGTCGCGGCCGAAGTGGCCGTACGCGGCGGTCTTCTTGTAGATCGGCCGGCGCAGATCGAGGTCGCGCAGGATCGCAGCCGGGCGTAGGTCGAAGTGCTCCCGAACGAGCTCCTCGATGCGCGTCACCGGCAGGTTCTCCGTGCCGAACGTCTCGACGAGGATCGAGAACGGATGCGCCACACCGATCGCGTAGGCGACCTGCACCTGGCAGCGGTCCGCAAGCCCTGCGGCGACCACGTTCTTCGCCACATAGCGTGCCGCGTACGCCGCGGAACGGTCGACCTTCGTCGGGTCCTTGCCCGAGAACGCGCCACCGCCGTGCGGCGCTGCGCCGCCGTAGGTGTCGACGATGATCTTGCGGCCGGTGAGGCCGGTGTCGCCCATCGGCCCGCCGATCACAAACTTTCCGGTCGGGTTGACGTAGACGAAGTTCGGATCGTCGAGGCTCTTCTCGTCGTAGAAATCCTTCGGCAGGATCGGCCGCAGCACTTGCTCGATCAGGTCGGGCTTGATCATCGCTTCCGGGTCGAGACCTTCACGGTGCTGCGTCGAGATGAGCACGCGCTCGATCTGGACCGGCTTCTGGCGACCGTCGGCGTCGACCTCGTAGCGCACCGAGACCTGGGCCTTGCCGTCGGGCCGCAGGTACGGGAGCACGTCGGCCTTGCGCACTTCGGAGAGCCGCTTCGTGATGCGGTGCGCCAGCATGATCGGCAGCGGCATCAGCTCGCGCGTCTCGTTCGAGGCGTAGCCGAACATCATTCCCTGGTCGCC
>JAYUEQ010000155.1:0-4245 GCA_043739205.1 Thermoleophilia bacterium
CGCTGGCGCTCGGCTCGTTCTTCACCTTCAACCTGCTGCTGCTGATGCTGATCATGCCGCTGCGCATGCTCGGCAACTGGATCGGCCTGACCCAGCGGGCGACCGCCTCCGGCGAGCGCATCTTCCAGATCATCGACGAGCCGGAGAGCGTGACGGACCTGCCGGGGGCACGAGCACTGCCCGCCGGCCCGGGGCGCGTCCGCTTCGAGGGCGTCGACTTCGAGTACCGCGAGGGTCGCCCGGTGCTGGAGGGCGTCGACCTCGAGCTGGAGCCGGGTAAGACCGTCGCGCTGATCGGCCACACCGGCTCGGGGAAGACGTCGCTCGCCTCGCTCGTGCCGCGGTTCTACGACGTGCAGACCGGCGACGTCGCAATCGACGGGCAGGACGTCCGCACGATCCGACTGGCCTCGCTCCGACGCGAGATCGGCGTGATCGCGCAGGATCCCTTCCTCTTCTCGGCGACCGTCAGAGAGAACATCGCGTTCGGCCGGCCCGAGGCAACCGGCGAAGACGTGCAGCGCGCAGCCCAGCTCGCGCAGGCGCACGAGTTCGTCGAGGCGCTGCCCGAGGGATACGACACCGTGATCGGAGAGCGCGGGATCACACTCTCCGGCGGACAGCGTCAGCGCATCGCAATTGCGCGCGCACTACTTGTCGACCCGCGCATCCTGATCCTCGACGACGCGACGGCATCCGTCGACGCGACAACCGAGTCGAAGATCCGTGACGGGCTGCGCGAGGCGATGCGCGGTCGGACGACGATCATCATCGCCCACCGTCTGTCGACGATCGCGCTCGCGGACGAGATCGTCGTGCTCGAGGACGGACGTGTCGTTGCCCGAGGCGTGCACGAGGATCTCGCGACGACGAACGAGGTCTACCGCGAGATCTACGAGCACGGCCTCCTCGATCGCGTCTTCACAGAGGAGGTCGCGTGAGGGTTCACCAACCTGGGAGCCACCTGATGCGCGGCAGTCGGCCGCAGGTCGAGGACTGGTCGTGGGCGCAGACGAAGCGGCGACTGACAGCCCTCTACCGGCTGGCGCGGCCGTACAAGGCACGCACCGCGCTGGCGATCGTCTCGCTGATCGGCGCGACGGCGGTCGCGCTGGCGCCGCCCTACCTCGTCGGCCGGACCGTCGACGAGGTCAAGCGCGGCGACACGCATCTGCTCGGCTGGTTCGTCGTTGCGTTTGTCGCTGTCGGGGCGCTCGGGATCGTCTTCACCTACGCGGAGACGTATTTCACCGGCTGGACGGGCGAGCGGATGCTCGCCGACCTGCGCAACCTGCTCTTTCGCCATCTGCAGCGTCTGTCACTCGGCTTCTACGAGCGCAACCGCGCGGGTGTGATCATCAGCCGCATCACGAACGACGTCGAGGCGCTTGACCAGCTCGTGACCGACGGCGTCACGTCGCTCGTGCAGAACTCGCTCACCCTCATCGGCACGGCCGTCATTCTCTTCTTCCTCGACTGGCGGCTCGCGCTTGCGACGCTCGTCGTGATGCCGCTGATGGCGCTCGCGACCGCCTGGTTCCGCAAGCGCTCGGGCGGCGCGTATCGACGGGTACGGGAGACGCTCGGAGCGGTTAACGGCACGCTGGCCGAAGACATCGCAGGCATGCGCGTGCTGCAGTCGTTCACGCGCGAGCCCGCGGCGCGCGAGAACTTCCACCAGGTGAGCGACCGCTACCGCGCCTCGAACATGGAAACCGTCGTCCTGAACGGCATCTACTTCCCGGTCGTCGACTTCCTGTCGTCCGCCGCGACCGCGGTCGTGCTCGGCTACGGCGGCTGGCTCGCGTTCAACGGGAACATCTCGATCGGGATCCTCGTCGCGTTCCTCGGGTACCTCTCGAACTTCTTCGATCCTGTCCAGCAGCTCTCGCAGCTCTACAACACATTTCTCTCTGCGGTCGCAGCCCTCGACAAGATCACCGACCTCCTGGACGAAGAGCCCGAGGTTCTCGATAGCGCAAACGCACGCGACCTCGAGCAAGCAGCGGGACGCGTCGCGTTCGACGGCGTGCACTTCGCCTACGGCCGCGGGCCTGAAGTGCTGCACGGGCTCGACCTCGACGTTCCCGCCGGAACGACCGTCGCCCTTGTCGGTCACACGGGTGCGGGCAAGTCGACGATCGCGAAGTTGCTCGCCCGGTTCTATGACCCGACGGAGGGGCGCATCACGATCGACGGCGTCGACCTGCGTGATGTCGCGCAGGGGTCACTGCGCCGCCAGCTCGGGATCGTCCCGCAGGAAGGCTTTCTCTTCGCCGGCACTGTCGCCGAGAACATCGCCTTCGCACGACCCGGCGTCGACCGCCAGGAAGTGATCGCCGCTGCTCGGGCAGTCGGCGCCGACGAGTTCATCGAGCGCCTCGAGGACGGCTACGAGACACAGCTCGGCGAGCGCGGCTCGCGGCTCTCGCTCGGGCAACGCCAGCTCGTTGCGTTCGCCCGCGCGCTGCTTGCCGACCCACGGATCCTGATCCTCGACGAGGCGACGAGCTCGGTCGATATCGGCACGGAGCGGAAGATCGAGCGCGCGCTGCGACGTCTCCTCCACGGCCGCACGGCGTTCATCATCGCGCACCGGCTGTCGACGATCCGCGACGCCGACCTGATCGTCGTGCTCGAGCACGGCCAGGTCGTTGAACAGGGCTCGCACGACGAGCTGATCGCCGCGCGCGGCCTCTACACCTCGCTCTACGGCGACTGGGCTTCGACCGCCGCGTAAGCCCTACCGGGCCGGAATGACCACCGAGTTGGCAGCCTTGTCGTGCCAGGTCTGCTTCTCGCTGTCCCAGAGCATCCAGAGGTAGCCGATCAGGATCACGAAGCCGGAGACGAGCGAGACGAGCCAGCGCACGAACGCCCGCGCGTACCCGATGGGAGCGCCGTCGTCCTTGCCGACGACCCGAATCGAGAGTGCCGCGTCGCCCGGGGTCTGTCCCGTCGTGCCGTGGAAGTAGACGAAGTAGCCGATCGTGATCAGCGTGCCGAGGCCATAGCCGGCGTTCGTCCCGAAGATCGCCTCCAGGATCCCGGAGACGATGCCGAGCAGGATGCCGTCGATCAGCGCCGCAGCCAGGCGCCGCCAGAAGCCGGCGCGCGCGCTCGTCAGAGTGCTTGTTCCCTCCATCGAATAACTCGGGTCCAGCGACGACATAAGCTTCCCCCTGTGAGTATCGATCCGGAAACTGAAAGACGTATTGAACAGCCCGCATCGGACGAGGCGGAGCGCGAGACGCGCCTGACCCCGGCCGAAGCGGTGAAGCAGATGCGCATCCGGGTCCCTGTGCGCGCGAACAAGAAGCTCCGCACGGTCATCGACCGGGTCAACAAGGACGACCAGATCAAAGGCTGGTGGCATGTCGCGAACGTGAACGCGGTCGCGCGGATGGAGATCAACGACCACTCGTGGGTGCATATCCAGATCGTCACGAACATCGCGCTCAAGCTCCTGCGCCAGTTGACGAAGCATCACGTCGAGCCGGCGATGGTCACCGACTACGGCATGACGCGCGACGATGCCGAGCTCGTCGTCGCGCTGACCGCGCTGACGCACTGCATCGGCATGTCAGTCCACCGTCACGGGCACGAGGACTTCAGCCTCTTCCTCGCCGAGCCGAAGCTGCGCGAGCTGCTGGTCGGGATCTTCGAAGAGCCCGAACTGACGGTCGTGGTTTCCGAGGTGCTGCAGGGCATCATCAGTCACCGCGCCGACGGCGAGCCGTTGACCCTCGAGGCGGGGATCCTTCGGGTCGCCGACGCACTCGACATGGAACAGGGGCGCTCGCGCATCGCGTTCGAGCGCGGCCGAGTCGGTATTCACTCGCTCTCGGCCGCAGCAATCGAGGAGGTCGAGATCACCGACGGCAAGGAGAAGCCGATCCGCATTTCGATCCGCATGAACAACTCGTCCGGAATCTACCAGGTCGACGGCCTGCTCAAAGCGAAGCTCCAGGGGTCGGGCCTCGAGCCGTACGTCGAGGTGATCGCGCACATCGACACGGAGGCCGAGAAACGCCTCGTGCCGCTCTACGAGATCGACCTATAGGAGGGACCTGGTGCAACACGGTTGAGTCGCCGTGCCGCGCTGAACGCCCCGATGCTGCGTCCTCGGTTGCATCGATAGAACACCACTATCGACGCGCCCTGCGTCCTTGCCTCGAAACGCCCATCGCACCCCGGCGACGAACGGTGTCACACCAGGCCCTCCTCAGGCCGTTTTTCCGGCAC
>JAYUEQ010000156.1:0-7867 GCA_043739205.1 Thermoleophilia bacterium
ACGACGTGCAGCGCGAGCCGGATCAGGCGCAGCGGCGAGTAGCGGGAGCCGGAGCTCGACGCGGCGTGCGAGACGTCCACCTCCTCGACCGAGACGCCGCTCGAGACGACGAGCGCCTTCGTGAACTTCTGGCGGCCGATTGCGCCCATCATCGGCTCGATCGCCGTGCGGCGGTAGCCGTTGAACGCGCAGCCGAAGTCGGCGATCTGGACGCCGGTGAACCGGCGCAAGAGCCCGTTGATCAGGCGGCTCGGCATCGTGCGGCCGGGCGAGTCGCGGCGCGCGATGCGGCGACCGGAGGCGACGTCGGCGCGGTCGAGTGCCTCGAGCAGCTTCGGGATGTCCTCCGGCTCGTTCTGGAGATCGCCGTCCATCGTCACGATGCGTGTGCCGCGCGCGCGCGCGAGCCCGGCGTGCATCGCCGGGTGCTGGCCGAAGTTGCGCTTGAAGCGGACGACGCGCACGCGTGGGTCCTCCTCGTGCAGTGCGCGCAGGCGCGCGAAGGTGCCGTCGGTCGAGCCGTCGTCGACGAAGATCGCCTCCCACTCGCTGCCGTTCAGCGACGCGGCGACCCGCCGGTACAGCTCGTCGACTGCGCCTTCCTCGTTCAGCACGGTGACAACGATCGATACGTCCATCTCACAAGACCCTAACCCGCGCTCCTTAAGGTCGCCTGCGTGCGGGCAGGCGACCTCGTGCTCAAGCGGAGCATCTACCGGGGCAACGTGCGCTGGGCGTTCCCGCACCGCTACGTCGGCGAGTGGGACGGGCGCATCGGCATCTACTGCGGTCCCGGCAACGAGGGCAAGGGGATGACCCGTGGCCCCGACGGTTACCTGAAGCGCTGGGTGACCGATCTCCCACCGTTCTCCATGCCCTGGGAACAGACGCACGTACTCCGCTTCGAGCAGGAGGGCGCGCGTCACAGCGTCGAGATCTACTGGGACATCGACTGGAACCAGATGAGCTGGTACGTGAACCTGCAGACACCGGTCGTGATCAACAACAACTTCGTCGACACCACCGACTGCGCGCTGGATGTGATCGTCAAGCCGGATGGCACCTGGTACTGGAAGGACGAAGACGAACTCGAAGAGGCAGTCGAGCTCGGGATCTGGACCGTAGCGGAGGCGACGGAGATTCGCGCCGAGGGCGAGCGCGTGATCGCCGCGTCGCCCTGGCCGACGGGCTGGGAGGACTGGCGGCCCCCGGCCGACTGGGGACCGCTCGGCCTGCCGCGGGACTGGCATGTGGTCTGAGGGCGACGTCGTGCTACGCCGCGAGGTGCTGAACGACGGACGCTGCTGGTGCGAGTTCCCTGTCGTCGTCGTGCGCGACGAGCCGGAGCTACTCGCCACCCACATCCCCGGGGGCACGCCCTTCACGTTCCCGGACGGCGACTGGCCGATCGAGGGCGGCCGCCACCCGTGGGCCGACCGCGAGCGGTGGACCGGGAACGGCGCGCTGATGCTGCAGCGACCCGATGAGGCGCACGCGATCTGGGTGTTCTGGCACGGGCCTGAGCGCGCGTTCCACGGTTGGTACGTGAACCTGCAGGAGCCGTTCCGGCGCACGGCCGGGGGCTACGACACACAGGACCACGAGCTCGACATCTGGCTCCCGGTGGACGGGACCTGGGTGCTGAAGGACGACGAGCTGCTCGACGTGCGTGTGCGCGAGGGCCGCTTCACGCAAGATCAGGCGCGTGCCTTCCGACGCGAAGCAGCCCGGATCACCGCAGCACTCGACGCCGGCCGCCGCTGGTGGGACGACGCCTGGGCGGAGTGGGAGCCGCGTGACACGAGCCGTGTCTGAACTCGACGCGGCCATCATGCGAAGCGCACCTCTCGGTGCCTGGCACCAGCCTCGAACATCAGCGGCGCCGGCCGTGTCCGAACTCGACGCGGCCATCATGCGAAGCGCACTCAACGGTGCCTGGCACCGGACTCGCGGGTCCACGTGGACGACGCCGGAGCTGCCCACGGGTTGGATCGATGCGTGAGTTGCGCACCGAGCGGCTGCGACTGAGGCCGGTCGCGGAAGGCGACGTCGACGCCTACGTGGGTCTGCGCGGTGATCCGCGCACGCGCGTGTACTCGCGCTCCGGCGTGCCGGTGCCCGCTGAGCAGGCCCGGCAGGAGCTCCTCGATGCCTGCACCTCGTGGCGCGAGCTTGGCTACGGCCACTGGGTGATCAGCGATGCGGCGAGCAGCTTCCTCGGCGTGATCGTCGTCCAGCCGAGTGCGCACGATCCACGTGCTCCCGAGCTCGGCTGGATCGTCGTCCCAGACGCGTGGGGACACAGGTTTGCGACGGAGGCGGCGAGACTCGTCGTCGCCGACCTCCTCGAGCGCACGAACGTCATCCGCATCACCTCGTACCTCCAGGCGGCCAACACGGCATCTCGCCGCGTCGCGGAGAAGCTCGGGATGCGCCTGCGCGAACGCGGAACAGACAGCAGCGGCCACGCGCTCGAGGTGTACGAGCTCGGAGGCGACGAATGACTGACGCGCTCCCGAAGCGTTTCCCGACGCTCACCGGTTTCTTCGTGCTCGGCTCGTTCTGGGGCGCGTGGGCCGCGGTGCTGCCGAGCGTGCAACAAGCGACCGGCGCATCGAAGGGCGGACTCGGCGTCGCAATGCTCTTCGTCTCGATCGGGTCGATCCCGGCGATGTTCCTCCTGGCGGCGCCGGCGGTCGACCGGTTCGGCGCGCGCGCCGTTGCGATCGGCTGCGGCGTCTTCGCGATTGCGACGACACTGCCGGGGCTCGCGACATCGCTGCCGACGTTGATCCTCGCGCTGACCTTTGCCGGTATCGGCTCCGGGCTCGTCGACGTCGCGATCAACGCGAACGTCGGCCGCATCGAGCGCGAGACCGGCGCCCGCCTGATGCCCTTCGCACACGGCATCTACTCCGTAGGCATCCTCACCGGTGCGGTCGCCGCCGGCCTTGCGCGCGGCGCGGGCGTCGGGCGCGAGCCGATCCTCGTCGCGGTCGCGGCGTGTGTCGCGCTCGCCGGCCTGACGGTGATCACCGATGACGCGCGCGTGCACACCGAGCCGGTAAAGGGCATCCGCATCGCGCGTGGCCTGCTCGCGATCGGCTTCCTCGGCGCGGCGGCGTTCGTCGTCGAAGGTGGCACGGAAAGCTGGAGCGCGCTCTTCCTCGAGCGGCAACTGCACGCGCATCCGGCGGTCAGCGGGCTCGGTCCCGGCATCTTCGGTGGCTCAATGGCGCTCGGCCGCTTCTCCGGCCAGGCGCTGCATCGTTTCTCGGATCGTCTTCTGCTCGGCGGCGGCGCCGCGCTTGCCGGTGTCGGCTGCTGCATCGTCGCGGCGGCGCCGAATGCTCCGGTCGGCCTGGTCGGATTCGCGCTCGCCGGGGCGGGCATCTCACTGACGGCGCCGATCGTCTTCGGGATCGCCGGCCGTCGCCCGGACGCCGGGAGCGCGGTCGCGACGGTGACGACGATCGGCTACCTCGGACTGCTCGTCGGTCCGCCGCTCGTCGGCGGCATCGCGCAGGCGACGAGCCTTCGCGTGTCGTTCGCTGCACTCGCCGTGGTCGCGGCCGCCGTCGCCGCGGCCGCGAGCCGGCTGCGCTTCGACTAGCGGAGCGTCAACAGACTGCAACCGATCGGCAACAAGAGTGTGCCGATTGCAAAAGGACACTTTCGCGCACGTGATGCGGCCGGTACACCAGACACCGAATGCGCCACACACGCCTCATCGCGATCGTCACGCTCCTCGCCGTCCTGCTCGCCGCCCCGGCAGCACAAGGCAGTTCGCCCGACCTCGTGATCAGCCAGGTCTACGCGGGTGGCGGAAACAGCGGCGCGACCTATGCCAACGACTACGTCGAACTCTTCAACCGCGGATCCTCGACCGTCGACCTCTCGGGCTGGTCGATCCAATACGCCACCGCCGCCGGCACGACCTGGTCGCCGACTCCCCTCGCGGGGACGCTCGCGCCGGGACGGCACTACGTCGTGCAGCTCGCGTCGGGAGGCTCGGCCGGGCTCGCACTTACGAGCCCCGATACGACGGACACCACGAACCTCTCGGCGGGCGGCGGCAAGGTCGCCCTCGTGCACGCGGCCGGGGCGCTCACCTGCGGTACATCGGCCGGGAACTGCTCGGCGGTTTCAACGGTTCGCGACCTGCTCGGGTACGGGACGGCGACCGATTACGAGTCAGCCGCGGCACCGGCGCTCACGAACACAACCGCCCTCGCCCGCGCAGGAGCAGGCTGCTCTGACACCGACGCGAATGCCTCCGACTTCACCGCCGAGAGCCCCGCGCCGCGTAACACGGCCGCGGCCGCGACGACGTGCACAGGCGGCTCCGGTAGCGCCTCCTTCTCGCAGTCGGCAGGGATCGTCGTCAACGTTCAGTCGAGCATCTCGCTCGCCCTGGAGCGCACCGCCGTCAGCTTCGGGACGGTCACGGCCGGCGACCGGCCCGCGGCGGTGAGCGAGCGGGTAACGGTCACGAGCACTGACCCGGTCGGCTACCTGCTCACCGTTCACCGCACCGCATTTACGCCCGCCGATCTGCCGCTCGGCGTCACGGCATCCGCCCCAGCCGGCGCCCAGCTGACGGGGCAGTTCGCGGGCGGGGCACTCGTCGTCCTGCCGACAACCTCCGACCTGCTGCTCGGTACGAGCTCGGCGCGCAGTGCGACAGCCGGTGACGCCTGGCCGACGAGCCTCGCGTTCACCGCACCCTTGCCAGCCGTCACACCGGGGCAGTACTCCGCATCGATCGTCTACACGGTGATCGGGGGGACGATCGGTTGATCGTCGCCATCACGCTCGCTGCCGCGGCTCTCTCGGCGGGAAGTGGGAGCGCAACCACGCCGCTCGCGCTGTCGGTCTCGCCCGCGCATCTCGCGCTCAGGGCCGGCGGTCGGGCAACGATCCATGTCCGCGCCGTCTCTGGTGGACGGCTCCTCCTGCGGACGAGCATCGCGGGGCTGACACTCGACGGGCGCGGCCGACCGCAGATCGCCGCACGCCGAGATGCAGCCGCGTGGCTCACGTTGCACCCGCAAACGATCTTGGCCGGCCGAGATGGTGCGAGCTTCGTCGTCACGTCGCGTCGCCCTTCGGGCGCCCGCCCTGGCGATCACACCGCGATCGTGCTCCTTACCGCGACGGCGTCGGGTGGGAAAGGAATCGCAGTCGCGATGCGCGTCGGGCTCGTCGTGACGGTTCGGATAGGCGGTCGGAGCATTCGCCGGGTCGAGGTCGTCGCGGTGCGTAGCCGGGCTGCGCCGGGCGGCCGGCGGGTGATCGCCGTCACCGTCGCCAACCGAGGCGAACGGATCGAGTCGATCGGAGGTGCGCCGCTGGCGGTCACACTCGTGCGCCGCGGGCACATCATCGGCCGGTTCCGCGTCGCCCGGCGGCAGCTCCTGCCTCACAGCCGGGCGGTGGTCACCTCCCGCACCCGCTCGACGGTTCACGGACCCGTCGTCGCCCGCGTCTCCCTGGTCCGGCCCGACGGTCGAACGACCACCCACACGTTCCGCCTGCGCTTGTAATCGCACCGCTCAAGCGTCAGGGTCCCGCGCGGAGTAGTCACTCGAGGGAGGGGAACCAGATGACCACCAGCGTGCGACGGATGGTGCTCGGCGCCATCCTCCTGGTCGCCGGCGCGTTCGTCGCAACCGGGCTCGCCGGCTCAGCAGCATTGAATGCGGATCACACCTATCACGGGTGTTTCCAGTCGAACGGCAACGTCTATCTCACCGGCGAATCCGGACTGAACACGGAGTGCCGCAACCGAGACACAGCCTTCGCGTTCAACATGCAAGGCCAGGTCGGGCCCGTCGGGACCCAAGGCCCGCAGGGAATCCAGGGGCCGGCTGGCCCACAGGGCTTGCAAGGTCCTCCTGGGCCGCAGGGCGTTCAGGGGCTGACCGGAGCAACCGGCGCCAACGGTCGCGACGGCAAGGACGGAGCCGACGGGGCACCCGGCCGCGACGGCAAGGACGGGACGAACGGGACCGACGGCGCGAACGGCCTGAGCGTCGTCGCGAGCGTGCTCCCGTCCGGCGACGCGCACTGCGCGACCGGCGGCGTGCAGCTGAGCGTCGGCGCGTCGAGCACCTTCGTCTGCAACGGCGCGCGTGGGCCGACGGGTCCCCAAGGGCCGGCAGGCGGCTCGGCGAGCGGCCCCACCCCGGACAGCTACGCCGGGAACTACGTGCTGACGATCGACGGCTCGACTGTCGGCGGCGTTCATCTGGTCGACGGCTGTGCGCTCTCGGGGGCTGTCGTCACCCAAACGCTCAACGGTGGTGCCAGCGGCAAGATCCTCGGCAATCCCACCTATGAGCCGTGCACGTTCGAGTTCGGCGCGAACGCGACCTCTGCCCTCTGGGACTGGTTCGCGGCCGCGTTCTCGGGCAACAACGCGCGTCATTCGTTCGAGTTCATCCGCAACCAGGGTGGTCATGGGCTCTCTGAGATCTCCTGCCAGCGGGCGCTGGCCACCAAGCTGTCCGTACCGGATCTGACGCCGGGCTCGAACTCGTCGTTCCTGCTGACGGCGGAAGTCACGCCCGAGCAGTGCACGTCATCGTCATCCACTAACGGGAGCCTGCTGTCCAACACCTCGGTCACACCTTTCTCTGCGAGCGATGTCAGCGTCTCGCTGGCGAACGTGACCGGCGGTGCCTCGCACCTGGACGGCTTCACCATCAGCCAGGCGATCGCGCTCGACACCGTCGGTGGGTTCCGGATCCCGACGATCGCGCCCGGAGCGCTTCGCATACCGAACCTGACGCTTCATTACCGGGCTTCCGACACGGCCTCCGTCGCCGACCTGCAGGACTGGTTCCAGTCGTTCGTCCTCCAGGGCAACTCGGTTTCGTCGAACAAGTTCCCGGTGACCGTGTCACTCGCCGGCGGGACGAAGGTCTTTGCGTTCGGCCCCGCCGGGATCTCGCGGCTCGACCCCGAAGAGCGGGCGAGCGACAGCGCCTACCGCGCCGACGTCTTCCCGGACCACGTCGCGATCAGCGGCTGAGTTGAGATGCCCGCGGCGGCCGGCCAACCGGCCGCCGCGGGCATCCGCGCACTAGGCCGCGGCTTCGAGCGAAGGCTCGAACTCGAGCACCTCGCGCGGCGCGCGGCGCTTGATCGCGAGTGCTGCTAGACCACCGAGCGCGACGACCACGGCGCCGACGTACACGGCCGGCGTCAGGCCGTGGACAAATGACGCACCACTCTGATACCCGCCGTAGTGCGAGAACACCGAGGCGAGAACCGCGACGCCGAAGACGCCGCCGAGCTCACGGATCGCGTTGTTCGCACCCGAGGCCTGTCCCTCTTCCTCGGGCCGCACCGCGGAGAGCACCACGTTCGCGACCGGTGCGAAGAAGAGCGCCATGCCGGCACCCGAGAGGATGAACGGGATCACGATCGCGCTGTACGCAGAGGTCGGGGTCGTGACCTCGGCGATCCAGGCGAGGCCGACGGCCTGCAACAGCAGCCCGACACCCATCAGGATGTGACCGCCGATCTTGTCCGAGAGCGCACCGGCGATCGGCGCGATGAAGATCGGCATCGCCGTCCACGGCAGGATGCGCAGCCCGGACGAGAGCGGCGAGTAGCCCTGCACGGTCTGGAAGAACTGCGCGAGCAGGAAGATCGAGCCGAACATCCCGAAGAACATGAACAGGCTTGCGACGTTCGCGAGCGCGAACGTCCGGTTGCGGAAGAAGCGCATCGGCAACATCGGCGAGTCGGTGCGGAGCTCCCACGCGACGAACGCCCCGACAAGCGCAAAGCCCGCGACGAGCGCGCCGACGATCTCGGCTGACGCCCAACCGACGCTGTTCCCGCGCACGAGGCCCCA
>JAYUEQ010000157.1:0-1719 GCA_043739205.1 Thermoleophilia bacterium
GCCTGATTCTCATGCACTCCGGTCGCGATGCGGGCATGGGCGGCATGGGCTTCACGCCGCAATCGGCGGGCGGGACGCACATCGTCGAGCGAAACCTGACGCGGGTCACGATCGTGGTCGCGGTGCTGTTCTTCCTGAACACGGTTCTGCTCTTCCGTCTGCTCAAGTAGCGGGGCGTAGACTCCCGCGTCATGCAACTGGCAGGCCTGCACCACGTGACGTGCGTCTGCTCGGATGCGCAGCGGACGCTCGACTTCTATCGCGGCCGGCTCGGCTTCACGTTGGTCAAGAAGACCGTCAACTTCGACGACCCGCACAGCTACCACCTCTACTTCGGTGACGAGGTCGGCAGCCCCGGCACGCTGATCACCTTCTTCGAGTGGCCCCGCGCGGACCGCGGCCGGCTCGGTCGCGGGACGCTCGAGTCGATCGGGCTCGAGACGCCGCTCGTCGAGGAGGAGCGTGAGGTCGAGGATCCTGACGGCCTGCGTCTGCGGCTCTACCCGGGCGCGGCGCCGCGGCTCCGCGACGTGATGGTGATCGGCAATCCCGATCTGTACGCGGGCCTTTTCGCCGAGGACGCGCCGCTCCAGTTCGCGGAACCGGTCGAGGAGGCGGCGCTGATCGGCGCGGGGACGACGCACCACATCGCGTGGCGCACGAAGGACGACGCGGAGGAAGAAGCCTGGCTCGAACGGCTGGCCGAGGTGGGTCTTCGCCCGACGCCCGTGCAGGACCGCAAGTACTTCCACTCGGTGTACTTCCGGATGCCGGACGGGATCCTGATCGAGATCGCGACGGACGCGCCGGGGTTTCTCGTCGACGAGCCGCGAGAGTCGCTCGGCCAGGGGCTGTCCCTGCCGCCGTGGCTCGAGCCCGAGCGGGAGACGCTCGAGCGCGAGCTCACGCCGATCGGGTAGAGGCGCGGGTACACTGAAATGCGCTCTCTTGCGCTGGTGGCGGAATTGGTAGACGCGCTAGGTTGAGGGCCTAGTGGCCATCGCGGCCGTGGAGGTTCAAGTCCTCTCCAGCGCATTTCGAAGCCGCCCTCCGGGGCGGCTTTTCTTTGCCCGCAGACTGCGCCCCTAGACTGGGCCGACGAGGCTTCCTGCCACGATGCCGTTCGCACAACACCCCATCTACGTCCTCAAAGCCGACTTCTTCCGGGCGCTCGGGCATCCGGCGCGGGTGCGCATTCTCGAGCTGGTCAGCGAGCAGGAGCGTGCCGTCGGAGAACTGCAAGCGGAGCTCGGGCTCGACTCGAGTGGGACGTCGCAGCATCTGGCCGCTCTGCGCCGGCAGGGGCTCGTGGAAACGCGGCGGCAGGGAACGACGATCTTCTACAAGCTGAAAGATCCGCGTGTCGCTGAGCTCTTGCAGGTCGCACGAGAGATCCTGACGGCGAACCTTGCGGAGACGCGCGAGCTGCTCGATGGGCTCCGCGAGCCGCCACGCGAGCCGGCTGCGAAGCGCTCGAACCGCTAAGGCTTAGGGAGCGGCGGCGAGGATCGCTGCAGCAATCGCCGCCGGGGTTGGCGGACAACCGGGGATCCGGATGTCGACGGGCAGGATCCGCTCGACCGATCCGACGAGCTCGCTGCTCTGCCCGAGAACGTTGCAGCCGAGCGCGCAGTCGCCGAGCGCGGCCACGAGACGTGGTTCCGGCATCGCCTCGTACGCGAGCTTGAGCGACTCGACCATCCGGGTCGTCACCGGGCC
>JAYUEQ010000158.1:0-20892 GCA_043739205.1 Thermoleophilia bacterium
CGATCTGCTCTACCACCCCGGCGTCAAGAAGCTGAAAGGACTCGTTGAGACCGGCGAGCTCGGCGACGTGCTGTGCGTCTACAGCAACCGCCAGAACCTCGGGATCATCCGCAAGGACGAGAACGCGCTCTGGTCGCTCGGCGTCCACGACCTGTCGGTGATTCTCTGGCTCCTCGGCGAGGAGCCGAGCGAGGCCGTCGCCCATGGCGTCGACTATCTCCAGAAGGGAATCGAGGATGTCGTCTTCTGCTTCCTCCGCTTCCCGTCCGGCAAAGTCGCGCACATGCATCTCTCGTGGCTCGACCCGCACAAGATGCGGAAGATGACCGTCGTCGGCCGCGAGAAGATGGTCGTGTTCGACGACATGGAGCCGGAGCGCAAGGTGACGGTCTACGAGAAGCACGCGGGGCCCGGCGGCGAGCTCCACTCCGGCGACATCTCGATCCCGAAGATCTCCACCGCCGAGCCGCTGCGGCTCGAGTGCACCTACTTCCTCGAACTGATCGACGGTCGTCACGACAAGGCGAAAGTCGCGCGCGACGGGGCACGCGTGGTGCGCGCACTCGAGATGCTCACGAATTCACTCAATGGCTGAGATCCACCCTTCTGCGATCGTCTACGAGGGCACGGTGCTCGGCGAGGGCGTGCGGGTGCTCGAGAACGCGGTCGTCGGCAAGCAGCCGTCGCTCGGCGCATCGTCGACGGCGAAGCGCGACCCGTTGCCGCCGACGACAATCGGCGCCGGCACGGTGATCTCGACGGGGGCGATCGTCTTCGCAGGCTCGTCGATCGGCGCGGGCTGCATCGTCGGCGACCAGTCGTGCATCCGGGAGCGCGTCTCGATGGCCGACAACTGCATCCTCGGCCGCGGCTCCCTGATCGAGAACGACACGACCGTCGGTGCCGGAACGCGCATCCAGGCCGAGGCGTACATCACCGCGTACTCGACACTCGAGGAGGACGTCTTTATCGCGCCGTGCGTGGTGACGACAAACGACAACTTCATGGGGCGCACCGAGAAGCGCAGGTCGTTGATGAAAGGCCCGACGATCCGCCGCGGCGCGCGCGTCGGCGGCGGCGCCGTCCTCCTTCCCGGGATCGAAGTCGGCGAAGAGGCGTTCGTCGGCGCCGGCGCGGTCGTCACGAAGGACGTGCCCGCGCGCAAGCTCGTCGTCGGCTCGCCGGCACGCGTGCTGCGCGACGTGGCCGAAGACGAACTGCGCGAGAACGGCGGCTAGTTCAGCCCGAGCCTGTACTGCACCGGGTCGCGAACCGGCGCGACGAGCTTCGCCTCGAGGTAGTACACACCGGTCGTAGCCGCGCGGTAGGCCAGGCGGGTCTGCACGCCGAAGCGTCGCCCCTGGGCGACCCGCGTGTCGGAGAGGGGCCGGCCGGGGATGAGCTCGACGTGCTCGGTACCGGGCGCCCACAGCGCGAGGCGCACGTTGGCGGCGACGCCCGGGGTCAGGCGCGCAAAAAGCTTCGCCCCTTTCTTCAGGTGGACGCGATAGACGTCGATGTTGTCGTCCCAGTAGTCGAGCGACGCGGCGATCGTCCGCGGTAGCGGCGGTAGCGCGTGCGACCAGGGCCCTGCGTCGTCATTCGGCTCGAAGTGGTCGGGCGGCGGGAGCGGCGTATCGCTGAGCATCGTCAGCGCGGCGAGCACATCGAGGGTGCCCCAGCCCGTGTAGAGGTCGCGACCGACCGGGCACTTGGCGCAACCGGTCGACGGATTTGCGTCGTCGGCGCTCCGCTCGAGCAGCCACGAGACCTGCTCGGGACGCAGGCCCGGATCCTGGCCGAGGAGCAGCGCGGCGGCGGCGGACACTTGCGGCGCGGCGAACGACGTCCCGATCCCCTCGCGGAACTCGTCGGGGCCGCAGTCGGAGTACGGGTGGTCGAGGCACTCGGGGGTCTGGTCGGTGAGGCCCCGCGGAATCGTCGAGAAGATCGCGGCGCCCGGCGCAGCGAGGTCGTTGTAGACGGCGTCACGATTCGAGTAGTCGGGCACCGAGCCGTCCTGACGCACCGCGCTCACACCGATCACATGAGGGAGCGCCGCCGGGTAGTGCGCGAACTTCCAGGGGGTCGCGGGAGACTGCGGGCCGTTTCCGACGGCCGCGACGACGACGACTCCCTTCGAGTACGCGTACTCGACCGCGGCCTGCTCGAGCGGGGAGTAGGTATCGAGTTTCGGGTTGAGCGGGTCGCGGACGCCCCCGAGGCTCAGGTTGATCACGCGCGCACCGTTTTCGACAGCCCAACGGATGGCCGCGACCTCTCCTTCGAGCGACACGGTGCCGTCAGGGCCAACCACCTTCGCAACCATCAACTGCGCGTTGAACGCCATGCCGGCGATCCCCTCGTTGTTCGACGGGTTCGCAGCGATCAGGCCGGCGATAAACGTGCCGTGGCCCTGCTGGTCGGTATAGGGCGAACCCCCGACGAACGAGCGCGCGGCGACGACGCGTCCCATCAGATCGGGATGAGAACCGTCGATACCCGTGTCGATCACCGCGACCTTGATCGGGAAAAGCTGCGGCATCGTCGGCCAGTACGTCCATGCGTTGTCGTGCTCGAGGTACCACTGGTTGGCAGCGAGCGGCTCGGGGTTGTCGAACGCGAACGCAGGCGCCACGAAAATCGCGGCGGTAACGACCGTGGCGAGCAGGAACCTCAGCAACAGGCCGTCTTCGACAGGCCCGGGGCGAGCCCGTGGCCTGGCGCAACGCGGACGCGGTAGGAGCCCGCGGTCTCGGGGCTCGGGGCGCTGAGGCTGAACGCGCCGGCGTCGTCGGTCGTGGAGGTTGCGACCGTCTCCCAGGCGGTCGCGCCGTCGGCGCTCCACTGCAACTGCACGGGCGCCGCGACGACAGCGGGCTTCGTCGCTCCCCGCGCGAGACCCTGCTGCACCGTTGCATCGACGCGCACTGCGACGGCGATCTTCGCGAGACCCGCGCGCACGTCGCCCCAGACAAGCCGGTACTGGGTGCCAATCTGCGGACGCACGATCGTCGAGAACGCACCGTCGGCATCGAGCAGCAGGTCGCCGACGGAGGCCCAGTCGAGCCCGAATGGTTTCGCTTCGAGGGACACCTGGTCTGCTCCGCGTGCGCGGCCCGTCAGCGAGAGCGCTCCGCCGTAGGTCATCGTCTTCGAGGCGGGCAGGAGTTGCAGCAGCGCAGGCGTGAACCACGTCGAGCGCAGCTCGAGCGCGCCACGAACCTGGTTGCCGGTCATCGTCACCTGCGAGTCGTCCTCCGACACGACGGTCAGCGACTTCACGCGGCCGGACGGTCCCGTCGTCATCTGCAGGTCGGCGATCGGCGACGCAAGCTTGAACTGCTTCATGACGGCGGCCGCGTCGAACAACATCGGGCCCCAGTCGTGGTAGGGCGAGGCGGTGTCGTACGGATCGGCGACAGGGACGAGGTACGGGACGCCGAGGCCGGTGGACTCGAGCGCCGAGGCGGTGCGGCCACCGGACGTCGAGAAGAAGAGCGTGTTCGCAACCTTGCCCTTGTAGAGGACGACTTGTCCCTTCGTCGCATCGACGGCGGCGCTCGTCGCCGCGTTCTCGACCTTCACCCCGCCGAAGACCTGGCTGCGCGTGTCGCCGTAGAGATCGAAGGCGCGGCCCGTGGTCACGTTGGCGAGCGCGTAGGAGCGTGCCGCGACAGCCTGGGCCTTCAGCGCCTCGGACGGCCAGGACGACGGCATCTCCGCCGGGACGACGCTCTTCAGATACGACTCGAGACCGACGGTGTCGATCACTTGTACGAGCTTGCCGTCGCTCGACACGTTCAACGTTCCGCGGTAGGCGACCTTGCCGACGATCAACGGCTGCTTGCCGACGAAGGTGAACGGCGCCTGCAACTCGGGATGGTCAACGAGCGTCAGTTGCTTCCCCTTGAACGACAGCACGCCGGGATCGAGCGCGACCTTTGTGCCGGCGGCATCCGTCACCGTCCACGCGGCCGGCGACTCGATCGTCCCCGTTTTCGCCGACGCAAGCAGCACCCGCACGGTCGAAACCTGAGCCGGGCCGAGTGTTGTGCCGGTGTAGTAGTGCGCGAGGATCCGGTCGAAGGTCCAGCCGTGCTTCGCGTAGCCGTAGGCACCCCACTGGCTGAGACCGAGACCGTGGCCCCAGCCGTGGCCGCTGAAGACGACCACCGAGGGCGCCGGGCTCGTCGTCATGGTCGACGTCGAGGAGGTTGTGGAGGTCGTCGCAGCCGGAGGGCCCGGTGTTGCAGCGAGCAGGGTCGCGGCGAAGCCGCCCAGCATCAGCAGGCAGAAAGCGGCCAGAACACAGGCGTAGCGACCCACGCGGGCCACGGTAGCCGAGGTCTCCGGGCCGTCCAGAGAGGCTTTACCGAACGTTTCCATCACGCGCTTCTCGGCAAGGCTTTCGTTGCCCGTTCTGGCATGCCTGCTCCCGTCGACATCTCACTCCCGCCCCGCTACCGGGGCGCACGGCTCATCGCCCACGGCGGGATGGGTGAGATCTTCCTGGCCAAGGACGAGCTTCTGGGCCGTGACGTCGCGGTCAAGGTGCTCGCGGAGCGTTACGCCCAGGACGACAGCCTGCGGGAACGGTTCAAGCGGGAGGCACTTGCCGCAGCGCGCCTCTCGGGCAACCACAACATCGTGACGATCTTCGATGTCGGTGAACACGACGGGCGACCGATCATCGTCATGGAGTATCTCGCCGGCGGCTCGTTGGAGAAGCGCATCAGCGGGGCGAAGCCGGTCGAGACAGCGCAGGCGCTCGACTGGTTGGCCGAGGCCGCGGCCGCACTGGACGCAGCGCACGAGGCGGGGATCGTCCATCGCGACGTGAAGCCGGGGAACCTCCTGCTCGATGACCGCGACCACGTCAAGGTCGCCGACTTCGGGATCGCGAGCGCGGCTGGGATGGACTCCTTCACGCAGACGGGAACGATCCTCGGGACGGCCGGATATCTCTCACCCGAACAAGCGCGTGGTGAGCGCGCAACGGCCGCGAGCGACCGCTACGCGCTCGGCGTCGTTGCGTGGGAGCTCCTGACCGGGCGGCGCCCGTTTCAATCGGAGACGCCGACTGCCGAGGCGCTCGGTCACGTCAATGCCCCCGTGCCGTCGGTGCACGCTGCCAACTGGTCGGTGCCAGCATCGTTCGACACGGTCTTCGAGCGCGCGCTCGCGAAGGACCCTGCCGCGCGTTACGCACACGCGTCCGAGTTCGTGGCGGAGCTGCGCAGCGCGCTCCACGACGATGCGGGTGTGACGAAGGTGACCGCTCCCCGGTGGACGCAACCGGTTGCGGAGTCGACGACCGCAACAGGCACGCGGCCCTGGTGGATCGCCGCGCTCGTCGCCGCGCTGCTCGCCGGCGGCGCGCTTGCGGCAGTTCTTAGTTCCGGCGGCTCGAAGCCGGCGGCACAGCCACGCACGATCCTGCGGACGGTGACCGGACCGAGCCGGACCGTCACGCAGCCCGGAACGACAAACGCGCCGACAACGACACCGGCTGGCGGGAGTGGCGCGCAGCTGAACCTCGCCGGCTACCAGAAGCTGCAGGCGGGCGACCTCAACGGTGCGCTACCGCTCCTCGAGCAGGCCGTGCAGAAGCTCGACGGCACGAACTCACTCGACGAGGCGTACGCGAAGTACAACCTTGCCTACACGCGATTCGCGCTCGGCGATTGCACTGACGTGCTGGCGCTGCTCGACCAGGCACAGGCGATCGAAGGGAAGCGTGGAGCAATCGACGATCTCCGCCACCGCGCGAAGAAGGGCTGCAAGGACTAGGAGAGTCGGGCGGCGTATTGCTGCTCGTAGTAGCGCTTGTAGTCGCCGGACTTGATCGGCTCCCACCATTCGCGGTTCTCGCGATACCACTCGACCGTCTCCGCAAGGCCACCGGAATCGAACGAATGCTTCGGAGCCCAGCCGAGACCCTGCAGCTTCGTCGAGTCGACGGAGTAGCGGCGGTCGTGACCGGGGCGGTCCTCGACGTGGCGGACGAGGTCGGGGCTCGCCCCGGTCAAGTCGAGGATTCGGCGCACGACTTCCATGTTCTCGCGCTCCTGCCCGCCGACGTTGTAGACCTCGCCCGCACCGCCCTTTCGCAACGCGATCTCGATCGCGGCGCAGTGGTCCTCGACGTGCAGCCACTCGCGGCTCTGGCGGCCGTCACCGTACACCGGCAGATGCTGATCCTCGAACGCGTTCGTGATGAAGAGCGGCAGGAACTTCTCGGGGTACTGACGCGGGCCGTAGGTGTTCGCGCCGCGGGTGATCAACGCGTCCGTGCCATAGGTGCGCACATAGGCAAGCACCTGCATGTCACCGCCTGATTTCGACGCGGAGTACGGGCTCGAGGGGCGAAGCGGCGCGTCCTCGGTGCACGGGTCGGCGTCCGGCGGGATGTCGCCGTAGACCTCGTCGGTCGAGACCTGCAGGTGCCGGATGCCGTGATGGCGCGCGTAGTCGAGCAGCACCTGGGTCCCGAGCACGTCGGTGAGGATGAACTCGGCGGGGCCGAGAATCGAGCGGTCGACGTGCGTCTCGGCCGCGAAGTTGACGATCGCCTCGACGCCTTTCGCCGCGCGCGCGACGGCGTCGGGATCGACGATGTCGCCCTGGAAGAACTCGTGCTCGACACCTTCGAGGTTGGCGCGGTTCCCGGCATAGGTCAGTTTGTCGAGCACGGCAACACGCACGCCCTGGCCGGCGAGCCGGCGCACGAACTGGGAGCCGATGAACCCGGCCCCACCGGTGACGAGAACGCGCATCGGCGGAAGCCTAACGACCCCTTCTCAACAGTCCGTAAAGGACACCACCGGGGTCAGACCCGGGTGATGGCCGTAGGAGACGATGCCGCCGCATAACCAAGCGCCAGGGCGCTTGGGCCATGCCCCGCCGGCCTCGGCCCGAGAGGCCACGAACGGGGTCAGACCCCTGAAGTGTCCAGACGGGCCAGGCAGGCGCGCAGGCCCTCCCGCCAGTGCGGGAGCTCCGGGGCGGTCTTCTCGCTTCGTAGTACCGAGTACGCCGGGCGCGGTGCCCCGGCGCCGAACTCCGCCGTCGTAATGCGACGGACGCGCGTGTCGAGGCCCGCCTCCTCGAAGATCGCCGCTGCGAAGTCGGCCCACGTGCAGTCCCCTGCCGCCGCCATGTGGTAGATGCCGTACGGGAGCTGCAACACCTGCCGCGTCGCCTCCGCCAGGTGACCGACGTAGGTCGGGGAGCCGCGCTGGTCGTCGACGACCGCCACCTCGTCGCGTTCCGCGCCGAGTCGCAGCATCGTCCGGACGAAGTTATGCCCGGTCGAGCCGAAGAGCCACGACGTGCGCACGATCCACGCGAGCTCGCCGGCCGCCGCTTCGGCGTGCAGTTTCGTCCGTCCGTAGGCACCGAGGGGCGACGTCGAGTCCGACTCGACATACGGCGTGCGCTTCGTCCCGTCGAAGACGTAGTCGGTCGACCACGTCACGAGCGGCACACCGAGCGACGCGACGTTCAGCGTGCCGCCGACGTTCACAGCCGCTGCGCTCTGGGGATCGTCCTCGGCACCGTCGACGTCCGTCCACGCGGCCGCGTGCAGCACGAGCTTCGGGTCGAGGCCCTCCGGTGGCGGGAACGTCACATCCCACTCCGCCCGGGTCAGCGCGCGCGCTTCCGGGAACACCTCGGCGAGCGCGTGGCCGAGCTGCCCTCCCGCGCCGGTGATGAGCGAGCTCAAACCGTGTCGCGCGGCGAAAGGATGGGCGTCTGCGTGCTCCAGAGGTCGACGACGCGTGGGTCGTTCCACGGCACGCCGTGCTCGTCCGGATCCGCGGGGTCGTACTCCTCGGTCACGAAGTAACAGAACAAGCAGTCGGTGAGCGCTTCGTAGCCGTGCGCCTTCGTACCGGGGACGTAGATCGCGACGGGATTGTCCTCGCCGATGTCCTCGGTGAACGTCTCGCCGGTCTCGCGGTCGAGCACGACCACGCGCACCATCCCCTGCAGGCAGATGAAGAGATCGTCCTGACCGCGTTCGTGGTAGTGCAGCGCGCGAATCACACCGGCGCGCGAGTGTGCGAGGTTCGCTTGCCCAACCGGTTTCGGCAATGCACTCGCGCGCATCAGCTCCATGAACCAGCCGCGCTCGTCCTCGTGCCGACGGAGTGGGATCCGCGTAACTATGTGTTCGCTCCGGTCTCCTCGATGCGCCGGCCGATGTCGGCGAGGTCGCCCCAGTGCTTGCCGCCGTCGTGCCACCAGCCCTCGACGTGCCGCACTGCGAGATCACCACGCTGTGCGTAGACGCGATTGACGTCGGTGATCTCGAGCTCGCCACGATTCGACGGCGCGAGGCCGTCGATGATCCCGAAGACGTCAGGCGGATAACAGTAGAGACCGACGACCGCGTCGTTCGACGGCGGTGCGTCGTAACGCATGTCGACGACACCCGCCTTCTCGACGATGTCGGTGACGTTCATGTCGCCGTCGTAGACGACCACACCGAAGTTCTCGGGGTCGGGAACCTCCTTGACGAAGACCATTGCGCCGTCGCTCCAGCCCTTGATCGCTTCCGACTGCGAGTGCTCGAAGATGTTGTCCCCGAGGCAGACCACGAGCTGATCGCCGGCTGCGAACTCGCGTGCCATCCCGACCACCTGCGCGATTCCGCCTGCCTCGACCTGCACCTTGTACGAGAGGTCGAGGTCGAAGAGCAGTTCGCCGCCCGAGCGCGATTCGACCCGCCCGTTCCCGAGCAGGTCGATGAACTGCCCCGCATGCTGCTGGCCCGTCACGATCAGGACCTCGCGCACGCCCGCGCGCTGCAATAGCTGCAGCGGGTAATAGACCATCGGCCACTGCCCCACCGGCAACAGGTGCTTGTTCGTGACGCGCGTGAGCTCTTCGAGGCGCGTCGCATTGCCGCCGGCGGCGATCAGACCCTTCACGCGGGCGATCCTACGGCAGCAGGGCCTCCGTCGTGACCGCGCGCGGCGACGATCCCGAGGATCCCGGCGACCACACCGACCGCCGCAACGCACATCCACATCGTCGCGTCGCCGTATGCACTGCGCACCTGAAGGCCGAGGAACGGTGTCAGCGCCCAACCCACCGACCACGTGCTGCCGAACGCTCCCATGTACGCGCCGCGAATGTCCGCGGGCGCCAGTGCTGCGACGACGGCTTGCGAGGTCGGCACCCACAGCATCTCGCCGACCACGAAGAGCAGGATCACGAACGCGATCACCGGCGCCGACCCGTTCACGTTCAGGAGCAGGAACGGCACGCCCATCAGCGGCATCGCAACGCCGAGCTTCACCCAGGCGGGAATCGATGCGGTCCACCGCGTCAGCCGCAACTGGAACACCGTGACGAGCAGCGGGTTGACGATCATCAGCACACCCCAGGTCGCAGGCGCCAGATGGTGCGTCGTCGTGACCGAGATCGGCAGCAGCGTCTCGGTTGCGACGTAAGTCATCGTCGCGAAGATCGATGAGAGCATGAAGAGCAGGAACGGCGAGTCGCGGATGATCACGCGGAACGAGCCGCGCTGCGGCGGCCCGTCAGGCGCGTAGGCGCCGCGCCGCGGAATGAACCGCCACGCGATCAGGAAGCCGCTCGTCGAGAGCACGAGCGTCCCGAACCAGAGGTGGTTCCAATGGCCGCCGATCAAGAGGAGACCGCCGATCGGCGGCCCGATCGTCACGCCGAGGTTCGCGGCGACCCGAACCGACGCGTACGCGGCCTCGCGCCGCTCCGGCGCGACGAGGTCGGCGATCATCGCCTGGTCGGCCGCCCCGCCGAGCGAGCCGAACGCGGGCAGCAAGGCGAGCAGAGCGAGGCCCGCGTACACGTGGTGGCCGATCGCAAGCAGCGCGAGCGGCACGAGCGCCTGGAAACCCCAGCCGGTGAGGATCAGCGGGCGACGGCCGATCCGGTCCGACCAGTGTCCGGCTGCGTAGCCGATCAGCAGCGACAGAGCCGCCCCGACCAGGTAGGTGAACGCGAGCCTCGTCTGCGCGGCGTGCAGTTCCTTGATCGCCCAGATGCCCATGAACGGATACGCGGACGAGCCGGCGATCGAGCCGGCAAGGCTGACGGCGAGCACCGGGCGCAGTGCGCGATCGACATCGCCGCCCCAAACGAGACGGAACAGACGGGCAAAGAGGTTCATGTGAGACGGGTCCGGGTGACGAGCCAGAACGACGCCTCGACCGACGGACCGATCAGCGCCGCGAACGCCAACGTACCGACGCCCACCGTTCCTCCGAGCAGGAAGCCCACGACGAGAACCGAGCTCTCGAGCATCGCGCGCACCGCTCCGATGCGGATCCCGGTGCGGCGGGAGCCGACGAGCATCAGCGAGTCGCGCGGCCCCGCGCCGAGGTTCGCGCCGATGTAGAACGCCGTGCCGACGCCGAAGCACAGGAGGCCCACGACGAGCAGGCCGATCCGCGGAACGAGCGGCCAACCGGCAAGCGCGTGGACCGCGGGCAGCGGCTGGAGCAGGATGATGAACCCGCCGATCAGGACGGCGTTGGAAATCGTCCCGATCCAGACCCGCGCTCCGAGCGCCCACGCCACGGTGATCACGATCACGCCGACCACCTCGTTGGCGGCGCCGAAGGAGAGTGGCGTGTGCCGCGCAATCCCCTGGTGCAGCACGTCCCACGGCGGCAGCCCGAGCCGCGCCTCGAGGAAGCACAGGATCCCCACAGCGCACAGGAACAGACCGGAGACAAGCCAGACCGCCTGCGCGACTGGACCGCCGCGCAAGACGGGTGCCGACTTCACTCCGTGAGGCTAGTGAACGGGAAGCAGGAGGACGATCGCCCCCAGAAAGCCCGCCGCTGCTGCGAGGTAGCGCATGCCTGAAGCTTGAGCGATCGGGATTGGCCTTTCATGTCGCCTGGGTACGGAATTCGTTAGCTTCGACACATGCCGGTTCGCCGCCTCCTCGCCGGTCGCGATCTCGTCGCCGAGTTGCGGCTCGCGATCAAGATGGCGATCGGGGGCACCGGGGCCTGGTGGATCGCGAGCGAACTGGGCGCGAAGCGTCCGCTCTTCGCCGCACTCGTTCCGCTCGTGGCGATGAACGGCGATCCGTTCGCCGCGGTCTCGGTCTCGATCGGACGAATCCTCGGAGTGTTCGCGGGCGTCGGCATCGGCCTCGTGCTCACGCACGTCGCGATCGGCTCGACGTGGCGCGTGGCGATCGCGCTGATCGTCGCCACACTCGTCGGCATCGTGTTGAAGGTCGGCGAGCGGCCGAACCTCGAGGTGCCGATCGCTGCGCTGTTCCTGATCGGGTTCGCGAGCGCGAACGTCTCCCAGCTCGGGGTGCAGCGCATCTGGGAGACCGGAATCGGCGCGCTTGTCGCAGTCGTCGTCTCCGCGGTCCTCTGGCCGCCGGATCCGATCCGCGAGCTCGAGCGACGCCTGCAGCGGTTGCGTCAGCAGCTCGCGTCGGACTTTGCGGGGATCGCCGACGACCTGGCGACCGGCAGTGGCGTGACGGGCGAACAACTCGATGATCTCCGCGAGCACTCCCTCGATGCGGTGCGAGATGTCTTCGAGCTCGAACCGGCGCGCCGAGCGCTCCGCTGGAGCCCGCTGCGACGCCGCGACGTTCGCCTGGTCGACGAGCTCGGCGAGCGCATCAACCTCGGCGCGCGTGCCGCGCGCCACGCACGCAGTGTCGGTCGGGACGTTGCCGACACCCATGTGCGCAACTCCGAGCTCGCAGCGGCGACGCGTCACCTTGCCGACGCCCTCGATCGCGCGCTGACCGGACAGGATCGAACCGAAGCGCTTGCACGTGGCGGCGAGCAGCTCGTCGCAGCGGGTGGGGACGGCGACCAGGTGATCGTCGCGGCACAGCTGCGCCAGTTCCTCGCCGATCTGCTCGTCGGCTGACTACTGACCGACGGGCTGCGCGCGCCGGCGCGCGGCAAGGATGCCAAGCGCCACGAGCAGCGCACCCGCCACGCCGAAAACGAGTGGCGGCACCCAGCCGCGCCCACCCGCACCCTGGGGCTGGAAGAGCGAGACCTGGATGTGCGTCCACTCGAGCGTGAACTCGCCGGCCGCGATCAGGATGCCGAGCGCCCCGAGGACGGCCCAGCTGGAACGACCGAAAAGCTGCGCGAGCCTGACGTAGACAACGGAGCCGAGTGCGATCAGCGTCCACTCGAACGTGCCGCTGTGCAGCAGGTAGATCAGGCTGCCGCCGATCAGGAGACCGGCGGCGACGTGGAGCCAGAACCCGTACGGACGAGTGGAGCCGAGGTCGACACCAAGCCCGGCGCCCAGGAAGCAGATGCCGACAACCATCGTGACAACGGCCGACCAGCTGCCACCGCCGGAGATCAGGTCAGTGACGAGCAACCAGCCGGCCAGCGCGAACTGGGCTACGAGGAACGGAAACCGGAAGCGCCGCAGCGCAAACGCGATCGCCGCGACCCAGAGCGCCAACAAGAGGAGCCGCGAGAGATGGAAGCCGCTGAAGCCCGATCCTCCATATGAGAGCCAGCCGAACCACGACCAGAGTGCGGCGATCAGTGCCACGTAGGCCGCCACGGCGGAGAATGCGAACAGGCCGGCGGTGAGGCGGTGCCCTGTGCGCTTGAACCACTCCGCCTTTGCCGCCAGAGCCGCGAAGACGACGAACGCCCAAGCGGCATACCCGGCCTTTCCCGAGGTCGCGCTGAAATAGGACAGTAAGCCGAAGGCCGCTCCGAGGATCGTGAATGCTCCGGCGTAGAGCAGGAACGTCCAGGTCGCCCAGCGGGGCTGAAGGATCTCCACAGCACGATCGTGAGGGTCGCGGCGGACGGCAGATGACTGGGGAACGGCCACGGGGGTACGGTTCGCGGCAATGACCCGTCGTGACGTCGACAAGTTGCAGGAGGAGATCGAGGAGCTGTTCGCCGACCTGTGGCAGGTTCCGCGCTTCTCGGGGATCCGCCACGGCTTCCGGCCGAACGTCGACTGCTTCCATACAGACGACCCGCACGCATTGACGGTGGTCGTCGAGCTGCCGGGCGTCGATCCCGGCTCGATCCAGATCGTCGCGGGAGAACGGGTGCTCGGGATCTCCGGTGAGCGAAGGCGGCCGCAGGTGCAGGGCCGCGTCTATCAGCAGATGGAGATCGAGAGAGGCCCGTTCCAACGGCAGGTGCGGCTCGTCGAGGACGTCGATCCCGAACGCGCGCGGGCCAGCTTCGCTGACGGCGTGCTGACGATCGAACTGCCGGTCGCCCGGCAGCCGCACACCGGGCGCATCGTGATCGCGGTGACGAGCCTGTGACCGACGTCACCTTCGAGACGCCGGAGCCGGAGGACCACCAGCTCGAGTTCCCCGCGGCGCTGCCCGTGCTGCCGCTGAAGGACACCGTCGTCTTTCCCCAGTCGATGTCTCCACTCGCGATCGGCCAGGAACGGTCAGTGCGGCTGATCGACGATGTCGTCGCGGGCGACCGGCTGCTTGCGTTGATCACCGCCAAGGATCCGTCGCTCGACGCGCCATCGTGGGAAGACATCTACGAGATCGGGACGGTCGCGCTCGTCCACAAGATGATCAAGGTGCCCGACGGGACGCTGCGCATCCTCGTGCAGGGCATCGACCGGATCAAGCTCGAGCACCGCCTCGAAACCGATCCGTACCTCCTCGGCGAGTTCAGCGCACTGCCCGACGTGCTGATCGAGACGCCCGAGGTCGAGGCGCTCACTCGCAACGTTCAGGGGCTCTTCGCACGCATCATCGGGCTCGCGCCGTACCTGCCCGAAGAACTGCAGCTTGCCGCGGCGAACGTCGACGATCCGAGCGCGCTCTGCCACCTCGTGGCCTCGACGCTGCGCACGATCAAGACCGAGGAACGCCAGGAGATCCTCGAAGAGGTGGACGTCGAGCAGCGGCTGCGGCGCGTATCGCAGATCCTGAACCGCGAACTCGAGGTCTTCGAACTCGGCTCGAAGATCCAGTCGCAGGTCCAGTCGGAGATGGAGAAAGGCCAGCGCGAGTACTTCCTGCGCCAGCAGATGAAGGCGATCCAGCAGGAGCTCGGCGAAGGCGACCCCGAGCAGGCCGAAGTGGACGAGTTGCGGGAGCAGCTCGCCGCGCTCGATCTGCCGGAGGACGCACGCAAGGCCGCCGATCGCGAGCTCGGCCGCCTGGAGAAGCTGCCGTCGGCCGCCGCCGAGTACGGCGTGATTCGCACGTACCTCGAATGGATCCTGACTGTGCCGTGGCACCGGTACACCGAGGACAACCTCGATCTCGACCATGCGCGCAAGGTGCTCGATACCGATCACTTCGATCTCGAGAAGGTGAAGGACCGGATCATCGAGTACCTCGCAGTCGCGAAGCTGCGCAACGAGATCTCCGGTCAGATTCTCTGCTTCGTCGGCCCGCCCGGCGTCGGGAAGACGTCGCTCGGGCACTCGATTGCAAACGCGCTCGGCCGGAAGTTCGTTCGGTTGTCGGTCGGCGGGGTGCGCGACGAATCCGAGATCCGCGGTCACCGGCGCACCTACATCGGATCGATGCCCGGGTCGATCATCCGCTCGCTGCGGGATGCGGAGTCGTCGAACCCGCTGATGCTGATCGACGAGATCGACAAGATGGGCGCCGACTGGCGCGGCGATCCCGCGAGCGCGATGCTCGAAGTGCTCGACCCCGAGCAGAACCACACCTTCCGCGACCACTATCTCGATCTCCCATTCGACCTGTCGAAGGTGTTGTTCATCTGCACCGCGAACACGCTCGACACGATTCCCGGCGCGTTGCTCGACCGTATGGACGTGATCTCGCTCTCCGGTTACACCGAGGACGAGAAGCTCGGGATCGCCAAGAAGTACCTCCTGCCGAAGCAGCTCGGCCTGCACGGTCTCCTGCGCTCGCAGCTGACGCTCTCCGACAAGATGCTGCGCACGATCGTCCGCGAGTACACGCGCGAGGCGGGCGTGCGAAACCTCGAGCGCCGCATCGCCGACGTCTGCCGGAAAGCAGCGACGCAGATCGCCAAAGGGAAGGCGCAGAAACCGCGCGTCGACGACGCGCGGCTGCGTGAATGGCTCGGGCCGCGTCGCTTCTCCGGGGAGGTGCGCAAACGCGTCTCGGTACCGGGCGTCGCGACAGGCCTTGCTTATACCGCCGTCGGCGGGGATGTGCTCTTCATCGAAGCGACCGCGTACTCCGGCAAGGGCCGCCTGACGATCACCGGCCAACTGGGTGAGGTGATGCAGGAGTCCGCGCAAGCCGCGCTCTCCTGGGTGCGCTCGCACACCGAGGAGCTGGGGCTCGCAGACGACTGGTTCTCGACGCACGACGTGCACATCCACGTTCCCGCGGGCGCGGTGCCGAAGGACGGGCCGTCGGCCGGAGTGACCATGGCGACGGCGCTCGCATCGCTCGTGCGCGACGAGCCGGTCGCAGCCGACGTCGGCATGACCGGCGAGATCACACTCACCGGTCAGGTCCTGCCGATCGGCGGGCTGCGCGAGAAGTCACTAGCCGCGCAGCGGGCCGGCCTCAAGCGCGTGATCTTCCCGCGCGAGAACGAGCCAGACCTCGACGACTTACCTCCCGAGACGCGGAAGGCGCTCGAGTTCATCCCGGTCGACCGGATCCAGGACGTGTTCGAGGCGGCGTTCACCGGCAAGCGGCGCACACGGCCACAGAGTGCGCAGAGCATCGAGCGGCAGGCAGCTAGCGCCGCGCGAAACTCGTAACGAGCCGGCGGCAAACGTCCGGGCCGCTCGACGAGGTGCGACGACAGAGGAGCAGGTATTCGCGCTTGCCGCTGAGTACGAACGTGTACTCGTCGACCTGGCTGCCCACCGTGACGTCGTAGGCGTGCGAGCGCACGCCGTCCGCGGTGACCGACGAACCGGCGTTCAACGTTCCGCCGGTTTGCCGTGCGATCGCCTCCATCCGCGAGCGCAGCTCGGCTGCGACCGGGACGAACAGCTTGTCGGTGTAGGCCTTCGTGAGCGAAAACGTCGAGACCTGGACGAGCTCCGAGCCGTGGGTCAGCGAGATGCGGTTCCTGCCACGAACGGCCTGCCAGCCGGCGGGCGCCTGGAACGTGAACCCTGTTCCCGCTGCGGTCTGCCACTGCGTGTCCGGCGTGGACGCGCCAGACCCCCTGCACCCTGCAAGAATCACGACTACGAACAGAAGTGCCTGTTTGCGACGGATCATCCCGGGTATCAGGCGCGCGGTAACGAAGCGAAAGGATTTGACAAGCATGGCCAAGACAAGAGACAAGGTCTACGACGCAGCGGAGAGCGTCAAACCCTACGTTGAGCGAGCGATGTCCGACGAGAAGCTCCGCGATGACGTGATGAGCGCATTCTCGACCGCGAAGGAGCTCTACAGCGAGTTGATCGGCGGGCGCGGTGCGGTCACACTGGCCACGCGCGTCGCGACGGACGAGGAGATCCGCGACAAGCTCAAGGACGCGGTCGAGGATCTCCGCAATGCAGCAGACCGGCTGCAGGGGAAGAAGTCGCACGGCGGTCGCAACACGACGCTGCTCGTTGCGGGAATCGCCCTCGGCATCCTCTTCAACCCGGTCACCGGCTCCGAGACCCGCAAGTGGGTGAAGGAGATGATCGGCGGCGGCGACGACGAGTTCGGCGGCGACTACTCCTCGAACAACGGGAAGTAGAGAAGAGGCTTGATGTGGAACTGCGTGCTTGCGGGGATGGCTCAGACGAAGCAGGTCGCACGGGTCGGGCGCAGCGCATAGCGGGGTCTACGTTCAAGCCCGACCACGTCTGTGAAAAGCGCGGCGAGATGCGCCGCGTCTGAGCCACCAGCCTCGAGTGCGCGTGCGTTCCACTTCAAGCCTCTACTACCCGCGACCAAGGTCCTTGGTCGGCGCGAGCTGCGTCGGTACAAGGGTCTGCATCAGTGCTGACGGCTTCAGTGGCGTCAGCGCGCGCTCGAGCGACGCTGGGTCGAGCCCGTCGGCGGTGGAGATGTCGGTCATCCCGAGCAGGATGGCGCCGGGCTCCGGCGCCGCCGGGCCGCCCGGGATCGCCGGCGCCCACCCCGCGGCGACGGGGAACGGCAGGTCCTTCTGGTGGAGCCATGCGTTCAGATACGCCGTCGGGTCGACTGCGCCGTCGTAGCCGAGGTAGAGGAACGACACCGGGTGCACCTCGAAGTGCAGATGGTACGGGGTGCCTTCGGCGTCGCCGGTCCTGCCCATGAACCCGATCACTTCGCCCGCCTTGACACGCGCCCCGTTCACCGCCGCCGTCGAGAACGCTGAGAGGTGCGCGTAGTAGAACTGGTTGCCCTGTCCGTCGAGCAACCAGAGCCGGTTGCCGCCGACCTTGTTCCAGCCGACGGAAAACACCGTTCCGTCGGTGACCGCGACGAGCGGCTGGCCGAGCTGTCCGAAGATGTCCGTGCCGTGGTGGAAGGAGACATCCGAACGCGCCGCCCCGAACGTGTCGATGTACGACGAGGGCCCATAGACGGGGAACACGTAGTGCCCCGCGGTCAGCTTGGGGTGAACTTTTAGCGGACCGGTCGATCCGCTCCCGTTGCCGCGACGCACGCGGTCGCGCGGCGCGTCGCCGCTCACGACGTCCGGCGTCGTCGTGGTCGGCAGCGTGTCGGTCGACGTCGAAGTCGTGGTGTCCGTGAGCGGCGGCGCCGTCTGGGCCGCCGCGTCCGCATAGCCGATCTGGAGCTCGCTGTTTGCCGGCAGGCCGCCGTGGTCGGCCGTCAGGTGGATGTCGAGCTCGGTCACGAAGCCCCGGTATCCCTTGGCGCCGTCAGGCGCGCTGCGATCGACTGCCGCACTGCCGATCGTCAGTTGGCCCCAGTCCCCGAGCGTCACCTTCGTCGTGGTCGGCGCAGTGAACGACACGGTCTGTCCGTTGACCTTGAGGTTCGTCACGCCGCTACCGTTCACGTTGCCCCCTGCGCCCGAGTAGCCCGTTCCGGCCGAGGCGCGCGCTGTCACGGCGTCGGCCGTGATCTCACCTTTGAACAGTGAAAGAGCCGTGACGACGCTCTCCGCACGCGCGGACGCGTTGCCTTTCACCTCGGTGACGGCGCTCGCAGTCGACGAGTCGGCCGCCACGATCGAGCCGTCGGAGGGATACGCGAACTTCTCGACGGCCGGTGCGCCGGTCGGCGGCGAGACGACCGTTGTGGTGGCCGACCCGCTCTGATTCGGCACGGAGACCTTGATGCCCCAGGCTGTCGCGGCGGCGCCGGGCGTGCGCGCAGGGCCTTCTGCACCGGCAGGGCCGATGACGAGGAGGGTGATGAAGAACAGCAGGGCGAGACGACGGCGCACCGTGCGCGTCATTCTGACAGGCGCGGAAGATCTCGCTTTCGCTAGCCGAGCTGCTTGCGGGCGAACTCGCGGAAGCGCTGGCGCGCCTCGTCGTCCGGGCCCATCTGCTCGTCGTCCGCGTACCGCGGATCGGCCGCGACCTCTCGAGCGACGGCGAGGAGTTCGTTCACTACTGCCTGCTCGTGCTTCGGATCGCGCAGCAGCGCTTCGATCCAGGTCTCCGTGCCGTCGTATTCGGGGACGTCGTGCTCGACGAGTAGCTGTCCGAGCAGGATCCCGACGCGGATGTAGGCGAACGTGCGGAACGCGAGAATCTTGTGCGGTGACGAGACGAGCTCGTCGATCTCCGGATGGGTCGCCTGCAACGCGCCGACGATTGAGCCGATCGGCTCGTCGACCAGCGGGATCCAGAGCTCTTCCTCGTCACTCATCCCGGGAAGTGTCCACGATCTCCGCCGAATCCGCCAGAACGAGGTGTCTAGGGTACGACGGGTGGAGGCACTCAGCCTAATCGCAGCGGAACCGGCGGCAGCAGCGCTGTTCCTGGACATCGACGGCGTCCTGGCGCCGATCGTCGATCGGCCCGAGGACGCGCGCGTCCCGTCGGAGACGCGCAAAGAGCTACGGCGACTTGGCGGGCGCTACGGTTTGGTCGCGTGCGTGACGGGTCGGCCGACCGACGTCGCGCGTGAGATCGTCGGCGTCAACGGCCTGACCTACGTCGGCGAGCACGGGCTCGAGCTCGCACCGGAGGCGGTGAGGTGGGCTGAGCCGATCCACGCCTTTGCCGCCGAGGTGCCGTGGGCCGACGTCGAGGTGAAGCCGCTGAGCGTCGCGTTCCATTACCGCACCGCGCCTGACGCCGAGCGCGCCCGCGAAGAGCTCGAGGGAGTTGGCGCAGCCGCGGTCGACCTCGGCTTTCGCGCGCGCTGGGGACGCATGGTGCTCGAGGTGCTTCCGCCCGTCGATGCCTCGAAGGGCACCGCTGTGCGTCAGTTGCTCGCAATGACCGGCCTGCGCCGCGCGCTCTATGCGGGCGACGATACGACCGACCTCGACGGCTTCGCGGCCCTCGACGGGCTCGAGACGGCAGTGCGTGTGGCAGTCGTCTCACCGGAAGGCCCGACAGGACTGCGCGAGCGGGCCGACGTGATCGTCGAGTCGACCGAGATCTTCCGCGAGCTGCTCGAGCAGCTCTGAGCGACGCGCTCAGGCGAGAGGACGCTGGCGCAGGCGAGTGTTTGTGTATGTTCCCTGAATGGTTACGGCTGTTCGGTCGGTTGTTGTTGGCGCTGGGGTCTATGCGCGGATCTCGTCTGACCGGGAGGGTGATCAGCTTGGGGTTACCCGGCAGATCGAGGATTGTCGCCGGGAGGCGGAGCGGCGCGGGTTTGTCGTGGAGGACGTGTATGTCGATGACGACATCAGCGCCTGGAGCGGCAAGGAGCGGCCGGAGTTTGAGCGGATGGTCGATGACTTGCGCTCGCGCCGGATCGGTGCCGTCTTGGTTTGGCATCTCGATCGGCTCACTCGTCACCCGCGCGAGTTGGAGGCGTTCATGGATCTCTGCGAAGAGCTGCACGTCGAGCTTGGTTGCGTGACCGGTGATGTTGACCTCGGCTCGCATATCGGTCGGTTGACAGCTCGTATGCTCGGAGGCTTGGCCCGTTACGAGAGTGACCACAAGAGCGAGCGGATCCGCCGCAAGCACGAAGAGATCGCCGCGCACGGTCGCGTCTCGGGCGGCGGGAGCAGACCGTACGGCTACGAGGCCGACAAGGTCACGGTGCGCGCAGCGGAAGCGGCGATCATCCGGGAGTGCGCGAAGCGACTGCTGGCTGGTGAGCCGGTGCTCTCGATCGCGCGTGATCTGAACGAGCGCGGCGTCGTGTCGGCGAGCGGCGGTGCCTGGTCGCCGCAAAGTCTGCGCCGGATGCTCGCCTCGCCGCGCATCAGTGGCCAGCGCATCCACCACGGAGAGATCGTGGCCAAGGCTGTGTGGCCCGCGATCATCAGCGCGAAGGACGGAGCGAAGATCCGTGCGCTGCTCGCAAACCCGGAGCGGCGCACCAACAAGACCGCGCGCCGCTACTTGCTCGGTGGATTGCTGGTCTGCAGTCATTGCGGCGAGCGGCTGGTCGCCCGGCCGCGCAGCGGAGGACAACGCCGCTATGCCTGCGCGAAAGGCCCCGGCTTCTCCGGTTGCGGCAAGACCTACGTCACCGCCGAGGACGTCGAGCTGTTTGTCACCGAGGCCGTGCTGCACCGCCTCGACTCGGCAGGACTGCAGCGAACGCTCGAGCGCAAGCAACGCAAGCAACCCGACGCGCAACGCTGGCTCTCCGAGATGGAGCAGGCACAAGCGCAGCTCGTGGAGCTCGCCGCCGCCTACGGAAACCGCGAGCTCTCGATGGATGAGCTGCGCGCGGCCCGCAAGCCGATCGAGCAGCGCCTCACCAACGCACGCAAGCAGCTCACGAAAGTCTCTCGCTCCTCCGTGATCGACCGCTACATCGGCAACGGCGCAGGACTCCGCGCCGAGTGGGACTCGCTCGACCTCAGCCAACAACACGCGATC
>JAYUEQ010000159.1:0-2674 GCA_043739205.1 Thermoleophilia bacterium
CGTGAAGACGGTCACGCCGGTGCTCGAGGTGAAGTCGCGCCGCGTCGGTGGCGCGAACTACCAGGTGCCGGTCGAGGTTCCCCAGCGCCGTGGGCGCACCCTCGCGCTGCGCTGGATCGTCACGTTCTCACGCGACCGTCGCGAAAAGCACATGAGCGACAAGCTCGCCGGCGAGATTCTCGACGCGCTCGAGCAGCAGGGGAACGCCTACAAGCGCAAGGACGACATGTACCGCATGGCACAGGCCAACAAGGCATTCGCGCACTACCGCTGGTAAGGGGACGGGAGAGACTTGGCAACAACGGAGGCAGCAGTGGCGCTCGATCGCGTCCGGAACATCGGGATCATGGCCCACATCGATGCGGGCAAGACCACGACGACCGAGCGGATCCTTTATTACACGGGCCGCACCCACAAGATGGGTGAGGTGCACGAGGGCGCGGCGACGATGGACTGGATGGCGCAGGAGCAGGAGCGCGGCATCACGATCACATCGGCTGCGACCACGGCATCGTGGCGCGACCATCGGATCAACATCATCGATACGCCCGGGCACGTGGACTTCACGGTCGAGGTCGAGCGCAGCTTGCGCGTCCTCGACGGCGCGGTCGCCGTTTTCGACTCGGTCGCCGGAGTCCAGCCGCAGTCCGAGACGGTCTGGCGGCAGGCCGACAAGTACAAGGTCCCGCGTATCGCGTTCATCAACAAGATGGACCGCACCGGCGCGGATTTCTTCAAGTCGGTCCAGTCGATGGTCGATCGCCTCGGTGCGAACCCGATCCCGATCCAGCTTCCGATCGGCCAGGAGGACAAGCACGTCGGCGTGATCGACCTGGTCGAGATGAAGGCGATCGTCTACAAGGACGATCTCGGCGAAGAGTTCGAAGTGACCGAGATCCCGGCCGAGCTCCTCGAGCAGGCGCAGGAGTACCACCACCGGCTGATCGACGCTGTCTCGAACTTCGACGACGAAGTGCTCGAGGCGTATCTGACCGACGAGAACTCCGTCACCGCCGACCAGCTGAAGGTTGCCATCCGCGCCGCCACGATCGCCGACGAGATCACACCGGTCATCCTCGGCTCCGCTTTCAAGAACAAGGGCGTGCAGCCGCTGCTCGACGCGGTGATCGACTACCTGCCGAGCCCGCTCGACGTGCCCCCGATGATCGGCCTCGATCCGAAGTCCGGTGACGAGATCACCCGCCTGCCGAACGTCGAGGAACCGTTCTCGGCGCTCGCGTTCAAGGTGATGTCCGACCCGTTCGTCGGCAAGCTGACCTACTTCCGCGTCTACTCGGGGAAGATCAAGGCCGGCGACCGGGTGCTGAACACGACGACCGGCAAGACCGAGCGGATCGGCCGCATCCTCCAGATGCACGCGAACCACCGCGAGGAGCGCGACGAGATCGGCGCGGGTGACATCGCTGCCGGCGTCGGCCTCAAGGCGACGACGACCGGCGACACGCTGGCGATTGAGAGCGCGCCGATCGTGCTCGAGTCGATGACGTTCCCGGAGCCCGTGATCGCCGTTGCCGTGGAGCCGAAGTCGAAGGCCGACCAGGACAAGCTCGGCAACGGTCTTGCGCGGCTCGCCGAAGAAGACCCGACGTTCCGCGTCGTGTCCGACGAGGAGACCGGCCAGACCCTGATCTCAGGGATGGGCGAGCTGCACCTCGAGATCATCGTCGACCGTCTCAAGCGCGAGTTCAACGTCGACGCGAACGTGGGCCGCCCGCAGGTCGCCTACCGCGAGACGATTTCCAAGCCCGCGGAGAAGATTCAGGGCAAGTTCGTCCGCCAGACGGGTGGCTCGGGCCAGTACGGCGACGCAGTGATCAACCTGTTGCCGAACGAGCCGGGCGCGGGCTACGAGTTCGTCGACAAGATCGTGGGCGGCAAGATTCCGAAGGAGTACATCAAGCCGATCGACGAAGGCATCCGCGAGGCGATGGGGAGCGGCGTGCTCGCCGGCTACCCGGTCGTGGACGTCAAGGTCGAGTTGATCGACGGCAGCTACCACGACGTCGACTCGAGCGAGCGCGCGTTCAAGATCGCCGGCTCGATGGCGTTCAAGGAAGCGATGAAGCGCGCGAAGCCGAAGCTGCTCGAGCCGATGATGGCCGTCGAAGTCACGACGCCCGAGGACTACGTCGGCGACGTGATGGGCAACCTCGCGTCGCGTCGTGGCCGTGTCGGCAATATGGCGCCCGTCGGAAACGCTCAGGTCATCCAGGCGAGCGTTCCGCTGAGCGAGATGTTCGGGTACGCAACGGACCTGCGGTCGATGTCACAGGGCCGCGCAGACTTTTCCATGCAGTTCGACCGGTACGAAGAAGTGCCGGCATCGATCGCTGCAGAGATCACCGAAAAGGGCAGCACCTCTTAAAGATCCGCGGATCCTAAGTAAAGGAAGGATAGGAATGGCCAAGCAGAAGTTCGAACGCACCAAGCCGCACCTCAACGTCGGCACGATCGGGCATATCGACCACGGGAAGACGACGCTGACCGCTGCGATCTCGAGTGTGCTCGGGAAAAAGGGCGGGGGCGGACAGGTGAAGAGCTTCGCCGAGATCGACAACGCTCCCGAAGAGCGGCAGCGCGGGATCACGATCAACACGTCCCACGTCGAGTACGAGACGGACAATCGTCACTACGCGCACGTCGACTGCCCGGG
>JAYUEQ010000160.1:0-24125 GCA_043739205.1 Thermoleophilia bacterium
TGGGCCGGAAGTGGTGGACATTGCTGACGGTTTGCGTCGCCACGTTCATGCTTCTGCTCGACATCACGATCGTGAACGTGGCCCTTCCGGCGATCGAAAAGGCGCTGCATGCCTCGTTCTCCGACCTGCAGTGGGTCGTCGACGCCTACGCGCTCGCCCTCGCCACCTGCGTCCTGACCGCCGGCGCGCTGGCCGATCTCTTCGGCCGCAGGCGCCTTTTCGTGATCGGGATCGTCCTGTTCACGATCGCGTCGGTGGCCTGCGGCGTCGCGAATGACCCGCTCTTCCTGATCATCGCGCGCGGCCTTCAGGGCCTCGGGGGCGCAGCGATGTTCGCGACGGCGCTCGCGCTCATCTCGCAGGAGTTCCACGGCAAGGAGCGCGGCACTGCGTTCGGTATCTGGGGCGCGACCATCGGGCTCGCGGTCGCGATCGGCCCGCTCGTCGGCGGCATGCTGACTTCATGGCTCTCGTGGCGCTGGATCTTCCTCGTCAACATCCCGATCGGGATCGGGGCCGTCGTCCTGGCGTTGACGAAGCTGCGGGAATCGAGTGATCCGGAGCACAGCCGGCTCGACCCCGTCGGCCTCGTCACGCTCACCGGCGGGCTCTTCTCCCTGATCCTCGCCCTGATCGAAGGCAACAGCCACGGCTGGTCGAGCGCACTGATTGTCGGGCTCTTCGTCGCCGCGGCGGTGCTGCTGACCGCATTCGTGATTGCGGAGGCCGTGCAGAAAACGTCGATGGTCGACCTCTCGCTGTTCGGTCGCCCCGCGTTCGTCGGCGCGCAGCTCACCGCGTTCGCGATCTCCTCGACGCTGTTTGCGATGTTCCTCTACCTCACGCTCTACCTGCAGGACGTGCTGCGCCTGTCGCCACTTCAGACGGGCGTGCGGTTCCTGCCGCTGAGTCTCGTCTCGTTCGTCGCGGCGCCGCTCGCCGGCCGGCTCTCCGCGCGCGTGCCGATCCGGCTGCTACTCGGTCTTGGGCTCGCGTTGTGCGCCGCCTCGCTCTGGCTGATGAGCGGCATCTCCGTCCACTCGGGCTGGACGACCCTTCTCCCCGGCTTCATCGTCGGCGGGCTCGGCATCGGCTTCGTGAACGCGCCGCTCGCGACGACGGCGGTCTCGACCGTCCGGCAGGAGCGCGCAGGCATGGCCTCCGGGATCAACAACACGTTCCGCCAACTCGGAATCGCGACCGGCATCGCAGCGCTCGGCGCAATCTTCCAGAGCAAGATCGGCGGGAACACCTTCGGGGCCGGCCACCTCGACGACGCGGGACGGGCCGCGTTCATCTCGGGCCTGAACGCGATCCTCGAGGTCGGCGCTGTCGTCGCCGGCGTGGGCGCCGTGCTCGCGTTCCTCCTCGTGCGCGGCAAGGACTTCGTCGCGAGCGGCCCGCAACGCGCTGAGGCTTAGATCACGCGAGCTTTTCGCGGACGAGCTGGCTGACGGCGGAACCGTCCGCGCGCCCTGCGATTTGCGGCATCACGTCCGCCATCACACGACCCATGTCACGCAAGCTCGTCGCCTTGTTCTCGGCGATCGCGTCGTCGACGATCCGCTCGAGGTCTTCCTCGCCGAGCGGCTCGGGCATGAACTCCTCGAGGATCTCGAGCTCACCCTCTTCCTTCTCCGCCTGCTCGGTGCGTCCCGCGGCGTGAAACGCGTCGGCCGCCTCGTTGCGCTTCTTCCGTTCACGCTGGAGGACCTGCAGCTCCTCGTCCTCGGTCAACGGCCGCAACAAATCCTTCTCCGCCGACTTGAGGCTCGAGAGGATCAGGCGCAACGCGTCGCGCCGGTCGTTGTCGCGCGCGAGCATCGCATCGCGGACTTCCTGCTCGAGAACGGTGACGAGGCTCACAGCTCGAGCTCCGCCGCGGCGACGGCCGAGGGCACCTCGGACGAGTCGCTCCCGCCGCCGAGGATGTGCCAGTGCAGATGGAAGACGGTCTGGCCCGCAGAGGGGCCGACATTGACCAGCACGCGGTAGTCGGTCAGGCCGACCTTCTCCGCCGTCTCTGCGACAAATTCGAGCATCCGCTTGGATTCTCGCGCATCGAACTCCCCGACCGCGCGGAAGGTGTCGACGTGACCCTCCGGAATGACCAAAACGTGCACCGGCGCCTGGGGGTTGATGTCGTTGATTGCAACGAATCCCTTACCCTTGTTGACGTAGGTGCCCTCCCGGGCGATCTGGCAGAAAAGGCAGTCCTCACGCTGCTTGGGCAAGGATTCCCTCCTCCGTGACGGCCGCGGCGCGCACGCGGACGAGCGCCCCGACGGGCGCATCGACGAGCCAGGGGGAGTAGTCGTCGCCGTAGCCTCGACCGGGTCGGTCGACGAGCACCACATCGTCGACCTTGCGGCTCCATCGTCGGAGACACAGCTCGTGAGAGAGCGCGCGCAGACGAGCACCGCGCTCCTTCTTCAGCTGCGACGGGATCGGATCGTCGGCAGCGGTGACGGTTCCCGGCCGCGGCGAGTACGGAAAGACGTGCACCTTGGTGATCCCAGAACGCTCGATCGTCTGCAGTGTCGTCTCGAACGCGGCGTCGTCCTCCGCCGGGAAACCGACGATCACGTCGCTCGTGATGTTGAACTCGTCAGCGAGCGGCGCGAGTCGGCGCAGGTAGGCATCGGTCGTGTAGCGGCGCTTCATCGCGCCCAAGACGCCGTCATCCCCCGACTGCAGCGGAACGTGCAGGTGCTTGCACGCGGTCGGCGTCTCGCGCAGCGCCGCGACGAGAGCGTCGTTCACATGGTTGATCTCGATCGAGCTGAGCCGCAGGCGCTCGAGCCCGGCGGTCTCCCCCGCCTCACGCACGAGGCGCGGCAGGTCGTAGCCGGCAGCGCGGTCGCGGAAACAGCCGAGGTTGATCCCGGTGAGCACGACCTCGCGGTGGCCCTGGTCGACCCGGCGGCGGATCTCACCGAGCACTGCGTCGGCGCTGCGGCTGCGCGAACCCCCGCGTACGAGCGGGATCACACAGAAATTGCACGAGAAGGAACAACCGTCCTGGATCTTCACGAACGCGCGCACGCGGTCGATCCGCGCGTCAGCCTGAACGCAGCCGATCGCACCGACGTCGCCCGCGACGAACGCGGCCGTTTCTTCGCTCCGCTTTGCGACGACCGTCACGTTCGCCGGCAGGTTCGCGAACGCGTCACCTTGGAGGTTCGCCCCGCAGCCGGTGACGTAGACCCGACGGTGTGTGCGGGCGGCACGTGCTGCCGCTTTGCGGCTCTTCGCAACAGCTTCGTTCGTCACGCAGCACGTATTGATCACCGCCACGTCGGCGTCGTCTCGCTCGGTGTGCCCGTCGCGCACGAGTGTCTCGCGCACCTCGTGCACGTCGGCGTGCGAGACCTTGCACCCGAGGAAATCGACGCGGAACGTCGCCATGCGCCCAATGTTAAGCGCTCCGGCCCGAAGCGACCTAGACTCGCGCGATGACGTTCGAGGTTGCGGCCGACGCCTATGACCGGTTCATGGGGCGCTACTCGCAGCGGCTCTCGCCGCAACTCGCCGACCTCGCCGGGGTTCTCGACGGGCAACGTGTGCTGGATGTGGGCTGCGGGCCGGGCGCGCTCACCGCGGAGCTCGTGCGCAGAGTCGGAGAAGACGCCGTCTCGGCAGTCGACCCGTCGGACTCGTTCGTTGCGGCGGCGCGAGCACGCTTTCCTGGGGTCGACGTGCAAAGTGCGACGGCGGAGCATCTGCCGTTCGCAGCTGCCGCGTTCGACGCAGTGCTCGCGCAGCTCGTCGTGCACTTCATGACTGACCCGGTGGCCGGCCTACAGGAGATGAAACGCGTGGCGTCCCCGGGCGGGGTCGTCGCGGCGTGCGTCTGGGATCACGCAGGGGAGCGCACGCCGCTGGCGGTGTTCTGGCAAGCCGCACGCGAGCTCGATCCCGAGGCGCGAGACGAATCGAATCTCGCGGGGGCGCGCGAAGGCCATCTGGGCGAGCTGTTCGCGACTGCGGGTCTCGCGTCCATCGAGGAGACGAGCCTCGAGGCATCCGCGCGCTTCGAGAGCTTCGACGAGTGGTGGGAGCCGTTCACGCTCGGCGTCGGTCCGGCGGGCGCCTATGCGCAGTCGCGCGACGACGAATCGAGGGAGCTCCTGCGCGCGCGCTGCGCGGAGCTGCTGCCCGACGCACCGTTCACGCTCAGCACGTGGGCGTGGGCTGCGCGAGGCGTCGCTTAGGGTCGCCGTCTACTTGGCCTCGGGATTGTCGTGGTGCAGAATCGTCCTCGTCGGGTCGATGTTCTCTAACGAGCGGTGGGACAGCCAATGATCGGCGTCATTGTCGGGTTCGTCGTTGCGGCCGTGATCGGGGTTGCGATCGTCCTGCGCTCGGGCCGGAAGGGCTCGGCGCGGTTGGACGGTCACCCGTGGCTGCTCGCGGACACCGCGAAGCTTCACGTGACGATCATGAGTGGTCTTGCCGGGTTCGCGGTCACCGGGATCGTGCTCCTCGTCAGTCTGGCGCGTGACCGGTCAGGCGTCGAGCAAACGTCGTTCGACACCGTCGTCGTCATGTTCATCGTCGCGTACTTCTACTACGTCGGAAACGCCTTTCTGATCTCGTACATCCCCCACCCGGAGACGAGCGGCAATCTCGTTCCGCGTGTCCATTTCAGTCTCGCCTCGACGATCGAATACCGAACCCTGTTCGTCTCCTGGTTCGCGCTTCGGCCTCTGCTCGACGCGTACGGCCTCAACCGCCCCGCCAACGTGCTTGCCGTCTTGCTGCCGCTCTCGCTCGTCTTCGGTTCGGTGGTCGTCGCCATGGCCGCCGACGGCCTCGGCCTCATGCGGCTGAAGGAGACCTATCTTTCGGCGCTGGTGGGGACCGGTCTCGCGTTGATCTACGCCGGCCTCGTCCAGCTCGTCGCACCGGACGCGAGCAAAGCGAACTCGGCCCTCGCACTCACGATCGCGATCTTCTGCATCAACGGCGCCGGCTTTGCGCTCGCAGCACTGACACCTCTCTCGCCGCGCTACCCGGGAATCGAGCGCTTCTACGAACGGCACGGACGGAACATCGCGATTGCCGACATGCAACTGACGATGCTTTCGCTCGCGTTCCTCTGGCTGGCTGTCGTTGGCATCGTCTAGGCGTCGCCCAGGCAGTACTGGACGCCGGCGCCTCGTCGTGCTGAGATGTCGTCTGTGAGATCCGAAATCGAGGTCGAGGGATGAGCGTCGGCGGGAGAGCCAACACGCGCCAGCGTGTCCTCCGGCGGGCGGCGTTGACCGGCGCCGTCCTCGCGCTGTTGGCCTTGCTCTTCCTGATCAGCGGCCATTGGATCCTGGCGATCATCGTCGGTGTGCCCGCCGCGATCGCGATCTGGGTGTTCGCCCAGGCGCGAACCGTGCGCTAGGCAGCATCCACACGGATCAGCCGGTCAAGACCACGGGGACTCGTCGTGCTGAGGCAAGTGGTCGAGGATCTCGTACCAGGGAGCCTTCGAGCCGACGAACATGTGCGCCGTCGGCTTGAGCGACGGCTCGTCGATCAGTGATCCATACGGCACACGGATCTTGCCTTCGTAGCCCGTCCAATACAGCAGGGAGAAGCACGTCTCGCAGCGCGTCGCGTGGTGGCCGTCGGCATCACCGATCAAGAGCAACGCGTCCGAGCCCCTGGTCACCCTCAGCTTCTCGGGCTCGATCTCGCCCCAGGGCAAGAAGACGGAGCCTGTCGCCGCGCGGCAGTTCGAGCAGTGGCAGTTGTACGCAACGACGAACTCGTCCAACACCTCGAACGCGACGACATTGCACGCGCAGCGCCCCCTGAGCACGACCGCACTCTAGAAGAATCATGGGCGCATGCGGGGAGACCGCCCGGAAGCGCAACGGCGGGTTGAGGCTCTGCAACCTGCTATGCGCCAGCGGCCGTGACTCGAACAGCCGCCACCGGGGTCAGACCCAGGTGATGGCCGAACGAGACATCATGGCCGCACAACCATGCGCCGCGGCGCTTCGGCCATGTGCCAGCGGCCTCGACTCGAAACGCCACCATCAGGGTCAGACCCCTGAGGTGTCCAGACCGGCCATCAGACCACCACCAAACACCGGCTCGGTCGCGTGCGCCAGAGTTCAGACATGGACCCTGAGCGTCAGCTCACCTAACCGCTTCGGCGCGGTCCTCGCCAGAGTGGTCACGAGGAAATCACGAGCAGTAGTGCCGTCCACGCACCCTTGCAGCTCCTCGCTGGGCGGGTGACAATCACTCCCGTGAGCGGAATGAGGTACGACGAACGGGCTTCCTCGCTGCTCGAGCGGGCCTATCTCACCTCAGAGATGGTCGCGCAGCGGGAGGCCTCACGACGAGCGTTAGGTGCTTTGCGTGGCGAAACGATCCTCGACCTCGGCTCCGGCCCCGGCTTCTTGGCCTGCGAACTCGCCGAAGAAGTCGGAGCTACAGGCCGGATCATCGCCGTCGACATCAGCCCCGAGATGAACGCCCTGGCGCGTAGCCGCGCAGCCGCCTCCGGACTCGATGACCAAATCAAGATCGTGGACGGGGACGCCACGCTGCTCCCGCTCGCGGACGCGACCGTCGACGCCGCGATAGCGACGCAAGTGATCGAGTACCTCGCCGACCCAGATGCAGCACTCCAAGAACTCGCTCGTGTGGTGCGACCGGGCGGACGGCTCGTCCTCATCGACACCGACTGGGACTCTCTCGTCTGGGCAAGCACGAATCACCCGCGCTTCGCACGTATCAAGGCCGCCTGGGACGAGCATCTGCCCGACCCTCACCTTCCACGGACGCTCAGCCCTCGCCTCCGGCAAGCCGGATTCGACCTTCAAGACCTCCAAGTCGTCCCGCTTCTCAACACCACCTACGAGCCCTCAGCGTTCAGCTACAACATCGCCGCTCTCATCGCCGCTTTCGTGCCTGGGCACCACGGGGTCTCCGAACGAGAGGCGGCCGAATGGTTGAACGACCTTAGCGAGCTCCATAGGCAAGGTCGCTATTTCTTCAGCCTCAACCGATACCTCTTCACAGCCACACTTCAGTAAGAAGGCGTCCGCCGGTAGCAGTAGGGGCTGGCCTGGGCCAGGGTGCTTACGTCAGAGCGAGAGCGGTCTACGTCCTGCGATACACGTCGGACGCCCAGCCGTCGAGCGTGGTGCGCTTGACGTGCTCGAAGCCGGGAAGCCGCGGTTGCTCTGACGCGAAGTAGCCTGAAGTGATCAGCGTCTGCGCGTCGGTGCGCGCTGGGAGCGCTTCTACCGACTCGAGGGAAATGTTCGCGACGACAAGCGGCGAGCTCGGCAGAGTCTCGTTGCCTGCAACCAGTCGTGCATCGACGATGACGCCGTTCGCCCGCGCGTTCTCGAGGGTTGCCTCGATCGATGGCTCCTCGATGTCGACGCCGATCACCGGCGCGAAGCCTAGGAGCGCGGCCGCGATCGACAGCACACCCGACCCGCAGCCGACGTCGAGCAGCGGCCCGGGCTCGAGCTCCTGCAGCGTTTGCAGGCAGAGCTGCGTCGTCTGGTGCGAGCCGGTGCCGAACGCGCGGCCCGGATCGACCACGACGACGAGCGCATCCGTCGGGGGCGTCTCCCAGGGCGGGCCGACCCAGAGGCGACCGACGCGGATCGGGCGATGAAACGCGCGCCACCGATCCTCCCATCCGCTCTCGACGTCAGCGCTCCGGCCGCTGCCGAAGAACGCCCAGAGGCGCTCCTCGCCTGCGGCGTCGGTGTAGGCGGCGAGCTCGGTGCCTTTTGCCTTGTCGACCTCTTCGAAGCCCTGCGGGAAGAGCTCGATCATCGTCGCCCGCGCCTCCTCGAGCCGGTCGAAACCGACCTCGATCGAGACCCTGCGCAGACTGCTCGGGGGCGAGGCGCTCAGCGGAACGCGCTCTTCAGCTTGTTGAAGAAACTCTCGTCGTTCGCGCGATAGGTGTTCTCGTCGCTCGCGGCCTCGAAGTCCTCGAGCAGGCGGCGCTGTTCGTCCGTCACCTGGCGCGGGACGGAGACGTTGACGAGCACGCGGTGATCGCCGCGGCCGAAGCCCTGGAGCACCGGCATGCCTTTCGACTTGAGCACGCGCACCTCGCCAGGCTGCACGCCCGCCGGCAGTTCGAGCTCGACTGAGCCGTCGATCGTCTCGACGGTCATCGTCGCGCCGAGCGACGCTTGCACGATCGTCAGGTCGACCTGCGAGTAGATGTCGTTGCCCTCGCGCACAAAGCGCGGGTCGGGCTTGACGTGCACGAGGACATAGACGTCGCCGGAGCGGCCGCCGAGCGCGCCGGCGTGGCCCTCACCGGAGACTCTGATGCGCTGGCCATCGTGGATCCCTTCGGGAACATCAACGCTCAACTCGCGTGACTCGATCTTCCGCCCCGCTCCGTCGCAATCGGTGCACGGGTGCTCGATGATCACGCCGCGACCGTGACACTCGGGGCAGGCCTGCGCGCGAACAAAGTCGCCGAAGACACTGCGCGACACGTGATGCAGGCGACCGGTCCCTTCGCAGCGCGGACACGTCAATGGCTCGGTGCCGGGCTCGACGCCGTCGCCGCCGCAGGTCTTGCATGTGACCGCGACGTCGAACGGGACGGAAACGGTCGTCCCGCGTGCCGCCTCGACCAGTTCGATCTCGATCTCCGCACCAAGATCGGCGCCGCGCTGCTGCGCGTTGCCGCCCGTCGCGCTGCCGAAGATGCCGTCGCCGAAGAACGAGGCGAAGATGTCGCCGAGGTTCCCCATGTCGAACTGCGTCGGTGAAAAGCCGCCGGAGCGCAGGCCGGCGTGGCCATAGCGGTCGTAGAGCGCGCGGCGCTCGGTGCTCGAGAGCACCTCGTATGCCTCGGTGATCTCGCGGAAGCGCAACTCGGCTTCAGGGTGGTCGGAGACGTCGGGATGCAGCTCGCGCGCGAGTCGGCGGAACGACTTCTTGATCGTCGTTTCGTCAGCGTCGCGCGCGACGCTCAACACTTCGTAGTAGTCGCGGTCGGTGGTCGCCATCAGTCTTCGCTGTAGACGTCCTCGACGAAGCGGGAAAGCTCATACGCCGCCGAGCGAACCGAGTGCAGAGCCTTCTCGTAGTCCATGCGCAGCGGGCCGAGCAGGCTGACTGTTCCGAGAGCCTGGTGCGTCAGCCCGTACGTCGCGCCGACGAGCGACAGCTCGCGCAGGCCCGGCTGCTCGAGCTCTTCGCCGACGCGCGCGAACGGGCGACGGGGGTCGGTGCGTTGCGCGAGCACGTCGAGCAGGGCGGCGCGCTTCTCGAGCGCTTCCATCAGGCTGCGGTACGCGCCGATCTCCTCGACGCGCATCTCGTCGAGCAGGCCTGCCGCGCCGCCGACGAACAGCTGCCGATCCTCGTCGGCGGCCTGCTCGAACGCACCGCGAATCACGACGAGGAAGGAGCGCTCGCGCAGACTCAGCCCCGGCTCATCGAAGGCGAGCTTGACCGCGCGCGAGCCGAGCCGCTGGCCGGTGAGACGCTCGTTCAGATACTCGGCAGCCCACGTGACGAGGCCGGGGTCGACAGGCTCGGAGAAGGAATAGCGGAGGTCGGTCACCCCGCCGGTCGACGTGATCACGACGACCATCACGACGTCGCGCTGCAGCGAGAGCACCTCGACATGACGGAGCGTTGCGGCGCGCAGCGGCGGCGCCGAGACCAGCGCGAGCAGCCGGGACACTTGCGAGAGCATCTCCGTCGTCGCCTGAAGCGCCTCCTCGACCTCCGCGTGGGCGGCCGGCAGTTCGATCCCGAGGTCGGTCGGCTTCGACTCCGGTCGTGCGAGCAGCTCGTCGACGTACAGGCGGTAGCCGGCCTCCGTCGGTAGCCGCCCGGCGGACGTGTGCGGGTGCGTGAGCAGCCCGAAGCGCTCGAGCTCCGCAAGCTCGTAGCGGACGGTCGACGGCGAGAAGCCGATGCTCGCTTTGTCGACGAGCGTCTTCGACCCGACCGGCTGCCCGGTCGCGACGTACTCCTCCACCACCAGGCAGAGCAGGTCACGTTGCCGATCGGAGAGCACGATTCTCACGCCCCCATGGTAGGCGGCAGCGGCGGCCAGACCGCTCACGGCGGGGCGGGCGTCTAGGCCAGAAGCCGCGCGGTCACGCCGCCGCCCAGGAAACGGCCCCGTTTCGTGAGCGCGAGCGACCCGTCGCCGCGCGCGACGAGCCCGCCGCGCGCCAGGCGCTCGAGCTCCCGCTCGTCGAGGCTCGCCTCTAACCCAGCGAGCGGCAGCGGCTGGTCAAGGCGAAGGCCCAGCATCAGGCGCTCGGTGTCGCGCACCTCGGCGGGTAGCTCCTCGACCTCGCGCGGCGGCGCCTCCCCACGTGTCAGGGCTGCGACGTAGCGGGCGAGCGACGGCGCGTTGCGCCAGCGTCGGCTCTCGATTGTGCTGACCGCACCCACGCCGAGCCCGAGGTAGTCCCGTCCGAGCCAGATGCCGAGGTTGTGACGCGCCCGCAGGTCCCGCGCCGCCGGGTCATACGACGGCGCACGGCAGAAGTTCGCCGTCTCGTACCAGCGGTAGCGGGCGGCGGTCAGCGTCTCGACGACGCGCTCGAAGTAGGTCTCCATCGATTCGGCCTGGCGCTGCAGCTCGGCTCCGTGGGCGTGCGTGAAGCGGGTTCCCGGCTTTGCTTCCAGCTCGTACGCGGAGATGTGCTCCGGTTCGAGCGCCAGGGCCTCGGCGAGGTCGCGTGCGAGGTCGGAGGGCTTCTGGCCCGGGATGCCGTAGATGAGGTCGAGCGAGATGTTGTCAATTCCGGCATCACGCACAACGTGCACGGCGCGCCGGACGTCGTCGGGCCGCGCGCGGCGCTGCAACACGTCCAATAAGTGCATGTGGAACGTTTGTGCGCCGATCGACACGCGATTGACACCGTTTCGCGACAGAAGACGTGCCAGTTCCGGAGTCGCCGTCTCGGGGTTCATCTCGATCGTCACCTCGACTGCTTCCGGCAACGCATCGAGCAGGCGCGCTAACTCGCGCGCATCGGTAAGGGTCGGGGTGCCGCCACCGAGATACACCGTCTCGAGCTGCGGTGCAAGAAGCGAGCGCTCGAGCTCGAGCTCGCCGAGCAGGGCAGAGACGTATCCCCCGTGCTCACCGCCACGGCCGACGACGGTGACGAAGTCGCAGTAGCCGCAGCGCGACGAACAGAACGGCAGGTGAACGTAGAGGTGCTGCGCGCCGGTCACTGCTGTTTCCTCTAACCCGCGACGACGCGACGCGGTCGAGCGACGAGCTCGCCGCCGCAGTTCGGGCAAACGTGATCCATGGAGTCTGCGCACGCGACGCAGAACGTGCACTCGAAGGAGCAGATGCGCGCGTCGCCGTCGTGCGCCAGTGCGTTCCCACAGCGTTCACAGCCGGCGCGCATCTCGAGCGGCACTTACTTGCCCTTTGCCGGCTCGTTCAGGTTGAGCACGGCGAGAAACGCCTCCTGCGGCACTTCGACGCCGCCGACGTTCTTCATCCGCTTCTTGCCCTTCTTCTGCTTCTCGAGCAGCTTGCGCTTGCGCGAGATGTCGCCGCCGTAGCACTTCGCGAGCACGTCTTTGCGCCGCGCCTTCACCGTCTCGCGGGCGATGATGCGCGCGCCGATCGCGGCCTGGATCGCAACGTCGAACATCTGACGCGGGATCTCCTCGCGCAACTTCTCGACGAGCATCTTGCCGCGCTCGAACGCGAAGTCGCGGTGGATGATCAACGACAGCGCGTCGACGGGCTCGCCCCCGACGAGGATGTCGACGCGCGCGAGGTTGCCGGTCCGGAAACCGACGATGTCGTAGTCGAAGCTGGCGTAGCCCTTGGTGCGCGACTTGAGCGCGTCGTAATAGTCGAGGACGATCTCGGCGAGCGGCAGCTCGTAGGTCAGATGCACGCGCTCGGGTGAGAGGTACTCCATGTGGTCGAACTTGCCGCGCCGGTCGTTGTTCAGCTCCATCACGGTCCCGACGTATTCCTTCGGGACGATGATCGACGCCTTGATGTAGGGCTCCTCGACCTCGTCGAAGGCGTCGGGCAGGTCGGCCGGCGTGTGCACCTCGACCCATTCGCCGTTCATCGGCTTCACCCGGTAGGCGACGTTCGGCGCGGTGACGAGCAGATCGAGGTCGAACTCGCGCTCGAGCCGTTCGCGCACGATCTCCATGTGCAGCAAGCCGAGGAAGCCGCAGCGGAAACCGAAGCCGAGCGCCTGCGACGTCTCCGGCTCGTAGAACAGCGCAGCGTCGTTGAGCTTCAACCGCTCGAGCGCGTCACGCAGCTCGGGGTACTGGTCGGACTCGGTCGGGAAGAGCCCTGCGAACACCATCGGCTTGACGTCCTTGTAGCCCGGGAGCGGTTCGGCAGCGCCGTTCCTATCCGTCGTGAGCGTGTCGCCGACGCGAAGCTCGGAGACATCCTTTAGCCCGGTGATCACGTAGCCGACCTCGCCGGCCGTCAATTCCTTGACCGGGCGGTTGCCTGGTGACATGAAGCCGATCTCCTGCGCCTCGAAGCGGGTGCCGAGCGCCATCGCCCGCAGCCACTCACGCGGCCGGAAGACACCGTCAACGACACGCACGAATGCGACCACGCCGCGGTACTGGTCATATGACGAGTCGAAGATCAACGCGCGCGCCGGCGCCTCGGCGTCGCCCCGCGGCGGCGGGATGCGCTTGACGATCGCGTCGAGCACCTCGGCCACCCCCTGACCCGTCTTGGCGGAGATGCGCAGCACGTGGTCCGGGTCGTCACCGATCAGGTCCGCGACCTCGGCGGAAGCGCGGTCGGGATCGGCCGCCGGGAGGTCGATCTTGTTCACCACCGGAACGATCTCGAGGTTGTTCTCGATCGCGAGGTACGCGTTCGCGAGCGTCTGCGCCTCGATCCCCTGGGCGGCATCGACGACGAGCAACGCGCCCTCGCACGCCTGCAGCGAGCGGGACACCTCGTACGTGAAGTCGACGTGGCCGGGTGTGTCGATCAGGTTGAGCTCGTGGCCCTTCCAGTGCACCCGGACGGCCTGCGCTTTGATCGTGATCCCGCGCTCGCGCTCCAGGTCCATCGAGTCGAGCAGCTGGTCGCGCATCTCGCGCACGGAGACGGTCTCCGTCAGCTGGAGGATGCGATCAGCGAGCGTCGACTTGCCATGGTCGATGTGCGCGATGATCGAGAAATTACGGATGTGTTCTTGGTCCATGGCGGTCAGCCGCGGCGCAAGCGGCCCCGCAAGGAGAGTAGCGCCTGCATCTCGCGCACCCGAAGCGCGCGACCGGCCACCAGGTAGGCGAGCGCGGCCGCCGCGAGCGCCGGGAGGAGTGACCCGAGCTGCCCGCCGAGCGAGCGCCCGACGGCGGAGTCAAGCGGCTTCCAGACCGCAAATGCGATACCTCCCGCGACCGCGGCTGCGACGAACACCCGGACGAACGACATCCAGACCTCGTCGAACTGGATCCGCCCGAGACGCCGCCGCAGGAAGATAAGGAGCGCAGCGGTGCCGGCGATGTTGACGATCGACGTCGCGAGCGGGATCCCCCAGATGCCGAGCGGCGAGAACGTTACGTCGAGAATGACGTTGAAGAAGAGGTTGCCGAGCGCGACGAGCGTCGGGACCCAGTTCTCCTGGAGGCTGAAGAACGCGCGGTTGAGCATCAACATCGTCCCGTTGAAGGTCAGCCCGAGCGTCAGGGCAGCGAGGCAAGCGGCGACCGCAGGTGTCTGGTCTGGAGTGAACGCGCCGCGCTGGTAGATCAGCCGCGTCAGTGGCTCGGCGAGGACCGCGGTGACGATGCTCGCGGGCACGAGCAAGAACGCGATCTGGCGGAGGCCGAGCGCCGTCATGTCGCGGAAGCCGCCCATGTCGCGGCGCGACGCGAACCGCGCGAGCGACGGGAAGAGCACCGTTGCGACCGCGACGGAGAAGACGCCTTGCGGGAGCATGTAGATGCGGAACGCCGCGTCGATCGTCGAGGGCGCGTTCTTGCTGACGAGCCACGCGCCGATCACGCCGTCGATCAGGGCGTTGATGTTGATCAGGCCGAGACCGAGCGTGACGGGCAGCATCAGCTTGAAGACCTGCTTGACCGCCGGGTCACGCCAGTCGATCACCATCTGCAGGCGCCCGTCGAGCCCGCGCAACCAGGGGATCGGGAGCAGCACCTGGACGATCGTCCCGACGAGGATCGCGCCGGCGTAGACGTAGAGCTTGTGGTCGGTGCCGTTGACGTGCGGCAGCCCGAAGACGAGCCCGGCGATGATCACGAGGTTCCACGCGACCGGGGTGAGCGCCGGGATCGAGAACTCGTCGTAGGTATTAAGGATCCCGACGACGATCCCTGAGACGCCGAGCAGCGCGACGATCGGGAAGAGCACCTGCGAGAGGCCGATCAGCAGTGGGTGGTAGTCCGGGTAAAGCGGCGGCATGATCCAGGGCGCGAGCAGGATGAAGAGCGCGGAGATGCCGCCGAGGCCGAGGAGCGTCAGCCAGAAGAGCGACGAGGCGACGCGCCACGCACGCTTGCACTCACCCTTCTCGATCAGGTCGCTGAAGACCGGCACGAACGCCGAGGAGAGCGCGGCGTCGGCCACGAGCGCCCGGATCGTGTTCGGGACGAGGAAGGCGATGTTGAAGGCGTTGACAGGCCCGTTGACGCCGAAGTAGTTCTTCGCCACGACCTCCCGGAAAAGGCCGAGGACGCGCGAGATCGCGGTCGCAAAAGAGAAGATGGCGGTCGAAAGGGCGAGCCGGCGGACGGGGCGCTCGGTGACCTGCGTCGCCTCCAGGTCGGCGGTCTCCCCCGGGCCGCTCGTGGTCGTGTCGTCGGCCACTCCCGCGAACGTTACGCGGGGAGCCGGGGGCACTGGAGTCGCCTCCGGGCCTCTGCTACCTTTCTGGCGCCCGCAGGAGCGGGCATTTCACTGAAGATGCCGAACATCAAGCAACAGAAGAAGCGCGTCCGCACCGCAGCCGAGGAGCGCCTCGAGAACCTGCGCTACCGCTCGACGATCAAGACGCTCGCAAAGCGCCTGGCCACCACGGCCGAGGCGGGCGACACGTCTGCAGTCGCCGAGGAGCACAAGGCTCTCGTCAAGCTGATCGACCGTGCCGTCGCGCGCGGCGCGCTCCACAAGAACGCCGGCGCACGGAAGAAGTCGCAGGCAGCCCGCCTCGCGACCGGCCCGCGCGCCTAGTTCTCTCGGGCTTCACGCTGACGTAGACGCCGCTTACGCGGCGTCTTTGACGATGCTGCGCTCCTGGGTGATGTCGACGAGCGCGCGTTCGAGCTCCAGCTCGTTGGCGAGTCGTGAGCCTCCCTTGAGCGCGTGGTCCAGCTCCGCCAGCCGGATCAGTACGTCGCCGAGCTCCGCGCCGCTGAAGTTGCGCACCTGAGCGAAGAGCTTCTGCGCCGGGTACGGCTTGATACCAAGCTGCGACGCCGCCTCCTGCGGGGAGAGGCCCTGCTCCTCGAGCCGGTGTGCCGCCCGCGCGCGCTGCACGTGCTTCGTCAGCTGCGCGACGAGCCGCGGGATCGTCCGGGAAAGCGGGTCGCCCGTTCGGTCGAGCATTTTCTCGGCCTCGCGCAGGACGACGCCGACGTCACGGGTGCCCCAGGCGTCCGTGAGGTTCCACGGCGGAGACTCTGCGCGCGGGGCGACGAGCGCCTCCACGTCGGCGGCGGTCACTTCGGCGCCATTCGCCCAGGTGGCGAGCTTGTCGACCTCGCCCGATAGCTCGTAGAGGTCCTCGCCGACGAGATCGGCCAGCAGCCTGCAGGCCTCGGGCTCGGCCTTCGTCTTCTGCAGTTTGAATTGGTCGGCGATCCAGCGTGCGACCGCCTTCATCACGACGTCCCAGATCAGTAGTTCGCCTTTGGCGGCAATCGCCTTGGCGAGCGGGGCGTCTTTCTTCAGCTCACCGCCGACGAGCGCCAAGGTCGTTCCGGGCGCGGGCGCCTTCAGATAGTCGGTGATCGCCTTCACGTCGGGCGCTTTCCACGCCTCGACGCCGTCGACGACGACGAGCCGTGAGCCCTCTCCGAAGAGCCCCATCACGTTGCAGGAAGCGACTGCATCGTCGCCGGTCGTCTCCGACGCGTCCAGCAACTCGGTCGCGTCCACGTCGAACCGGGCGCGAAGGCGCCCCAGCGTGCGGTCGACCTTCGGGCGGTCGCTGCCCGCGATCAGGTAGGCCGGCTTGAGGTCGTCCGCCATCTCCGCCAAGCATAGGCGGCGGCCACGAGAGAGCCGGCGGCTGCGAGTGCTGCTCCTCGCCCGTGCACCTGGGCGAACGGGACTGCCGAGACCGCCCGCGCGCAGACGACGACGTAGGCGGCGATCCAGCCGTTCAGCCACGCGAGCGCGGCGGCGAGCGGTGGCGCCACCGGCTGGATCGCCGCGGTAGCGAAGGCGAGGCCGAGCAGCGGGGCGACGGCGATCTCGACGAGCGCGTTCGCGACGATGCCGAGCAGCGGCACCGCACCGAACTGAAGCCAGAGGATCGGCGCCGTCGCGACGCTACAGGCGGCCGAGATCGCGACCGCCGCCGCGAGCTTCGCATGCACCGGATAGCCCTCGAGCACGCGCAGCAGCGGTCCCGCGGCAAGGAAGATCGCGATCACCGCTGCGAACGAGAGCTGGAAGCCCGCGTCGGCGAGCGCATACGGGTTCCATGCGAGCAGAACGACGGCGGCGAGCAGCAACACGTGCCATGGGTCGCGCTCGCGCGCCATCAGCCACGCGATCGACGTCGCGGCACCCGAGACCGCCGCCCGGATCACGGACGGTTGCGGCCCGACTGCGAGGACGTACGCTCCGATCGCCGCGAGCGCCGAGACGTGCGCCCACGCCCGTGGCAGCCCGACCGCCCACGCGAGCCCGAGCATCCCGGTCGCAAGCAGCACGACGTTCGCGCCCGACACCGCGAGCAGGTGGTAGAGCCCACTTCGGCGAAACGCCTGCTTCAATCCCGGCGACAGGCCGTTGTCGTCGCCGAGCACCACTCCTTCGAGGACCGCGCGCCGTTCTCCCGCCAGGCCGGGTGCAGAGGCGCTCCGCAGCCACCTGCGCATCCGGTCGCCGGCGCCCGCGAGACCGCCCCGACGCCGACCGGTGAGGCTCCAGTCGTCGACGCGAAAGACGACATGGATGCCTTGCCGGCGCAGCCAGGTGCGCTCGTCGAAGCCGTTCGCCGGCCCGCGCGGCAACCGCACGAACGCCAGCACATCGATGAGAGCGCCCTGAGGCGGCGCTCTCCCAAGAGGCAACTCAAGCTGCACACGCTCGCCGATCCGTCTTCCCTCGAAGGACAGCACGCGGCCAAATTGCCGCTGGTCGAACTGGCCCACGCGAGGCTCGCCGGTCACCTCGACCAACGTGCGACCCGCGCGACCGACCTCTGACCGCAGCGAACTGCGGTCGAGTGCCTCGAGCCGGACGCCTCCCCACCACCAGCCGACGAGCGCGAGCAGCACCGCCGCGCCGGCGAGGCGCGCCGTCGGTGGCAGTACGAGCGCGCCGGCGACCCCGCCCAGGAGCAGGGGTGCGGCGGGGCCGTGAAACCGCAACGCAAGCGAGGCGACGAGCCCGAGTGCCGCTGCCGCGAGCAACACGTGCGCAGGTAGGAGGCGGCTCACGGCACCACCAGACCGCGCAGGTCTGCAATGCGCGACGGGCCGATGCCGGAGATCGCATCGAGCTCGTCGACCGAGCGGAAGGCGCCGTGCTGCTGGCGGTAGGCGACGATCTTCTCCGCCGTCACGGGACCGACGCCGGGCAGCGCGTCCAGCTGCTCCGCTGTCGCCGAGCTCAGCGACACCGGCCCGCTCGCACTGGCCGCGGCGCCGGAGCCGACGCCCGCCGCAATGGCCGCCCCGTGCTGCGGCACGGCGACCTGCTGGCCGTCCGACACGGGCGCGGCGAAGTTGACCCCCGCGCGCTCGGCGCCATGCCGCAGCCCACCCGCGCGAGCGATCGCGTCTGCAACCCGAGAGCCTTCCGGTAGCCGTACGAGCCCCGGGCGATGAACGGCGCCGACGACGTCGACGACGAGCAGACGCGCCGCGATGGTTCCTCGGGCTGCCTGCGCCGGCACGACCGGCGCGACCCGCAACGGGGCGGGTGCGCCGGCGGCCACGTGGCGCCACGCAACGACGACGAGCACGAGCGCGAGAATTGCCGCCGCGAGAACGCGCCGACCGGGCACACCGAGGGGGAACGCCGCCATGCAGCCAGGCTGCCGGTCGAAGCGTCACGCGTGGGAAACGCGTGTGTGCCGAAAGTGGAACTTCTCGAACGACCGAGCGAACTGCGTCCGGGCTACGCCGGAGCGACGAGCTCGACTGCGTCCGCATCCCAACGCCACACCGCGCCCGGCACGAGGTGCGTCCCGCCGACCCAGCGATCGATCCCGAGCAACGCGACCCGGTCGGCGTCGCCCGCGAGCACGCGCCTGCCCGCATCCGTGAGCTCCGCCGAGCCCTCGGTGAGCGAGACGAGCGGCGTCGAGCCGTCGAGCTCTGCGAGCGTCCGCGAGATCCACGCGTCGCCGTGGAACGGCGCCTCCTCACGATCTTGCGACGCGACGAACAACGCGCCGGTCAGAAGCGGCCCGTCGTCGAGTAGCTCCAGGAGCTGCCGCTCCGTCCGCGAGAGACCGCCGTCCACGTCTGGCAGTTCCTCGAGCAGCCGGCCCAGAGCGGCTCCGAGATACGGCCGGCTCGCCGGCGGATCCGCACGCACCTCCGCTAGCCCGCGCGGATCCGCGCGGCGCACGGCCTCCCACGCGCGCTGCGCCCCAGCTGTGTCCTCGTCAGTGACGAGGCGCCGCGAAGGCCACAGCGACTCCAGCTCCGCAGCGTTGAGTTCGCCCAGGCCGCGAAAACCGGGTCGCCCCAGGAATGCGTCGATCTCGATCAGCTCCAGCTGCTCCGGGTCAAATCCGGACTCGCCCGCGAGCGCGAGCACGTCGACGAGTTGCAGCTGGTCGTACAGGTCGTGCTCGAACCAGAGGACGATCTCCTGCCCCTCGCGCAAGGCAGCAATGAACCGTGCGTCGCGTGCAAGCAGCTCGTCGCGGATCGCATCTTCGCCGCCCCACCCGCACGAAGCGAGGAACGCGGCGCGCGCGTCGATCACACGTGAGCGCTCTCCCGATCGCACGGGCCCCTCGTGGTAGGCGTCGCGCCACGCAAACGCGTCGCCACCGAGCTCAGTCTGCGAGAGCGACACCACGACGCTGTCACCGTTCGTGATGTGGAGCACGTCGCTCAGACGACGATGTTGACGAGCTTGTCCGGGACGACGATCACGCGGCGCTCCTCGCCGTTCAGGTGTGCTTGCACCTTCTCAGACGCGCGTGCGCGCGCGATCAGCTCATCCTCGGACAGCCCGGCCGGCACGTGCACGCGATCCCGCACCTTGCCGTTCACCTGCAACACGAGCTCGATCGTCTCACGTTGCAGCATCGCCTCGTCGGCGACCGGCCACGGCGATTCCCAGAGAGGCGTCGAGTGCCCGAGCGCGACCTGCCATAGCTCCTCGGCGACATGCGGAGCCCACGGCTGCATGAGCGACACGATCGTGTCCGCAGCAAACCGCGCAGCAGGATCGTCGAGCGCCTTCGACAAATCGTTGACGAGCTCCATCACCGCAGCGATCGGCGTGTTGAACTGGAAACGGCGATCGACGTCGTCCGTCACGCGGGCGATCGCCTCGTGCGCCTTCCGCGCGAGCGGCGTGTCGACACCTGCCGGCGATTCGGGACGAGCCGCCGCTTCGTGCACCTCACGCCACAGTCGCTTCACGAAGCGCGCCATCGGAGCGATCCCGTCGGGCGACCAGTTGATGTCTTGATCCGCGGGGCCGTAGAAGAGGATGTAGAGGCGAATCGCGTCGGCGCCGAACCGGTCGATCAGCTCGTTCGGCGAAACGCCGCCCTGTGACTTCGACATCTTCTTGCCGTCGAGCAAAACCCAACCCTGGTGGAACAGCCGCTGGAACGGCTCGCGGAAGCCGACCATGCCGAGGTCGTTCATCACCTTGATGAAGAAGCGCGAGTAGAGCAGGTGGCCCTTCGCATGATCGATGCCGCCGATGTACTGATCGATCGGCATCCAGTAGTCCGCGAAGCGTGAATCGAACGGAGCCTGGTCGTTCTTCGGATCGGTGTAGCGCAGGAAGTACCACGACGAATCGACGAACGTATCCATCGTGTCGGCCTCGCGCTTACCCGGCTTGCCGCAGACGGGGCATGGCACGTTGATGAAGTCCAGGTTGGAAGCGAGCGGAGGCTGTCCCTTCGGACGGTAGTCCTCCACCTCGGGCAGCAACACGGGCAGTTCCGCCTCGGGCACTGCGACGGGACCGTGCTCCTCGCAGTAGACGATGGGGATCGGGCAGCCCCAATAGCGCTGACGCGAGAAGCTCCAGTCGCGCAGACGGTAGTTGATCGCCTGCTTGCCCTTCCCCTGCTCGCTCAGCCAGTCGACGATTGCGGGCCGCGCGTCTTCGACCGGAAGCCCGTCGAACTGCGCCGAATTGATCAGCTTCCCGTCGTCGTCGATCACCGGAACGATCGACAGTTCATACGTCTCGGCGAACTCGCGGTCGCGATCGTCGTGCGCAGGGACGGCCATCACCGCGCCGGTGCCGTACTCCATGAGCACGTAGTCGGCAACCCAGATCGGAATCGGCTCGCCGTTGACCGGGTTCGTCGCGTAGCGACCCGTGAAGACGCCGGTCTTCGACCGCTGTTCGCGGTCTTCCGTCGGCCGCGCGCCCGCGACGCTTGCATACGCGAGCACGTCACTCGCGGAGGGCATCCCCTCGACAAGCCGCTCGAGCAGCGGCCACTCCGGCGCGACGGCGAAGAACGTCGCGCCGAACAGCGTGTCGGGGCGCGTCGTGAAGACGGGGATGTCGATGTCGAGGTCGTCGACGCGGAAGAGGATCTCGGCTCCTTCGGAACGGCCGATCCACTGCGTCTGAATCTTCTTCGTGCGTTCAGGCCAGTCGATCGTCGCAAGGTCATCGAGCAGTGCATCAGCGTAGGCAGTGATCTTGAAAAACCACTGCGCCATGTTCCGCGTCTCGACGATGTTGCCGCAGCGCCAGCACCGGCCGTCGACGACGTGCTCGTTGGCGAGCACGGTCTGGTCGAACGGGCACCAGTTGACGGGCGCCTCCTTGCGGTAGGCGAGCCCGTGCTCGAAGAACTTCAAGAACAGCCACTGCGTCCAGCGGTAGAACGTCGGCTCGTGAGCCGAGACCTCGCGCTGCCAGTCGATCGCCCAACCCATGCGGCGCATCTGCCGCCGGATCGCCTCCATGTTGCGCTCGGTGATCTCGAGCGGATGGCCGCCGTCCTTGATCGCGGCGTTCTCCGCCGGCAGACCGAACGAGTCGAAGCCCATCGGGCGCAGCACGGTGTGCCCGTTGCGGCGCTTGAAGTGCGCGACCACGTCGCCCATCGTGTAGTTGAGGACGTGCCCCATGTGCAGGCTGCCCGACGGGTACGGGAGCATCTCGAGCATGTAGAAATGCTCGTCGTCGGGCGGCGTGCCCGGCGGCGGGTTGTCGACGTGGAAGACCTGCTCGGTCTCCCAGAGCGACTGCCACTTGCTCTCGATTGTCTTTGCGTCGTAGTCCTGCATAAGACGGTGCTCCTAAAGACGAAAAAGCCTCTCGAACGAGAGGCCGTGGGAGAAGGGCGCGGCGCTTGCCGCGGTGGCTCCCTGCGCTATGGAAGCAGCTGCTTCACGCCCGCCATATTAGCGCCGAAACCGGCGGAAGGGCGCCGGCGCCCACCAGTTCCAGTCGCCAAGGAGCGCCATCAGACTGGGCACGAGGAGCGCCCGCACGAGCGACGCGTCGATCGCAACGGCGAGCGCGATCCCGAGGCCGAGCTCCTTGACGATCAGGATCCCCGAAGTGACGAACGCACCCACCGCCACACAGAAGAGGAGTGCCGCAGCAGTCACGACCCGCCCGGTCCGCTCGAGCCCGAGCGCGACCGCTTCACGGTTCTCGAGGCCTGCGTCGTGCGCCTCCTTGATCCGTGAGAGCAGGAACACGCCGTAGTCGGTCGCGAGCCCAAATGCGATCGCAAAGAGCAGCACCGGCTGGGTCAGCTCGAGAGCCCCCTGGCTCCGGTAGCCGAGCAAGCCTTCCAGCCTGCCGTCCTGGAAGATGAAAACGAGCACACCGAAGGCGGCCGACAGGCCGAGGACGTTCATCAGGAGCGCCTTCAGCGGCAGCACCACGGACTGTGTGACCAGGAAGAGCAGGAGCAAGGTCGTGGCCGCAAGCAGCGCGAGCGCGTAGGGCAGGTTACGCCGCAAGCTCGCGGCAGTGTCGAGATACCAGGCGGTCTTGCCGCTCACCATCACTCCGGGCAGCTGTCGCACGTTGCGCACGAGCGCCTTCGTCCGACTGCTCATCGCCCGCCCGTCAGGGATCACGTCGACGGACCACAGCCGAGGCCCGAGCCGCTCAGGCGGCGCGACTGCGACGACGTCCGGTAGGCGTCGAATCGCGGGCACGACGCTCAGCGACTGGACCGCGAGATGCAGCGGCGCGTCGAGGCCCGGTGCGAACTGGGTGCGCAACACATCGTCGACCTGCCGTGCGCTCGAGCTCGCCGGCAGGACGCTCGCGTCGACGCCGATGAAGCGCACGCCAAGGAACGGCAGGCCGAGCGCGATGAGGAGCGTCGCCGACCCGACGGCGACCCACCCCGGCCGACGCATCACCCAGTGCGCGAACCGGTACCAGCCACCGTGCTCGTCGGGCCGAGCCGCACGCTCGGCCGCGCGCTGCCAACGACGAGGCGCGAGCGCATTGATGCGTTCCCCGAGCAGCGCGAAGAGCGCCGGCAGGAGAAAGAGCGCAACGAGACCGGCTAGCGGCGCGACGATCATTCCCCCGATCGCCATCGACCGAAGAAACGGGAGCGGAAAGACGAGCAGTGACGCGAACGCCGCTGCGACCGTGACGGCGCTGAACGCGACCGTTCGGCCGGCGGTGGTCAGGGTCGCGCGCAGCGCGTCGCGACCCGGCCCGTGGCGCGCGAGCTCCTCGCGATAGCGCGAGGCGAGCAGGAGGCTGTAGTCGATCGCCAGGCCGATCGCCGCGCCGGTGACGAGATTGAGCGCGAACACCGAGATCGGGGTGAGGTGGTTGACGAGACGAAGCAGCGCGAGCGTCGAGACGAGCGCGAGCAAGCCGGCGGCAACCGGCAGCAGCGCAGCGACGAGCCCACGGAAGATCCAGAGTGCGAGCAACAGAAGCAGCGGGAACGCGATCAACTCCGCGCGCAGCAGATCGCGCTCCGACTGCGCGTTGACCTGCTCGTTCGCGAGCGACACACCCCCGACGAGGCCGGGCAGCGTGCGAGCGAGCGACTTGACGCCCGGCGCATCGGTCGTCCCGTGCGACTTGAACCACGCGGTCACGAGCACCAGCTTCCCGTCGCGTGACACGGCCGCCCGCGGCCGCACGAGGGCGACGTACGGCTGGGCCTTCAACCGCGCTGCGGCGACAACCGCCTGCCGCGGCGTCGCGACGACGATCAGCGAAGGCCCAGGGAGCACGCCGGTCGCGCGGGAGAGAAGCTGAAGCGTGCGGAAGCTCTCCGAGCTCGCGTCCTGGAAGTCGTTGTCGCTCGACTTGAGCCGCGACGGCGTCGACGCGCCGAACGCCGCAGCCGCCACGGCGGCCACCACGGCGGCGGCCACGATCGCGCGAGGACGGCGGTGGGAGAGATCGGCGAGCGCTGCGAGCATCGGCATGAGCACAATGCCTGAGGTGCTGTCCCTCGAGCTTCTCCCCGATACCGCCCGCGTCGAAGACGGCGAGCTCCTGCTCGGCGGCGTCCGCACCTCCGAGCTCGCCCGTGAATTCGGGACCCCGGTCGTGGTCTACGACGACGCGACGCTACGCGCCCAGGCTCGGGCCTACCGCGAGTCCGCGCCCGGCGCGCTGATCGCCTACGGGACGAAGGCGTTCCCATCCGTCGCAGTCCTGCAGCTCCTCGCGGAGGAGGGGCTCGGCGCCGACGTCTCGACCGTCGGTGAGCTCGAGTTCGCGTTGCGCGCGGGGATCTCCGGCGAGCGGCTCGTGATCCATGGCAACAACA
>JAYUEQ010000161.1:0-15024 GCA_043739205.1 Thermoleophilia bacterium
CCGTCGTACCAGTCGTTCAGCAGCACCTTCCAGCAGGGCGTCCCGGCAGAGGCTGCGCGCGCCGGCTGAGCGACCGCGGCAAGCAGCGCGACCGTCGCCAGGGTGGCGCAGATCGAGACCTTGAGGAGTGGTTTCACGTGTGCGATTTGGCGACGACGAGTAAGGATTGCCCGACGAGCCTAAGCCCGGGCTGTAACGGATTTGTAACGCAGGGGACGACGCTGGATCGGGATGGTAGCTTCGCCCTGATGCGGGCGATTCGCGAACTGCCGCTCGCCGCATCCCTGCTCCTCGTCGGGCTCGCGCTCTTTCTCGGCGGCGGGCCCGGAACCGGCTCCCTGCCGTGGCTCGGCGGCGGCGCCCTGATCGCGGTCGTCGTTCTGCTCGCGGCCCGCGGCGTCCCGTCCGGCTGGCTTCTGCTCGTGCCGCTTGCGGCCCTGACCGCGTGGCTTGCGCTCTCGATCTCGTGGTCGGCGCTGCCCGACCGCTCCTGGGATTACGCGAATCGCACCTTCGTCTACCTGCTCTTCGCGCTGCTCGGCCTCTGGCTGGCCGGCCGGACACGCGCTCTTGCGCTCGGACTGATGGTGCTCTTCGGAGCGGTCCTCACCTGGTCGCTGCTCGGAAAGGTGCTGCCGGTCGTCTACGACTACGGCCCGCCCGAGGTGGGGCGACTGCGTGGGCCGATCGGGCTCTGGAACCAACTCGCGCTTATCGCCGCCTTCGCGCTGCCGCTCGCACTCTGGCGGCGCCGGCTCGAGGGCGTGCTGCTCGCCTATGCGGCCACCGCCGGGCTCCTCCTGACGTACTCGCGTGGCGGCCTGATCACCGCGGTGCTCGTCGTCGTCGCATGGTTCGTGCTCGACGACGAGCGCCGGGAGAGCGCCCGCACGCTGCTCGCCGCCGCCGTGCCGGCCGCAGTCGTCGTCGGGATCGCCTTCGCGCTGCCCGGAGTGACCGGTGACGGCCAGTCCTCGCACGTGCGCTCGCGTGACGGGCTGATCTTCGGCGTGTTGCTGATCGCCGGCGCGCTGGCAGCGGCGCTCCTCCGCCGCCTCCCGCTCCCGCGTGTCCCCGGGCGCGCGCTCGTTGCGATCGCCGTCGCCGTGGTTGCGGTGCTTGCTGTGGTGGCGATCGTGAAGGGCGGCGGGTCGGGTGCTGTCGGGAACGGCGGCAGCCGGCTGACGGACACGAGCTCGAACTTCCGGTTCACGTGGTGGCGGCAGGCGGTGGACGGCTGGGAGCACGCGAAGCTCCTCGGGACGGGGGCAGGGACCTTCCACGTCACGAACCTCCGCTTCCGCGCCTCGTACCTCGACTACACGACCGAGCCGCACAACCTGCCGCTGCAGTTCCTGACCGAGGCGGGGATCGTCGGGCTTGCGCTGTTCCTCCTGGCCGTCTTCGCGCTCCTCCGGCGCGGACACGGGCGGCGGAAGCATGAGCTGGCGCTCGCGTTACTGCTGCCCGCCTTCCTCGTGCACTCGCTTGTCGACATCGACTGGGACTTCGTCGCCGTCGCCGCGCCCGTGTTCCTTGCGGCCGGCGCGCTTGCCGGCGGGCTGTCGGTGCGTCGCGTCTCGCCGTTCGGCTCACTCGTCGCGGCCGGCGCCGCGCTCCTTGCATTCGTCGTCCTCCTGCTGCCGTGGCTCGGTGAGCGGTGGTCGGCGCAGGCCACGGTCGCGCCGCCGGCAAAGGCGGTGACGCTCGCGAAGCGGGCGCGGTCGGTCGACCCGCTGCTCGTCGACCCGCTGTGGGCGCTCGCGTTCGCGGCCGAACTGCGCGGCAACCTGCCCACCGCCTACGCGTACTACGAGGCGGCGACACGCAAGCAGCCGAAGAACGCGGACACATGGTTGCTCGCCGGGCAGTTTGCGTTTGCGCACGGCTGCATGCGGGCCGCCTACGACAACCTGGAGAAGTTCACCGAGCTCGACAACAAGGCGCGTCCGAGTCGCGGCGGCGATGCGTACAACGCAGCACTGAAGATCGTCAACGCCGGGAAGGCGAAGTGCTAGCGCTACTGCGCGCCGAGCACGATCGCGAGCTGCGCACCGTGCAGGGCTGACGGCGTCAGGCCGTCGAGCGGGCCGACGATCTTCACATGCAGATCACGCGCGAGGCGGATGCCCTCGGCCTGAAAGCCCTTCTTGAACATCACGACGGACGTCGCGTAGTCCTGGCGCTTCGCGTTGCCGGTGCCCGAGACGCGGTAGTTGAGGTTCGAGAGCTGGCTCGCTTCGCCCGAGGCCGCGCCCGCGCGTCCGTTGCCGTTGAAGACGAAGACGCCGGTCTCCGAGCGGAGCAGCTTCGGCAATCCGATCAGCGCGCGCTTGTGGACGATCGGCGCGGCGGTGTGTTTCTTCGCAGGAGCAAACGCGGTGGCCGCCGCGTTCCTCTGCATCGCGTGCGCGATCGGCTTCGCGAGCAACAGGAAGCCGGCACCGAGCAGGAGGACGAGCTCGATCGCTGCGACGAGGCTTGCGACGAGCGTCGCGGTCCGCCAGGGGCGGATGAGTGCGTCGGGTGCGATCAGCGGCGTGTCCACGGCCGCCTTGATTCGTTACGCCGCGCGCGTTTCCTTTTCTGCCCCCAGCGTTAGGAATCTGGTTCGGCTTCGCCGAATCAGGTTCCGCGTTGCATCCAGGCCCAGGTCCGGCGCAGCCCTTCTTCGAGCGGGACCTGCGCGCGCCAGCCGAGCTCGCGCTCGATCAAGGCGACGTCGAGCACCGAGCGCTGTACGTCGCCGAGCCGCACGTTCTCGAACCGCGGCTGCGTCTCGACGCTCGCGACTTTCGCGCACGCGGTGTGTAATTGCTCCACCGTCGTGCCCTCCCCGGTGCCGACGTTGAAAGGCCCGCCGGTCTTGCCGACGGTGGCGAGCATCGCCGCGACGATGTCGTCGACGTAGGCGAAGTCGCGGCTCTGAGTCCCGTCGCCGTAGATCGTTGTCGCCTCGCCGTGCGCGAGGCGCTCGAGGAAGATCGCGACGACGCCGCCTTCGAGGCCTGCGTCCTGCCGCGGCCCGTAGACGTTCGCGAAACGCAGCGGCACGTGCGAGGTGCCGTGAATGCGGTTCCAGCCGAGGAGGTACTCCTCGCCACACTTCTTCGCGATCCCGTACGGGGAGAGCGGGAGGAACGGTGCTTGCTCACTCGCCGGGACGGGGCACTCGCCGTATCCCGCGCCCCCCGAGGACGCGAAGATCACCTGGGCTCCGGGCGAGGCTTCAAGGACGTTCACCGTCCCGACGACGTTCACGCCCGCGTCGTACTCGGGGCGCTTCATCGACGTCTGGACGTCCGCCTGCGCGGCGAGATGGAACACCACATCGGCTTCCGCCTCGAACGGTTCGCGGATGTCGTGCTCGAGCAGCGTCGCGTTCGCGTTCAGGTGCTCGCGCTTGCCGGTTGCGAAGTTGTCGACGACGACGACCTCGTCGCCTCGCTCGATCAGTGCGTCCACCAGGTTCGACCCGATGAAGCCTGCGCCCCCCGTCACGACTGCCCGCATCAAGTCCGTAGATTAGAGCGCTGATGTTCATCACCTTTGAGGGAGTCGACTGGTCGGGCAAGAGCACCCAGGCCCGACTGCTTGCCGACTGGCTCGCCGAGGAGGGGCGCCAGGTGCTCCTGACGCGCGAGCCGGGCGGGACGCCGATCGCCGAGGCGGTACGCGAGGTCGTCCTCCACGGGCACGACATGACGCCCTGGGCCGAGGCGGCGCTCTACGCCGCGGCCCGCGCCGACCACGTCGAGCATGCGATCCGGCCTGCGCTTGAGCGCGGCGAGGACGTGGTGTGCGACCGCTACATCGACTCGTCCGTCGCCTACCAGGGGATCGGACGCGGGCTCGGCGAGGACCGCGTACGTGAGCTGAACCTGCTCGTGACCCGCGGCCTGCAGCCGGACCGGACGTTCCTCGTGCTCCTCGATCCCGAAGAGGCACGTCGGCGCGGCGCCGGGCAGCCCGACCGGATCGAGCGCGAGGGCGACGAATTCTGGGGCCGGGTCGACCACGGCTTTCGCTCCCTCGCCGCTGCGTTCCCCGAACGGATCGTCACGCTCGACGGCTCGCGCTCCCCCGACGAGATCGCCGAGGAGGTTCGTGAACACGTTCGCCGGCTTCTCTGAACATCCGGAGGCAGCGAGGCTCCTGGATGCGGCGCTGCGCGAAGGGCCGGCGCATGCCTATCTCTTTCACGGGCCGCCGGGTGTCGGCAAACGCGAAGTTGCGCGCACGTTCGCGCGCGCACTGATCGGGACGACGCGCGCGGTGCACCCCGACCTGTACGAGCTCGACGCGCTCGGCGAGATGATTCGCATCGACGCGATACGCGAGCTGCGCCGCGACCTGCACATGCGTCCGTTCGAATCCGATCGCCGCGTGTACCTCCTGCACCACGCGCACCTGATGAATGAGGACGCAGCTGACGCACTGCTCAAGGACCTCGAGGAGCCGCCGAGCTACGCCGTGATCGTGCTGATCGCCGACGACCTCGGTCCGCTGCCTGAGACGATCCTCTCCCGCTGCCAGCTCGTGCCCTTCCGGCGCCTCTCGGAGAAGGCGATCCGCGCGCTTGTCGATGCGCGGGCGCCCCACCTCGACGAGGAGAGTCGTGCCGCCCTCGCGCGGGTCGCAGCCGGCCGGCTCGACCGGATGGAGCGGCTGCTCGACCCGGCTTCCGTGGCGCGCCGCGAAGCGCTGATCGACCAGGCGCGCGCGGTCTACCGCGATCCGCTGTTCGACGCCTCGGACGCGGCGGCGGCGGTGCTTGCGAACGCACAGCAGCGGGCGACCGAGGCGCGCGACCTCGAGGAGGTGAACATCGCCGGGCTGGATCTGACGACGCGGGAGGCAGAGCAGCGGGTGAAGCGGGCGGCCCGCGGAGCCGAGCGGGAGGAGCTGCTCGCGCAGCTCGACGAGCTCGGGGCCTGGTACCGCGACCTGATGGCAGTCGCGGTCGGCGCCGAGCGCGCGGCGATCCACCTGGACAAGCTGCCGGAGCTGCGCGAAGACGCGACCAGGGAACGCCTCGTCGGCGCAGAACACGCAGCTGAAGCCGTACGGGAGACCTGGCGGGCACTCGAAGAGCTCAACCTCGCACCACAACTGGCGTTTGAGGCCCTCTTCATTCGTATCGGTCGAGAATTGTAAATCCCCCAAATAGCTATTGTTTTTTAATCTGCGGCCACTACAAGTGGTGTAGGCGTCATGGGCGGATGACGCTCTCACCGAGAGGGAGAGAGCAAGTTGGTCGCAGTCCCGTCTATAGGCCGTGCCACAGAGGTCACCCCGCGTAGAGCCGCTCCCGAGGCGGACGCCACGCGCGACCTCTACGAGCGCTATGCCCGCCAGATCTACTCGTACTGCCTGCATCAGCTGGGTAACCGCGAGGAAGCCGAGGATGCGACCCAGTCGACGTTCCTGAACGCCTTCCGGGGCTTCAAGCGCGGCGTCGACCCGGAGTTCGAGTCGGCTTGGCTCTACAAGATCGCCCAGAACGTCTGTCTGACCCGGCAGCGCTCGTCTTCGCGCCGGCGCAAGATCGAGACGCCGGGTGACCTCGAGGCGATGCAGGACTACGTTCCGGCCCACCAGGCCGACTCGGACGAGCTGATCCGGCTCCCCGAGGCGCTCGACGCGATGCCCGAGCAGCAACGGCGGGCGCTCCTTCTGCGCGAGTGGCAGGGACTCTCCTACAAGGAGATCGGCGAGGAGCTCGACCTCTCGCAGGCCGCCGTCGAGACATTGCTTTTCCGGGCACGCCGTTCGCTCGCCGCGGGGCTGAGCGAGGACCAGCCGGTTGCGAAGAAGGCCGCCGGCATTGCGAAGCGCCTCGGCGCAGCCGACTTCGGATCGATCCTCTCGATCATCAAGTCGATCGTTCTGACCGGGGGCGTCAAGGTCGCGACGGCGGTCGCGACGGTGGCGGCGACCTCGGTCGTCGCTGCGACGCCGGTCACCCGTCACGCAGTCGAGGACATCGTCACGCCACGCCCCGACAAGACGCCGGTGCACCAGGTGGCCGCGAAGGCCGCGGCAGGCACCCGGGCGGCGGCGCGGGTCGGCGCGCCGTTCTCCCTCCTTCCCGCCCGGTCCGCGGTTACGCCCGCCGCAGCCGGGAGCGCACTGCTCACCCCGGCCGCTGCGAAGGCCCGTCGGTCGCGGAGTTCGCTGCGTGCGAGCAACTCGACGGCAGCCGCGGCTCTGACGGTCGGCCATCCGCCGAGCACGATTGAGCCGTCGGCCGCAATCGCGACGCCGCCGCCTCCGACGCCCGCCGTTGTCGACGCCGCCGTCCCGGCTCCCGCAGCCGTGCCGACGCAGCCTGTTGCCGCACCGGCGCCGCAGCAGCCCGCCGCCGTGCAGCCCACGCCCGCGCAGCCCGCCCCCGTGCAGCCGCAACCGGTGGCGGACAAGCCGAAGCCCGAGTCGGGCGCGCCGGCGAAGAAGGACGACGGGAATCAGAGCCAGGGCACGAGCGGCGGCGGCGGCGCGACCCCGGCCGTTGTGCAGCCGGCGGTGATCGTCCCCCAGGCAACGCCGCCGGGCAAGGCGAACGATCGCAACCTGGCGAGCAAGGGCGACGAGAAGAGGAACGACAACGCGAAGAACGACAACGGGAAGAACAATGACAAGAAGAACGCCGACAATACGAAGGACGCGCAGTCCGTTCCGCCGGCGATGGTGACTTCGACGACCCCGACCGTCACGACACCGACCGCAACGACCTCGACCACGACGACGCCGACGGTCACACCGACATCGACGACTCCGACCGTCACGACCACCACGACGAGCACCACCACCGCAGCTCCGACGCCGCCCCCGCCGACGGTCACGACCCCGGCGCCGCAGCCCTCACAGGGCGACCGGGGCAACCGCCCGGCCGAGGGTCACCGCAGTGACGGCAAGGGCGGGAACGGCAACGGCAACGACGGGAACGGCAAGAAGAAGTAAGCGCGGCCGCGGCTACACTAGGCGCGCTGTTTCCAAGCAGCAGTGCCGACGTAGCTCAGCTGGTAGAGCACTTCACTCGTAATGAAGGGGTCGGGAGTTCGAGTCTCCCCGTCGGCTCTCTCAGAGCGACCGCGAGTAGCCCACGTCCAACGGGTTGGGCGGAAAAGGCACCTCGCGCGTCTCGCCGTTCAGGCTCCACCCGCGCCGTTCGTAGAAGCGCCGCGCGCCGTGGTTGCCTTCGAGTGTCCAGAGCTTCGCCTCGTCGTAGCCGAGCTCGCGCAGCCGTTCGAGCCCATGGTCGTGGAGTATCGAGCCGAGGCCGGTTCCCTGACGCTCGGGCAGGACGTAGAGGTTGCGGAGGAAGCCGTACCCGACCGCGACCGACCCCGCCGGCTCCTCGTCGACCTCCGCCAGGTAGATCTCGATCTCGGGATCGGCGTGCGCGGCCTCCCAGTCGGCGCGGACACCGTCGTCGGGGAACGGGTAGCGGTCCGGCGGAAAGATGTGCGCGAACGCTGCGACCGCGGCCTCGCGCTGGATTCGAAGCAGCGTCTCGGATTCGTCGGGCCGGGCGCGCCGGATCACGAATCGAACGAGGCGAGCGCGCCGTCGACCGAGTCGTGCACCGGCAGATGCCGGTCGAGGCCGCTCACCTCGAGCGTCCGCCGCGTCTCGAGCTGGGGCGCCGCGAGCAAAACCCCGTCGTGGCCCAGCTTCGACCGGGCTTCGACCAGAACGCCGAGGGCCGTCGAGTCGACGAAGTCGACGTCGGACATGTCGAGCACGATCCGGGTTGCGCCGCCGCCGATCGCGCTCGCAAGGGCCGCGCGGATGTCGCCAGCGTTGTAGAGGTCAAGCTCACCGCCGAGGCGGACGACGACCCCGCCGCCCCGCTGCTCGACCCCGCGAACAGGCGGTTCGCGCAGCGGTTCCATGGAATCCCCCTCCATCCGAGACCGATTGAAGCAGCAGCCTCCCGGTTTGCGCAAGCAACTTCGGCAAAAGCACCCGGCAGGGGAAAGTCGCGGCGTATGATCGCCAGAGGATGGGTCGTCTGGTCCGCAAGAGAGGGCTGGTTACGTTTGTCGTCCTCGTCGTGATCGCCGAGGTCGTCGGCCGCAGCCTGATCGGACACGTGGACCGGCTGTTTCACGTCGCGCCTCTCGCACGGCCCGATGCGAGCTACTACCCGTTCCTGCTCCTCGCCGTGAAGACGGTCGGCGCTGTCGCGTTTGCCGGGCTGCTCGCCCGCGGGACGCGCGCCTGGGCGCGCGCCGACGCGGGCCAGCGCCTGCTGACCGCCGTCGGCCGCGAGCATGAGCGTCGCGCGCCACGCCTGCGCGCGAATCTCTCACTGCGCGTCTGGCTTGCGGCGTTCGCGGCCACCTCATTCCTCTACCTCGTGCACACCGATGCAGACGGCCTCGCGGCAGGGCGCTGGACGTTGTTCGCGCCGTGGCTGCACACCTACTCGCTGCCGATCTTCGCCGGCCTCGCCTTCGTCGCCGCTCTCGTGTGGCGGTTCGCGAGCTGGCTCTACGAGGTCGAGGAGTACGCCGTGCGCACGATCGCGCGAGTGCGCCTGATTCTCACTGCTGCTTTTGCTCCCACGACACGCTGCGCGCCTTCGCGGGCGGCAGACGACGCGGCACCACGCCGCCGGTTCGGGCTCTCCTTCGAGTCCAGGCCTCCTCCGCTGCCCGCCTGACCGCGAGCACACCCCTGACCCCGGAGGCCGCGGGACGAACACGTCGTCCCTTTCTACGCACCCTCGAAGGAGCACCATGGAAGCACCAGTCGTTCGACACATTCCGGCGGAAGCTGCCGCGCACTCGATCCGTGCGCGCGCGGTCACGCTGCTCGGCCCGGCGACAGTGGCCGTCGGCCTGATCTGGGGGATCCTCCAGCCGTGGCGGCTCACCCTCCTCCACCCGCGCGGCCAGGGCTTCTGGTGGCTCGTGCTCGAGCCACCTCTGCTCGTCGCAGCGGCCGGCGTGATCTTCGCGCTCGTCGTCGCGCGGCCTCTGCTCACCGACCTGGAGGCACACGATGCTGCCCCACGCTGAGATGGTCCATTGGGGCTTCGCAGCGGGGATCTTGCTCGTCGGCCTCTGTCTCCTCTGCGAGGCAATCGTCGGGCCGGAGGTCTGGCGGATGCGGGCGTGGCGTAAGTACCTCTGGCCGGGGATCGCGTTCGGCCTCGGCGTCTTGCTCTGGCCGGTGATGGCGTTCTTCACAAACTCGTCGATCCACATGTACGCGCACGGGTCGTGGGCCGAGGTGCTGATGCTGGCGGGCGGCGCAGAGCTCGGGCTCGTGCACGGCCGCCTCCGCTCGCCTCTCTGGCGGCTGACCTGGCCGCTCGCGTTCGCTGTCACCGGGATCGCGTTCATCGTGCACGAGCAGAACCCGTGGTTCTTCGCGCGCTCCGCGTTCCTTCACCACCTGCTCGGCTGGACGTTCCTCGTCGGCGCCATCATCCCGCTCGCGCTCGTCTGGCGGCCGCGGTCAACAGCGCTGCAGGCGGGCTTCGCACTGACGATCGTCGCGGTGTCGGTGATGCTCTTCACCGACCGGGACGTCGCTCCCATCTTCGGGCACTTGTCGCAGCTCGCCGGGCCGCAGCACCGATGAGACGAGCGCTCCTCATCTCGCTCGCGGTGCTCGTCTTTCCGGCGGCGGCTTCCGCGCACGCGACGTTGCGCTACACGACGCCGAGGTTCGGGACGGAGCTACAACGCGGGCCGACGCAGATCGCGCTCCACTTCGACCAGCAGGTCAAGGTGCTGCCCGCGTCAATCAAGGTGCTGAACGGTGTTGGCAAGGAGTTCGCGTTACCGGCACGCATCGAGGGGCGGAACGTCGTCGCCGGCGTGCTCTCGCTCAAGCTCGGCGCGTACACCGTTCGCTGGCGCGCGATCTCCGCCGACTCCCACGTCGTCTCGGGCGTCTGGACGTTCGGTGTTCGCGTACCGGCTCCCGCGGTTGCGAACGCCTACGGCGCGGGCGGGCCGACGACCACCGAGCATCTCGTCCGGTGGCTGTGGTTCCTCGGGCTCGCGCTCACGATCGGATCGCTTGGGCTTCGCGTCATCTGCATGCGCGGGCTCGCGGTGCCACGCACCCTCGAGCGGAAGCTCATCGTCGCCTCCGGCCTCGGCGCCGTCTTGAGCCTCCAGGCCGGCATCGCTGCCTTCTCGCTACGCGCGGAAGACGCGCTGCAGTTGCCGTTCGGCGACTTCCTTTACGGCGACCTCTCGCCGATGGCGGCGACGCGTTTCGGCCATGCGTTCGTCGTGATGACGCTCGGCTTCGCGCTCGTGCTCGCGCTGCTCTTCCTCGCCTGGCTGCTCGATCGCACCGACCTGCTCGTGCCGGCGTTCGTGCTGTCGCTGCTCTTTTCCGGCGGTCTGTCGTGGTCGGGGCATGACGCACTCGATCCGGGCTCGTCGTGGAAGACGGCGATTGCCGACTGGGTGCACATCGCGGCGGCGTCGGTCTGGATCGGCGGGCTCGCGACGCTGGTCGGTCTCGTCTGGTACGGCGCACCCGAGTTGCGCCGGCAGGTGTTCCTGAACTTCTCGCGCATGGCGACCGTGCTGATTGCGCTCGTGCTCGCGGCCGGGACATACCTGAGCATCGTGCGGTTGCCGCATCTGCACGACCTGTGGACGGAGGGCTACGGGCAGGTGCTGCTCGTGAAGATCGGTCTCGTCTGTTTCGCGCTGCTCTGGGGCGCGTTCCACCACTTCGTCATCGCGCCGGCGCTCGATCGCGCAGACAGCGGCTTCCTGACGCGCATCGGCCGTTCGCTCGCGGGCGAGAGCCTCGTCGGCGTCGCGGTGCTCCTCGTCGCCGCGGTGCTCGTCGACTCGAAGCCGCCCATTCGAAGTTCAGATCAGCCATCGACTGCCGGGGGCGCAGCGACGACACTCGGGCGGTGAGAGTGATTGCACTCGCCGCCCTCGTCCTCCTCAGCGGGTCGACGATGAAGGTCGATGCCGGTGAGTGGACCTACGGGCTCGCGTCTTCGGGGGGCTCTGTCTGGGCAGGCGGTCTCGCGCTCGGTGACGTCCTGAGGATCGATCCGTCGACCGGCAAGGTCGTTTCCCGCATCGCCATCGGCGCGCGTGTCTTCAATCTCGCCGCGGCGCCCGGGGCGGTGTGGGCCGTCGCGAACATCACCGGCACGGTGACACGCATCGACTCGCAGACGGGCAAGGTGACGGCGTCCGTGAACGTGGGCGCGGCGCCCTATGACGTTGCGTGGGGCTTCGGGTCGGTCTGGGTTGCGAACTCGGGCGACGGCACCGTCTCGCGCATCACAGGGGAAAAGGTCGTGAGGACGCTCAAGGTCGGTGTCGAGCCGAACGGGCTCACCGCCTACGGCCGGTATGTGTACGTCACCGATCACACCGCCGGAACGCTCATCCGCATCGACCCCGGTACGAATCGCGTCACGGGGACGATCTCGCTTCCGGGCGCCGACTGGGTTACCGGCTTGCGCGACTCGCTCTATGTCTCGCAGGAAACGAATGTCGTCTCGCGCGTCTCCGTGAAGACGCTCAAGGTGCTCGGCCACACAGATGTGAAGCGGAACCCGCTCGGTTCGGCGATCGTCGGCAACGAGCTCTGGGTCCCGTGCATCGACGCCAACGCGATCGTCGTTGTCGACCCGGCGACGATGAAGGTCGTGGCGACGAAACCTGGCGGACCAGGCCCGATCGTCGTGCTGCCGGTCGGCGGCCACGTGTGGGTCTCGCACACGACCGGCACGGCGCTCTGGCGCTTCTAGAGGCGTGATGTGCGATGAACGTGGTTGCGGGGATGGCTCAGACCAAGCGGCGAGATGCGCCGCGTCTGAGCCACCAGCCGCGAGGGCGTGCGTCGTACGTCACGCCTCTACATACTTCAGCCATGGAGCTCACGAGTTACCGGGATCGCTTTCCGATCCTTGAGTCGACGACCTATCTGATCAACCATTCGCTCGGCGCGATGCCTGCGGAGGCGGAGCGTCGTTTGCTGCAGTTCGCGAACGAGTGGAAGACGCGCGGCGCGCGGGCGTGGAGCGAGGGTTGGTGGGACTCCGTGTTTACGACGGGCGACCTGATCGGCGACATCATCGGTGCGCCGCCCGGTTCGACCGTGATGCACCAGAACGTGACGGTGGCGGAGGCGATCGTCCTCTCGTGCTTCGACCTGAAGCCGCCGCGCAACCGGATCGTGTTCGAGGAAGGGCTGTTCCCCTCGGTGCGCTACGTGCAGCAGGCTTGGTCGCGTTTCGGCGCCGAGGTCGTCGTGTGTGCTGACGCCGACGCGGTGATCGACGCGATCGACGAGCGCACGTTGCTCGTTCCCGTGTCGCATGTCCTCTACAAGACGGCTGAGATCCAGCCGATCGAACGGATCGTCGAGCGCGCGCACGCCATGGGCGCGTACGTCTGCCTCGACGCGTATCAGTCGGCCGGCACCGTGCCCCTCGACGTGACGGCGCTCGGTGTGGAGTTCTGCGTCGGCGGCTCGGTGAAGTGGCTGTGCGGCGGCCCCGGCGCAGGCTGGCTCTATGTGCACCCGGATCTCGCAGAGCAACTCGAGCCTGCGTTTGCCGGCTGGCAGGGGCACGCGCGCCCGTTCGCGTTCGAGACGGAGATGGAGCCGGCGCCTGGAACCGCACGCTTTCTCACGGGCACGCCGGTCGTCGCCGCCAACTACGCGGCGAGTGCGGGCTACGAAATCATCCGGGAGATCGGCGTCGAGCGCATCCGCGAGAACTCGATGCGTCAGACGGCGCTGCTCGTCGACCTCATCGACGAGGCCGGCTTCGAGCTCACCTCGCCCCGCGACCCGGCGATCCGCGGCGGCTCTGTTGTCTTCCGGGTGCCAGACTTCGCCGCCGTTCATGCCGAACTCGCGGCGCGCGAGATCATCTGCGACTTCCGCCCCGACGCGGGTCTGCGCTTCGGCCCGCACTTCTTCACCACCGACGACGAGATCCGCTTCGCCGTCGAGCAGGTGGTCGAGATCCTCGACTCCGACGCGCACATCGCGCGCATCGGCGCGACCGCCGGTTTCTAGCCGAGCAGCTCACGTAGTCGCGCGACGGTGACCGGCGCCGTTGGTTCGTCCTCGTGGCGCACGTAGATGTACGCCGGATCGCGCACCGTCGCTGCGAACGCGCGCAAGTCGTCGCCCGAGTACGGCGGCTCGCGCAGCCGGAGATAGCGGAACGGCTCCGCGCTCGGATCATTGACGCGGACGATCCCGTCGGTCTCGCTCCAGGACTCGTGGCGGAAGTCCCACGCGAGCTTCACGTCATCGGGTGTCGAGCCCGCAACGAACGAGAGCATCCCGCCGTCGAAGGGGCCTTCGTAGACGATGCGCACCGGCCCGAGCCGGTCGCCGAGCGCAAGAACGCGCTCGAGGAACGTCGTCACGCGATCGAGCCGTGTGAGTTCGAACTTGACCGAGAACTCGAACCCATCGGGCACCGCTTCGGCCCAGCGGCGGAATTGATCCGCGCTCGGCAGCCGGTAGCCGGTCGAGTTGAGCTCGACGGTGTCGAATCGCTCTGCGTAGAAGGGCAAGAACTCGGCCGGCTGCATCCCGTCGGGATAGAACCCGGGCCGCCACGAGGGGTACGACCAGCCCGAAGTGCCAATCCGGATCATTCCCACACGCTAGCGCTCAGTTTTTGTGTTCATGCGGCGCCTGTGCCGCCCAACGTCGGTGCCAGGCACCGACCGGACATCCCGCCCGAGTCGGACCAGAGTGCCTTCGCGTCGACGGCAGCACAAGGGGTGTGGATAGATCGTGACGCTTTTGTTGGTGCCTGGCACCGTGTTTGGGCGACCCTGGGGTACCGTCCGGATTGAGTACTAGGGTCCTCGATCCGTGACCGTGACCGACGTCATCCCCGAGAACACGATCAACGTCCTCGACCACGGATTCGTCCGGCTCGACGATGCAATGGCGGACGACCTCTCGGTGGTCAACGGGGCCCGGGTCTCCTTTGCACGCCACAAGTCCGTGATGGAGGAGTCCGACGAGGGGCTGATTCGGTTCCTGATGCGCGACCGGCACGGCTCACCGTTCGAGCACAACGCCTTCCGCTTCCACATCCGCTGCCCGATCTTCGTCGCGCGCGAATGGTTTCGCCACCGTATAGGCAGTTTCAACGAGTTCAGCATGAGATATGCGAAGGCGACTGACGACTTCTACGTCCCCGAGGCAGAGGACGTTCGCAGCCAGGTCGGTAAGCCCGGCGCCTACAGCTTCGAGCCGGTCAGCGACGAACTGGCGGAGGAGACGCGGCAGGAGATGGAGGCCGTATACACGGAGGCCTATGCGACCTACGCGCGCCTCGTCGAGAAGGGTGTCGCGCGGGAGCTCGCCAGGGCCGTGATCCCGGTCGGGGCCTACACCCAGTTCTACTGGACGGTCAACGCCCGGGCCCTGATGAACTTCATTTCACTCCGAAACGCCGAGTTTGCCCAGAGGGAGATCCGGCGTTACGCCGAAGCCGTAGAGGCATTCTTCGCCCAGAAGATGCCGGTAACCCACGCCGCCTTCGTCCAGAACGACCGGATGGCCCCGTAAATCACCCTTAATAGGGCCGCACGGGCTGTCCTAACAGGTTAGTAACAGTCTGTTACTAAGTTTGGGGTTACGAAAGACCCGAAACGGAATAACCCTAGTGCCCAGGACGTTTTCAAGGGTGACGGATGACGCGCTAAGCAAACCGCGCGCCTGTCATTCACGAAGACCAGTAACCACGTTAGGAGTTCGTTGACCCAAATCAGCATGACCCCGGCTGTCCACGATGCCCTCGAGGCGCTGCTCGCCCTGCGCGCGGAGCACAACGTGCTCACCGCTGCTGACGTAGCGGACGCAGTCCTCACGAACGATCTCGACGAGACCGAGGCCGAGGAGCTCACGCACGAGCTCGAAAGCCACGGCGCCGCTCCCGAGGCCGAAGAGGAGGAGTTCGAGCTCGACCTGAGCGTCGGGACCAGCCTCTACACAACCGACTCGTTCCAGATGTTCCTCAACGAGGCCGGCCGC
>JAYUEQ010000162.1:0-2783 GCA_043739205.1 Thermoleophilia bacterium
CTGAACGGTGACGGCGGCGAGCACCCGGGCCCGCACGAGCGGGGCCGTCGGAGCGAGCTTGCTGATCACCGCGGAGCGATGAGCCTTGAGCAGCTTGTGCGCGGGGCTGACACGCCCCACTGCCCGAGCCGGCGGGACATAGGTCGCCCGGGAGGCCTGCGAAGCCAGCGTGGTTGCCTTCGGCTGGGGCCGCTGGAGCCGGCGGATCGCAAGCGGCGGCACTGCCTGCACCGACGGAAGCGCTCCCTGCGCGGCCGGGATTGCGAGCTGAACGGGGCGGTCAGGGCCTAGAAGCCGGCCTGGAAGCAGGAGCAGTCCTGCCACAACAGCCAAGGTGAGTCCGCCCGCAACCGTCTGCCCCCAGGAAAGCCTCATGGTTCCCCCTTCTTCGACCGACAACGACTGCACAGGGCCTATCGGCACAATCCACCTGGGCCTTGAGCCGCCAATGGGAAGCTTCAAGTTCAAGCTGGTTGTCTGGTTTGCGCTCCTTGCGCTGCTGCCGCTTGCGATCGCGTTCTACGGCTACGACTCGCTCGCCAAGCGGAGCGAGACTCGGCGCGCCGACGCTGCCCTCCAGGGGGGCCTACGGGGCGCGGTTGCGGGCTATGCGGGCAAGCTCGACGCTGCGGGCCTTGCGGCCCAGCAACTCGCGGCCGACCCGACGCTGCAGCGCGCGCTGCGCGGCCACGACCAGCACACGATCAAGAAGATCCTGTCCCGTGTCCCGGGCGCCCATCTCGGGAACGGGCCGCGCGCCGTCTCGGTGCTCTACCGCGGCAGATTGCTCGGCCGGATTGCCGTCTCCGTTCCGCTCGACGAACTGACATTGCGGGGGCTCGCCGGAGCACTCGAAGAAGGCGACCGGCTCGTCGCTGTGCGCAGCGCTAACGTGGTTGCCGGAGGCTCAGGTGCGATCGACCTCGCACCGGGACGCGCCGCGCGCCTCCGACTCGGGACGATCGAGTACCGCGGTCTCGAGACCGCCAAGCTGCCGGGCGGCGTAGCGCTCGTCGCGCTGACACCACAGCACCGCATCGACGCCGCCGCACGCAAATCCGAGCAAACGATTCTCGTTGCGCTCCTCGGATCACTCATCCTGTTCGGCCTCGCGACGTACCTCCTCGGCCGCACGATCGTGCGGACACTGGGCCGGCTGGTCGATGCCGCGAACGCAATCGCGCAGGGCCGCCTCGGCGGCCGGGTCGAGGTTCGCGGCCGCGACGAGTTCGCCCAGCTGAGCGATGCGTTCAACCGAATGGCCGCGACCCTCGAGCTTCGGCTCGCCGAGCTCGAGACAGAACGCAGCCGCGTGCGCGAAGCGACCACGCGATTCGGTGAGGCGCTCGGCGCAACCCACGATCCCGCGCAGCTCGTGCAGGTCGTCGTGGAGTTGGCCGTTGAGGCGACCGGCGCGGCCGGCGGCGTGGTGCTCGGCCCACACGGCGAACTGGCGCGCGCGGGCGATCCCGATGCCGGCTCGGAGCGCATCGCGTTCCCGTTGCGCGTCGGTTCGTCTGACTTTGGCTCGCTCGTTCTCACGTCTGACGCGTTCGGGGCCGACCACGTCGAAACGGCCGCCTCACTCGCAGCGCAAGTCGTCGTAGCGCTCGAGAATGCGCGGCTGCACCGGATGGTCGAGCGGCAGGCGATGGTCGACAGCCTCACCGGACTCGCGAACCGGCGCAGCCTCGAAGAGACACTGCGTTCCGAGCTCGCGCGCGCAGCACGCTTCGGAGACTCCGTCTGTGTCGTGCTCGCCGACCTCGACGACTTCAAGCAGGTCAACGATCAGTACGGGCACGCGGCGGGTGACGACGTGTTGAAGGCTTTCGCCGGTGCGTTGCGCAAGACAGTGCGTGAGAGTGACGTCGCCGGGCGCTGGGGCGGAGAAGAGTTCGCGCTTGTGCTTCCCGGCACAGACGCGGACGGCGGGGCGCGGCTCGCGGAGCGCGCGCGGGTCGCAATCGAGGAGCGTCGCGTGAAGATGCCGAACGGCGACCTCTGCGCTGTGACAGCCAGCTTCGGCGTCGCATCCTTCCCCGAATGCCACGAGCTCGGGGAGATCCTTGCAGCGGCCGATTCCGCGCTCTATGCGGCTAAGGGCCAGGGAAAGAACCGCGTCGTCGTCTCAGCAGAGTCGATCGCAACGTAGATCGACTACAATTCGTCGCCGGAGAGTTATGGCGTCAGAGCAGGAGGATTTCATGGCGGTCGACACCGCGTCGATGTTTTCGCAGGTGATCCAGGACCACCTCGAGTTGAAGCGGCGCAACGCTGCGCTCGAGCACGAGATGCCGCTCGGCAAGTACATGCACGACGATCCGTTCGAGAACCACCCACTGTTCAAGACGGAGGAGCAGGCGCGATTCGAAGACACGATGGACGGCGTCCAGGGCATCGAAGCTGAGGAGACCTCGCTCGACTGGCCGACGACAGAAGACACGTTTATCGATGCACCCGCAGCCGCCCCGCACGTCCCCGAGGCAACAGAAGAATCTGCAGCTCCCGCGCTCGACGCGGATCAGCCCTCGGATGAGAACCTCTGGTCGCGCTCGCGCGACTTCGACTGGGGCGACTAGGTCTTTCCTGGGCTCGGCTCTCGCTACGGAAGCGAGAGCCGAGCCCAGAGGTTGTCCAACATCTTCTTCATCGGCCAGAACGTGGCGGAGCCGCCGAAGTCGAGCACGCCGGCCGCGAAGACCTTTGCGCCCGTCGGTGTCTCGTAGTAGGTCATCTGCGGGCCGACACCCGGACCGAAGAGGTCCGGTATCTGGGCGAGG
>JAYUEQ010000163.1:0-3910 GCA_043739205.1 Thermoleophilia bacterium
GTGAACTGCGCGGCCTTCATCGCGTTGCCGAGCGTGATCTGGTCGTTCGGACCGAGCGCCGTCTGGCCCGTCGTCCACGTCTGCGTGACGCGGATCGTGTCGAAGCCCGCGAGCTTCAACTCGTCCATCTCGGCCTTCGCGAACGCGTAGTCCTGCGCTTTCACGACGTCTTCGGCGGCGCCGACCATCATGAACGGGCCGCCCGCAACCGACGACGGCGCCCACACCAAAAAGACCAGCACGACCCCCAGAAGCGCCCTCACTACTGCAGAGTACCCTGGCTTTCCGATGGCCACGGATCGCATCGAAAGCCAGCTGAAGCGCCTCTCGACGGGGCCGGGCGTCTACATCCTGCGGGACGCGAAGGGCGACGTTCTCTATGTCGGGAAGGCCAAGTCGCTGCGTCCACGCGTGCGCTCGTACTTCCAGGCGGGCTCGAGCGACACGCGCCAGGGGATCCGCCAGATGGCCTCGCGCGTGGAGACGATCGAGACGATCGTCACGTCGAGCGAGGTCGAGGCGTTGCATCTGGAGCAGAACCTCGTCAAGCGCCACCGGCCGCCGTTCAACGTGCGGCTTCGCGACGACAAGTCGTTCCCGTACATCGCCGTCACCGTCGAGGACGACTACCCGCGCGTCATGTTCACACGCGAGCGCCACCGGCGCGGCGTCGTCTACTTCGGGCCGTACGCGAACGCGAAGAAGGTGCGCGAGACACTCGACGTGCTCAATCGCGTCTTCCGCTACCGCCCCTGCGAAGGGCCGCAGCCGGGTCGCCACAGCGGCATCCCGTGCCTCGACTTTCACATCGAGCGCTGCTATGCGCCGTGCGTCGGCTACATCTCGAAGGAGGACTACCGCGAGTTGATCGACCAGGTGATCGAGTTCCTCTCCGGCGACGACCGGCCGATCCGCCGCCGGCTCGAGGAGCAGATGCGCGAAGCCGCGAACGAGGAACGCTTCGAGGATGCGGCGCGCTATCGCAACCGATTGCGGGCGATCGAAGGGCTCTCCGAACGTCAAGCGGTCGAGCGCAAGTCGATCGGGACCATCGACGTGATCGGCGTCGCCGTGTCCGAAGAGCGCGCGGCGGTGCAGGTGTTCCCGCTGCGTGAAGGCCGCATGGTCGACCGCTACTCGTTCCACCTCGAGAACGCCGCCGGGGAGGAGGTCGAGGAGGTGCTCGAGCAGTTCTGTCTCGAGTACTACGGCTCGGCGCCTTCGATCCCGCCGCAGATCCTTGTGCCGCGCGGGACGGGCGACCTCAGCGCGCTCGAGACCTTCCTCTCCGAGCGCCGTGGGTCGAACGTGGAGGTGCGCGCGCCCGAGCGCGGCGAGAAGCGGCGCCTGCAGGAGCTCGCACAGCAGAACGCGCAGCTCGCGCTCGACTCGCAGACGTTCGTCACCGAGACGAAGCGTGCGCGCCGGTTGGAGTCGCTGGAGGAGTTGCGCGAGGCGCTCAACCTCGAATCGCTGCCGATCCGGATCGAGTGCTTCGACATCTCGAACATCCAGGGCCAGGAAATCGTTGGCTCGATGGTCGTGTTCGAGGATGCGGTGGCGAAGAAGGCGCACTACCGGAAGTTCACGGTTCGGGGCGTCGACGGACAGGACGACTTCGCCTCGATGCGCGAGGTGATCTCGCGGCGCTTCTCGCGCCTTTCTGCTGACCCGGGCTCCGACGACTGGAACGAGTCGTTCGCTGCGATGCCGAACCTCGTCGTGATCGACGGCGGCAAGGGCCAGTTGAGTGCCGCGCTCGCCGCGATGCAGGAGCTTGACCTTCCGCGCGTCGCGGTGATCTCGCTCGCGAAGCGCATCGAAGAGGTGTTCGTCCCCGGCCGACCCGACGCGATCCTCCTCGACGAGCGCTCGCCCGGCCTCCAGCTGTTGCAGCGGATCCGCGACGAGGCGCACCGGTTCGCCGTCACGTTCCATCGCCAACGACGCGACGCCGCCGCGCGCGAGTCGGTGTTCGACCAGATCAGCGGAGTCGGTCCTGCGCGACGGCGAGCGCTCTTGCGGCACTTCGGCTCCGCCGAGCGCGTCCTGAACGCGACCGAGGAAGAGCTCGAGGGCGTCCCCGGCCTGCCGGCGAAGACGGCGCGCAGTATCTATTCGCAGCTACGCCGGACGGGCGGCGCGTAGGCTACGCAGCCGTGCGCCGCCTCGTCCTCCTGTTCGCGACCATCGCCCTCGTCGGTTGCGGGGGCTCAGCGAAGAGCACCACCACCACCACCACGACGACGACTGCAGCTGCGCCGCCCGGTCCCGGCACGACGCTCTATGCAGGGGGCGACTGGGCTGTCGTTGTCGACGGCAAGCATGCGACGGCGTTCCATCGGATCGCCGGCACCTGGAAATCCGACACGAGCGGTGCCGTGAAGATCCGGATTCTCGCCCCCGAAGGCACCGTTGCGCCGACGCCTCAGGTCGCCTCCGAGCTCTCAGCGAAGAAGCCGTTGATCGAGTCGGGGATGTGGGTCGACGGGCAGGAGCTGCTCGTCAAGGGCGGTGGGCTCACCTCGACGAAGGGGACGATCTACGGCGCGCCGAGCACCCCGCTCGCGAAGGGCACACACCTCGCCGTCGCTTACGCGCGCACGGATGAGCACGCGACCGCGGTCGCGTGGTCGTTCCGCGTCGGCTGAGGCTCTACGTCCCGGAGCTGTCCGGATCGGTATCCATGAACGGATACCGATAGTTCTTGGGCGGGATGAACGTCTCCTTGATCGTGCGCGGACTGACCCAGCGGATCAGGTTCCACATCGATCCGGCCTTGTCGTTCGTGCCCGAGGCGCGCGCGCCGCCGAAGGGCTGCTGGCCGACCACGGCCCCCGTCGGCTGGTCGTTGACGTAGAAGTTGCCAGCGGCGTAGCGAAGCTTGTCGCGCGCAACGTCGATCGCGGCTCGGTCCTGCGAGAAGACTGCGCCGGTAAGGCCGTACGGTGCGGTGCTGTCGACGAGTGCGAGGGTCTCGTCCCACTTGCTCTCGTCGTAGACGTACGTCGTGACGACCGGGCCGAAGAGCTCGTCTTTCATGGTGCGGAAGCCGGGGTCGCGGGTCTCGATCACCGTCGGCTCTACGAAGTAGCCGTGTGAGTCGTCGTAGCCGCCGCCGACGACGATGTCCGCGTCCGGGCTCGCCTTCGCTTCCTCGATCGCTTCGGACTGGGTGCGGAACGACGAGCTGTCGATCACCGCGCCCATGAAGTTGCCGAAGTCGGAGACGTCGCCCATCTTGATCGTCGCGACTTCTTCCTGCAGCCGTTCGCGCAACGCGGGCCAGAGGTTCGACGGCGCGTACACCCGCGACGACGCTGAGCACTTTTGACCCTGGTACTCAAACGAGCCGCGCACGATCGCGGTGGCAAGTGCGTCGACGTCTGCTGACGGGTGCGCAACGATGAAGTCCTTGCCGCCCGTCTCGCCGACGATGCGCGGGTAGTTGCGGTAGCGGTCCATGTTCGACGCGACGGTGCGCCACATCGAGTTGAAGACGCGTGTGGAGCCGGTGAAGTGGATGCCGGCAAGGTGCGGGCTCGAGAGGGCTGCATCGCCGATCGTCTCGCCCGATCCGTAGACGAGGTTGATCACGCCGTCCGGCAATCCGGCCTCCTGGAAGAGGCGCATCATGTAGTAGGCGGAGAGCATCGCCGTTCCCGCCGGTTTCCAGACGACGGCATTGCCCATCAACGCCGGTGAGCTCGTCAGATTGGCGCCGATCGCCGTGAAGTTGAACGGAGAGACCGCGAAGACGAAGCCCTCGAGCGGCCGGTACTCGAGACGGTTCCAGAGCCCGGGGGAGGACACCGGCTGCTCGGAGTAGACGCGGTACATGAACTCGACGTTGAAGCGGAAGAAGTCGATCGATTCGCACGCCGCGTCGATCTCCGCCTGGTGAGCGGTT
>JAYUEQ010000164.1:0-9686 GCA_043739205.1 Thermoleophilia bacterium
TCCGCGTTGCACGTTAGAAACGAACATGGTAGGGAATCGTGCACGCGCAATCCAACTCAGGAGGTCATTGATGACCCAAGAGGATTGGAGCGGGACCGGAGAGGCGTCACCGACGTCCATCGCCGGCTCGTTGAGCGAGACCTCGGAGGCACCTGCCGCCGAGGCAAGTCGGAGCGAAGCTTCGAGTGTTGAGGTCGTGCCCGCCATCGCGGCGGCCACGCGGTCCTCATCACGCTCGGGCTCACGTAGCTCCTCACGCTCAACTCGCTCATCTTCCTCGCGTAAGGCTTCTGCAAAGAAGTCGGGCGCCAAGAAGTCCAGCGCAAAGAAGTCCAGTGCCAAGAAGTCGAGCGCCAAGAAGTCCAGCGCGAAGAAGTCTGGCGCGAAGAAGAAGACCGCTGCGAAGCGGACGGCTGCCAAGCGCTCGACCGCCAAGCGGTCGACCGCGAAGCGTGGCACTGCCAAGAAGAAGACCGCTGCGAAGCGGAGCACCGCGAAGCGCGGCACCGCCAAGAAGAAGACGGCGGCAAAGCGCAGCACCGCCAAGAGGGGCACCGCGAAGAAGCGGACTGCTGCAAAGCGCAGCACCGCGAAGCGGAGCACTGCGAAGCGGAGCACTGCAAAGCGGAGCACCGCCAAGCGCGGGACGGCTCGCAAGTCCGGAGCCCGCAAGGCCGCAACGCGGTCGCGGACCGGCACGCGCAAGACGGGCCGCCGCAAGAAGTAAGACCTCGTCGAACGCCCGGGCTCCTCAATCACTGGGAGCCCGGGCGTCGGCGTTTCGGCAGCCGTATTCGCGTCTATATGATTCGCGCGCCGTGCAGCCGAAGACCCTGGACCACGTTGCTTTCTGGGTCGCGGACCGCGATCCGGTCTCCGAGTTCCTCGAGCGCCACCTCGGAATGCACGTGATCGCGCGCGAGGACAACTTCACGCTGCTCGGCAGCGACGCCCGCCGCGGCAAGCTGACACTGTTCGACGCGGAGGGGCCGCGCGAGCAAGGAGCATTCGACCATGTGGCGCTTCGCGTCTCCGACCTCGCGGCGGCCCGCGCACAGTTGCCGGAGGGAACGCCGGACGTCTTCGACGCGGGGGGCGGCGTGCGCATCATGCTCGTCGAGGCGCCCACGGATGTCGAGTACGACCTCGACCATGTCTCGCTCCTCTCAAGCGATCCCGAAGGCACGGCCGCCGAATACGTCCGCTACGGGTTCGAACCTGCAGGTCCGACAAGAGTTGAGGTCGGTGGCGCTTACGTCGAGTTTCGCCCCGGCACTCCCGGCGCGCCGGAGCGCCCGCTCCTCAATCACCTCGCGGTGCTGGTCGATTCCGCCGACGAGGTGGTCGCGGATGCGAAGGAGCTCGGGATCGAGGTCGAGTCCGTCGTTGATGCCGCGAACACGTTCGCCGCGTTCCTGTGGGGCCCCGAGCGCGTGCGCATCGAGTACGTCGAGCACAAGCCGACGTTCTCGCTCACGTGACCACGGTTGCAGGGGCCGGCATGGCCGGTCTCGTAGCGGCGGCGCGGCTGCGTGAGCTCGGGCGCGGTGTCGTCGTGCGCGAGAAGGGAACGCGCATCGGCGGCTCGATGCTGCTTTCGTCATGCGTCGTCTGGCGCCACCGCGAGTGGGAGGCCTTCCGCCGCGAATGTCCGGGCGGGGACGAAGCGGTGCAGCGGGTCATCTGGGAGCGACTCGATGACGCGATCGCCTGGCTCGAGTCCCGCGGCGCGTCGGTGGTCTGGGACGAGACGGGCAACCCGCTGACCGTCGGCAAGCGCTTCGATCCGAAGGGGATCGTCGAGTCGCTCGCGGGTGAGGTCGAGTTGCAAGCCGACGGCTGTGCAGACGACGTGACGATCCTCTGCACCGGGGGCTTCGCTGCCTCCTCGGACCTCGTGACGCGCTACATCCGTCCCGCGGCGTCGCTACGGCTGCGCGCGAACCCGTGGTCAGAAGGTGACGGCCTCTGCTTCGCGCTCGACCGCGGTGCAAGCGTGACGGCAGGCATGGACGAGTTCTACGGCCGCAACATGCCCGACGCACCGTGGGACGAGACGCAGCTGGTCTCGATGTCGCAGCTCTACGCCCGCTTCGCACGCATCTTCGACGAGGACGGGGTGGAGTTCTTCCGCGGCGACGACGTGTCATGGTCGGAGACGAACGTCGTTCAGGCGACCGGCCGGCGTCGCGACGCGCGCGCGTTCTACCTCCTCGACACAGCGGCGCTCGCGCAGCGTGTCCGAGACCGCACGGTGGCGGAGATGGTCGAGGCGGCACCGGCCGAGGCACGCGTCGCGCTCGTCGATCTTCCGTTCGACCCGCCGGACGGCACGGTCGCAGCGGTGAGGGTGATCGCGTCGATCACGCACACGATCGGGGGCTTGCGCGTGGACGAGCGTGCGCGTGTGATTGGCGCTGACGGTCTCTGGGCAGCCGGCGTCGACGCTGGCGGCGTCGCGACGGGCGGGTACGCGAGCGGCCTCGCGCAAGCGCTCGTGCAGGGCCTCGTCGCGGCCGAGGACGTTGCTGGTGTCTGACACCCGTTGGCAGTTCGGCGTCGGCGGACGCTACGAAAAGGTGTCAGACACCTTGGCGCTTCGCCGCCGCCAGGTGCTTCGCAGCGGTGTCAGACACCGCTACTTGCCCAGCGAGAAGACGCACGCGCGGGTGTCGCCGGGGAGTGGCGAGACGCCGATCTTGTTCACGACCAGCGTGTAGTCGCCCTCTTCGAACTCGTGCCCGACCTGAGGCGGGTCGCCCTGCACCTCGCGGAGGCTGTAGCCGGTCGGCGACCAGAGGAAGAGGAGATAGCTGGAGCCCTCGGTCATCGGCGCCGAGCTTACCTCCGGGTCGCGTAGGGCGGCAGCGTCACGACGACGCGTGTGCCGTCGTCGTCCACGTGGACCTCGATCGTGCCGTGCAGCTGCTTGACCCGCTCTTCGATCGCCTCGAACGAGCGTCTGCGCCGCTCGGGCTCCGCGTCGTCTGCGACACACGTTTCGAGCCCGCCGTCGTCGGTCGCGGTCATCCGGACGTCCACCGTGGTCGGGGGCCCACGACGGATCGCCTGGTCGAGTAGTTCTCGGATGATCGTGTAGGTCGCCACCTGGGCGGCCTCGCCGATCTCCTCGGCGGCCGCGATGTCGAGGTTGATCCGGATGCGGTTCGCCGTCCCGATCTGGTCTGCAAGCTCCTGCAACGCCGGAGCGAAGCCCTGGTCGCGCAGGACGACCGGCTCGAGCGCGAACGACAGGTCGCGCAGCTCGCGAATCGTGGAGCGCTGGCGATCGAGGGCTGACGAGAGCACGCTCTGGGCGTCGTCGAGCTTGCCGATTGTGATCGAGTGCAGCGCCGCGTCGAGCATCAACGCGATCCCGGCGAGATTCTGAACCGGGCCGTCGTGCAGGAACAGCGCAATGCGGCGGCGCTCATCCTGCTCGGCGGCGATCAGCCGATCAAGCCCTTCGGAGTCGCTCACGCGAGCAACCGATTAATCGATGATCGCTTCGCGGAGCGCGATCGCGACTGCGTGCGTGCGCGTGTCGGCTTCGAGCTTGGTGAGGATGTGCCGCACGTGGCTCTTCACCGTCTCTTGCGAGATGAAGAGGCGGCCCGCGACATCCGCGTTCGACATGCCGTCGGCGAGCAACTGGAGGATCTCCCGCTCGCGCGTCGTGAGCATGTCGGTCTGGTCCTTGCCGGCGAGGAACGCAGGCATGAGCGCGGGGTCGACGTAGCCGTCGCCCTGCGCGACTTTCTCGATGGCGCGCACGAGAGTCTGGTGTGGAGCTTCCTTGAGGATGTAGCCCTTCGCGCCGGACTCGAGGCCGCGGCCGAGGAGCGAGCGCTCGGAGTACGCGGTGAAGATCAAGACCTTCGACTCGGGAACGCGTTCGGTGAGGATCTTCGTCGCTTCGAGCCCGTCCATGCCCGGCATGCGGACGTCCATGATGATCACGTCGGGCTTGCGGCGCTCCGCCATTTCGACGGCCGAGGCGCCGTCTGCAGCTTCGCCGACTACCCGAATATGCGGCGCCCGCGAGAGCGAAAGACGCAGGCCTTCGCGGACAACTTCGTGGTCGTCGACGATCATCGCCGTGATTTCGTCGGGCATCTAGCGCTCAATCCTACGCGGAAAGAAGGGAAAGCTGTTCGTCGCGGGGCTTCGGACGCAGCGGCTCGGGTCTACGATCGCGAATCCCGTGCTCCCGGGCGAGCCTCCGCACCTCGTTGCGAGCAGGCTCAGCCTCAGATCTCGGCAGGTAGGCCCCTCCTGCATAGAGGTGCTCGTAGTCCGGAAGGAGCTCGGGCCAGTCGCGGGCCAGACAGTCGAGAAAGTGCTCGCGGGTCCCCGGGCGGAGGTAGAGGAGGTTCGCCCAGATGCCGCACGCGCCCGCTTCGCGCGCAGCCGTAACGACGCGCGCGATCGAGCTCGGGTGGTCGGAGAGACCGGGGAGGAGGGGCGCCATTCCGACCGAAGCGCGCACGCCGGCCTCGACGAGCACGGTCAGCGCGCGCAGGCGCTGACGCGGCGGCGCGGTGCCCGGTTCGGTCGTGCGCCAGACGTCGTCGTCGACGGTCGGAACGGAGAACGTGACGGAGACCTGCGCACGCAACGATGCCTCGGCGAGCACGTCGACGTCGCGAACGACCAACGGCCCACGCGTGATGATCGAGAACGGGTTCGAGGCGTTGCACAGCACCTCGAGGCAGCCGCGCGTCAGCCGGTACCGCCCTTCGGCCGGCTGGTACGGATCGGTCGCAGCGCCGATCGCGATCCCCTCGCCCTGCCAGCTCTTCCGCGCGAGTTGCCGGCGCAGCAAGTCGACGATGTTCACCTTCACGCGGATCGAGGTGCCGTAGCGGTCGTCGGAAGGCCGGTCGGCGCGCCGTTCGAACGCGCGGACGTAACAGAACGTGCAGCGATGCACGCAACCCATATAAGGGTTGAGCGACCACTCGAACGGCATGCCCTTCACGCGGTTCAGCGCGACCGTGCAGGGCTCCTCGCGGTATTCGACCCGCATCCTGCGATCATAGAACATATGTTCGTGTCGTCCACCAGACGGCTATACTCGGCCCACTGATTCGCGTGGACGACGACCTGCCGCCCAGTACACACGCGCCTTCGGGGCGCAGCTACGCGTGACCTTCCTCCTCGAGATGCTGGCCCTTCTTGGGCTGCTGTTCGTGAACGCGTTTTTCGTGGCGGCCGAGTACGGCCTCGTCACCTCGCGGCGGACGCGCATCATGGAGCTCGAGCACGAGGGCAACAAGCGCGCCCGCCTCGTCCTCAAGATCACCGGTGACCCGCCGCGGTTCATCTCTGCGATGCAGCTCGGCGTCACGATCTCCAGTCTGGCGATCGGTGCTCTCGGCGAGCAGGTGCTCGCCCGGAAGTTCGATTCGATCATGGCGTCCTTCCTGGCCGTAATCATCGCGCTGCTGATCGTCACCTATCTGCACGTGGTGATCGGCGAGCTCGTGCCCAAGGGGATTGCGCTCGGCCACCCCGAGCGAACGGCGCTCCTGCTCTCGACGCCCGTGCGGTGGTTCTTCCTGATCGCTCGCCCGCTCGTCTGGCTGCTGCAGGAATCGACCGCGTTGATCCTGCGCGCCCTCGGGCTCGAGCCGCCGGGCGCCGAGCACGAGGCGCACTCCGAGGCCGAGCTGCGCATGCTCCTTTCGTCGTCGGCCGATCAGGGCGAGATCGAGCACGAGGAACAGGAGATGCTCTACAAGGTCTTCGATTTCGCAGACAAGGAAGTCTCCGACGTGATGGTCCCGCGTCCCGAGGTCGTCGCGATCTCGATCGCGCTCCCGGCCGAAGAGGCGCTCAAGGCCGTGCTCGACTCGCCGTACACGCGCTACCCGGTCTACCGTGAGTCGCTCGACGACATCGTCGGCGTGCTCCACATCCGCGACCTGATCGTTGCGATGAATGACCGCGGCATCGTCGACGTCGACGTGGAGCCGCTCGTCCGACCGGCCTACATGGTCCCGGAGACGAAGGACCTCGGCGCGCTCCTCACCGAGTTCCGGCGCACGAACCAGCACATGGCGGTCGTGATCGACGAGTACGGGTCGATGGAGGGCATCGTGACGCTCGAGGATCTGCTCGAGGAAATCGTCGGCGAGATCGAGGACGAGTTCGACCTGCCCGACGAGACGGTCGAGCGGATCGACGACGACACGATTCGCATCGACGGCACGTTCCCGATCGACGACTTCAACGAGCGCTTCGGGTGTGCGCTGCCGCAGGACGACTACCACACGATCGCAGGCTTCGTCTTCGGGCAACTGGGACGCGCAGCCCTGGCCGAGGACGAGGTCAAGCACGAAGGGCTCACCTTCACCGTCGAGTCGGTCGAGGGCCAGCGCATCGATCGTCTCAAGGTGAAGTTCCAGCCGTGGCACCGCCGCGACGACGCCGCGCCGAGCGGCGCAGCCGAGTCGCCCGAGGCGTGAGCCGGCGCTTCTGGGCGCCGGGCCGCGTCAACCTGATCGGCGAGTTCACCGACCTCGGCGGTGGCGTTGCACTGCCGGCAGCGCTCGACCTCGGGATCACGTTGCTCGCCGAGCCCGCGCGGAGGATTGAGCTGCACTCGGTCGCGGTTCGTGAGACCGTTTCGGTTGAGGCCGACGGTGGCGGCGATGCGACCGGCTTTGGACGCTACGTCTCGGCCGTCGCCGCTGAGCTTGCGCTCCTTGGGCGGGAACCTGTCGGCTTGCAGGGTGAGCTGAGCTCGACGCTGCCGATCGGGTCGGGGCTCTCGTCGTCGGCCGCGCTGGAGATCGTCGTCGGGATAGCGCTCTGTGCCGTTGCCGACTTCGAGCTCGAGCCGCTCGAGTTGGCGCTCGCGGCGCAGCGCGCCGCGCACCGCGCGGTCGGGGTGCCGAGTGGCCTCCTCGACGAGGCAGCGTGCGTCTTCGGCCGTGCGGGGCATGCGGTGCTGTTCGACTTCGCGTCGCTCGAGCACGAGCTCGTGCCGCTCCCGGCCGGTGTCTCGCTCGTGATTGCCGACTCCGGTGTCGCGCGCGTCCACGAGCACTCCGGCTACGCCACGCGTAAGCGCGAGCTCGAGGAGGGCGCGCCGAAGCGCGTTCGCCACCTCGAGACGGAGAACGCGCGCGTTCGCCAGGTCGTCGAGGCGTTGCGCGCGGACGACCTGCTCCGCGTGGGCGAGCTGTTCCGCGAGGGGCACGAGAGCCTGCGCGTCGACTTCGAGGTGTCGATCCCGGAGCTCGACCGGCTCGTCGACTGGGCCTACGACAACGGTGCGTTGGCCGCGCGGATGACCGGCGGCGGGTTCGGCGGAGCGATCGTCGCGCTCGTCGCGGCCGATGACGCGCCGGCGTTCGCCGAGCGACTGCCTGCTCGTGCGTGGATCAGTGGAGCGTCCAACGGCGCTCACGAGTTGCACTAGGATCGCCGCATGACCGAGCATCTCGACGCGCTGCGCGCGAACGTCGCCTCGACGACGGCGTCACCGCCGGAGATGGCGCCCTATCTCGCGAAGGTGCGCACGAATGCCCACAAGGTCACGGACGCTGATGTCGAGGAGCTCAAGGCGGCAGGCCTGTCCGAGGACGAGATCTTCGAGCAGACGGTCGCAGCTGCCATTTCGGAAGGGCTGCGCCGGCTCGACGCCGCGTCGGCGGTGATCGGATGAGGCTCGCAGTCGTCGATCACGGGCACGCGCCACCGGAGGCAGCGATGCTCGCCGCGATCCGCGAGCGGAGCGGCGCCGAGCCGCTCGGCGTCGTGAAGACGCTGCTGTACCGGCCCGAGCTTTTCGGGACGCCGTTCTCGGAGGAGCTCGACGTCGTGATGCGCGGGCCGTCGGAGTGGAGCGCGGGGGAGCGGGAGCTGTTCGCGGGCTTCACCTCGCTGCTCAACCAGTGTCCATTCTGAATGGGCTCTCACGGCGCAGTTGCGTCGTACGCGCTCGGTGAGGAAATCTGGCAAGCCGTCGTCGACGACTGGCGGACTGCCCCGCTCTCGCCGCAGCTCGCCGCCACGCTCGTCTTCCTCGAGAAGCTGACGCTGCGCCCCGACGAGCTCGAGCCCGCCGATGCGGGAGCGGTCTACGCCGCGGGCGTGTCGCAGCAGGCGCTGCGTGACGCCGCCGCTGTGTGCGGCATGTTCAACATGATCGTCCGGCTCGCTGATTCGTTCGGCTGGGATGTCCCGACGTGGGACCGCCTCCAGCAACGCGCACCGGGGATGCTGGAGGGCGGCTACGTCATGCGTGCCATCGAAGCTCGCTGACGGGTGTCTGACACCCGCCGGAACTGCGAATTCGCGTCGAACGACGAACCGGTGTCTGACACCGGTTCGAGACGCGCGCCCGTGTCGACCTGCCAAAAGGTGTCAGACACCGTTGTTGCCTGGTGCCTGAACGCGACCTGAACGAGGCGGCCGTCCTTCCCTTTTGATAGCTGAATCGGCCGATCCCCCTTGACGGGAGCCGGTTTTTCGGGGAGTTTCCCTGTTGTGAAGATGGCCTGCTCGCTGAGCGGGGTCATCTGCGCGCATCAAGCTGTCCCCCCTGTCAGGAGGAATCACGTGAAGAACGTTTTTCGGACGTCGACGCTGCTGATCGTTGCTGGCGTTGTCGTGCTTGCAACGATGGCGGTTGCGGTTGCGACTGCCAGTTCGAGCAAGAAGGCCGCGGGCGGCGAAGTCTGCGTGCTGTTCCCGGACCCCGCTACGTCGATCAGGTGGGTGCATTACGACGCTCCCGCGATGACGGCGGCGCTCAAGGCGGCCGGTGTGACCTACCAGATCTACAACGCTGGCGGTGATGCGCAGAAGCAGAAGGCGCAGGCTGACCAGTGCCTCGGTAATGGTGCGAAGGTCCTCGTTGAGGTCGCGATCGACGCCGGTTCGGCGAGTGCGATCGAGCAGACCGCGAAGGCCAAGGGTGTTCCGTCGATCGACTATGACCGTCAGGTCAAGGGTGGCGTGGCATCGATCTATGTCTCGTTCGACGGCGCGGCTGTCGGTGTGCTGCAGGGCAAGGGCATCGTGGCTGGCCTGAAGGCGAACGGGAAGTACTCGCAGCATCCGGTGATCGCCGAGGTCAACGGCGGTAGCACGGACGCAAATGCGTTCCTGTTCAAGGGCGGCTATGACTCGGTGCTGAAGCCGCTGTACAAGAACGGGACGTTCAAGAAGGGCCCGGACCAGTTCGTTCCCGGCTGGGACAACCAGAAGGCCGGCACGATCTTCGACCAGATGCTCGTGAAGACGGGCAACAAGATCGACGCGGCTGCCGTGGCCAATGACGGCATGGCGGGTGCTGTGATCGCGTCCCTGCAGAAGCATGGTCTGAAGCCGATCCCGGTTTCGGGTCAGGATGCGACGCCGCAGGGCTTCCAGAACATCATCAGTGGTTGGCAGACGATGACGGTCTGGAAGGACACGCGTGTGCTCGCGAAGGCGGCCGCGAAGGCGGCAGTCCAGCTGATCAAGGGCCAGAAGCTGACCGTCACGGGCAGCGTTGCAAACGGCTCGAAGAAGGAGCCGGCGTTCATCATCGCGCCGGTCGCGCTCTACAAGTCGAACTGGACGAAGATCTACACGTCCGGCTTCCTCAAGAAGAGCGACATCTGCACAGGCACCTACAAGAAGTACTGCAAGTAACGAACTGACACTGCGGTCGGGGCGCCCCACACGGG
>JAYUEQ010000165.1:0-5289 GCA_043739205.1 Thermoleophilia bacterium
TCGACGATCAATTTGGCGTAGCGACTGAGGGTCTGGGCGTCCACCGAGGCGGGACACTACTCCGTCACTCCTCCGTCCGATCGGATCCACTACAGTCCCCGGCGGCACTCCACGTTCACCACACCCCTTTAACCCGGTCCAGAGAGGCCGAAAAGGAGTCGAATGTCTCACTCTGCCGTCAAACCGGCGCCGCGTGTCCTGCTGGACGAGGAATCGATCCGGCGAACGCTTTCCCGCATCGCGCACGAGATCATCGAGCGCAACGAGGACCTCGACACGGTCGCCCTCGTCGGCATCCACACGCGCGGAGTGCCGATCGCCCACCGCCTGCGGCACCTGATCGAGGAGCGCAGCGGCGAGGAGCTTGCGCTCGGCCAGCTCGACATCACTTTTCACCGCGACGACGTCCACGTGCGCGCCGGCCAGGCGCCGCGCCGTGCGCAGCCGCTGGCGCGCGAGACGAAGCTCGACTTCGGGCTCGAGGGGCGCACGGTGATCCTCGTCGACGACGTCCTCTACACCGGGCGCACGATCCGCGCCGCGATCGATGCGCTGCTCGAATACGGGCGCCCGGAGCGCGTGCAACTCGCAGTGCTCGCCGACCGCGGTCACCGCGAGCTTCCGATCAGGCCCGACTACGTCGGCAAGAACCTTCCGACCGGCCGCAACGAGCGCGTGCAGGTCGAGCTCGTTGAGATCGACGAGGTCGACCGGGTCGTCCTCGTGACAGAGCGCGAGGAGGGCGACAATGACTGACCTGCGCGTCGTCGGCGGCGACCTGCTCCCGCCGGCGAACGAGAAGCGCAATTTGCTGTCGATCGCCGACCTCTCACACGGAGACGTCGAGCGGCTGCTCGCGACGGCACGCTCGTTTGCCCACTCGCAGGAGCGCGACAACAAGAAGCTGCCGACGCTGCGCGGTCGGTTGATCCTGAATGTCTTCTACGAGTCCTCCACTCGGACATCTTCGAGCTTCGAGCTCGCTGCGAAGCGACTCTCCGCCGACACGATGACCCTGAAGGCCGTCGGTTCGTCCGTGGACAAGGGCGAGTCGCTGAAGGACACGGCGCTGACGCTCTCGGCCTACGACCCCGACGTGATCGTGATTCGTCATCCGGAAGTCGGCGCCGCCGAGTACGTCGCGCGGCTGACAGAGGCACGCGTGGTCAATGCCGGCGACGGCAAGCACCAGCATCCGACGCAGGCGTTGCTCGACCTCTACACGATGCGCGAGGCGTTCGGACGGCTCGACGGTCTGCAGGTTGCGATCGTCGGCGATTCGCTGCACTCACGCGTCGCCCGCTCGCTTGTGCAGGCGCTTCGACTTGTCGGGGCGGACGCAGTTCTCGTCGGTCCTCCGGCGCTCTTGCCGGAAGGGCTCGCGCCGACTTCGCACGACATCGCAACGATCGCCGACGCCGACGTCGTCTACGTCCTCCGCATGCAGCGCGAGCGGATGCTCGAGGGCGCCAACTTCGTTCCGTCGCTGCGCGAGTACACGGCGAAGTGGGGGATCACGCCTGAGCGGGTGCGCGACGGCCAGCGTGTAATGCACCCAGGCCCGATGAACCGCGGGGTCGAGATCGACGCGCGCGTCGCCGACAGCGATGCCGCCCTGATCGTCGACCAGGTGCGCTCCGGGCTGATCGTGCGCATGGCAGTTCTCTACGACTTGCTCACGACGGGCCCGGTCGCGGTCGAGACCACGGTCGAGGTCGCGTGATGCTCGCGGGACGCACCGGAGCAGAGAACATCGTCGTGCGCGGCGCGCGGGTCATCGACCCCGTCGAAGGGATCGACACGACGCTCGACCTACGCATCGACAACGGCGTGATCGCCCAAATCGGTGAGAACCTCGATACGAACGAGCACCGCGTGATCGAGGCGTCAGGGCTCACGCTCGCACCGGCGTTCATCGACCCGCACGTGCACCTGCGGACCCCCGGCCGCGAGGACGAAGAGACGATCGCGAGCGGGACTGCCGCCGCCGCAGCCGGTGGCTACTGCGCGATCCTCGCGATTCCGAACACCGACCCGGTGATCGACGACGCCGACGTTTTGCGCGGGCTGCGCGCCCGCGCCGACGAGGAAGCGCACATTCCCGTCGGCTTCCTCGCGGCGATCACCAAGGGCCAGGACGGGTCCGAGCTGACCGAGATGGCAGCGCTCGCCGATGCCGGCGCAGCCGGGTTCACCGACGACGGCAGGCCCGTCGCGTCCGCCGGCGTGATGCGGCGCGCGCTGCAGTACAACGCCGTCACGGGACGGATGATCGCCGTCCACTGCGAGGAGGCGTCGCTGACGCGCGGCGGCCACGCGCATGCGGGCGTCGTCGCTGCCGAGCTCGGGCTCGGCGGCTGGCCGTCACTCGGCGAGAGCCTGATGGTCGCGCGCGACCTCGACCTCGCGGGCGAAACCGCCCAGGCCGTGCACCTGATGCACCTCTCCGCCCGCGAGTCCGTCGAGCACCTGCGCCGCGCACACGAAGCCGGCACGCGCGCGACGGCCGAGGCAACGCCCCATCATCTCTGCCTGACCGATGAGGCGATCCGCACATTGGACGCCAACATGAAGATGAACCCACCGCTGCGCACCGAGGACGACCGCGCGGCTCTGCTCGAGGCGCTGCGCGACGGCACGATCGCTGCGATCGCGACCGATCACGCTCCGCACTCGCCCGAGGAGAAGGACGTGCCGTTCGAATCGGCTCCCTTCGGTGTCACCGGGCTCGAGACCTCGTTTGCGTCCCTCTTCACCTACTTGATCGAGCCGGGCGTGCTCGCTCTCGAGACGGTGCTCGAGCGGATGTCCGCCGGGCCCGCTGCGATCTTCGGGCTTGAACGGCCGCGGATCGCCGTCGGTGCCCAGGCCAACTTGACGCTGATCGACACCGAGGCAAGTTGGCGGGTCAAGGCCGACCGGTTCCAGTCGCGGTCGCAGAACTCGTGGCTGCTGGGCAAGCGGTTGCGCAGCCGGGTCCGGTTGACGATCGCCGCCGGCCGGGTGGTGCACGAGCTGTGATCAACGCACTCGTGCTCGAGGACGGAACGGTCTTCGAGGGGCAATCCGTCGGCGCGGAAGGCTTCGCGTTCGGCGAGGCGGTGTTCACGACCTCGATGAGCGGCTACCAGGAGGTTGCGACCGACCCGAGCTTCGAAGGACAGATCGTCACGTTCACGGCGCCGATGGTCGGCAACTACGGCGTCGAGGCCGCTCGCTCCGAGTCGAAGCGCGCGCATGCGAAGGCGGTCGTGATGCGCGAGGCGCGCGGGCCGCAGTGGACCGACTGGCTGCGCGAGACCGGTCTCGTCGCTCTCACCGGCATCGACACGAGGTCGGTCGTCCTGCATCTACGTGACCGGGGCGCAATGCGCGCGGCTGCGGTCAGCGGCGACACGTCGGTCGACGAAGTGCTGACGGCAGTGCGCGCCCAGCCGGAGATGGCCGGTGCGGCACTCGTCGCGGGCGTCTCGACGAAAGAGCAGTACACATTTACGAGCGATGGGTCGGTGCGCGTCGCGGTCGTCGACTACGGCTGCAAGCGCTCGATCCTGAAGCGCGTCGCAGGAAACGGCGCGGCAGTCGACGTTTTCCCACACGACACCGATGCGGACACACTCGCCTCCTACGACGGCGTGCTCCTCTCGCCGGGGCCTGGCGACCCGGCGCCGCTGACCGGTGAGGTGCAGCGGCTCCAAGAGCTGCTCGGTCGTGTGCCGGTGCTTGGTGTCTGCCTCGGCCACCAGCTGCTTGCGCTCGCAACCGGCAAGGAGACGTTCAAGCTTCCGTTCGGCCATCGTGGCGCGAACCACCCCGTCGTCGACCACCGGACACGTCGGGTGATCGTCACCTCGCAGAACCACGGCTTTGCCGTCGCGGCGGGCGACGAGACGGGCGTGACGCACAGCTCGCTCTACGACGGCACCGTCGAAGGCCTCGCCTACCCCGAGCTCCGCGCACGCTCGGCGCAGTTTCATCCCGAGGCCGCACCGGGCCCGCACGACGCGGCGTCGATCATCAGTAACTGGGTCGACGAATTGAAAGCGGCCGCGTAGTGCCGAGGCGCTACGACATCAAGTCGATCTGCCTGATCGGCTCGGGCCCGATCGTGATCGGACAGGCGGCGGAGTTCGACTACGCGGGCTGCCAGGCGCTGAAGGTGTTGCGCGAGGACGGGTTCCGGACGATCGTCGTCAACTCGAACCCGGCGACGATCATGACCGACCCTGGCTTCGCCGACCGCACCTACCTCGAGCCGCTCGACCTCGAAGGCGTCAGTGCCGTCCTCCGCCGCGAGCGCCCGGATGCGCTGCTCGCGACGATGGGCGGCGGCACGGCGCTGAACCTCGCCCGCGAGCTCGAAGAGTCGGGGATCCTCGCCGAGCTCGGCATCGAACTGATCGGCGCGCGCCTCGACGCGATTCAACGCGCGGAGGATCGCGAGCTCTTCAAGCAGACCGTCGAGGCCTGCGGTCTCAAGACGCCGACGTCGCGCATCGTCACCTCGCCCGACGACCTGCTCGGTGTCTCGCTCCCCGCGGTCGTGAGGCCGGCATTCACGCTCGGAGGGCACGGCGGCGGCTTTGCCTACGACGCCGAGCAACTGCGTGCGCAGGTCGAGCGCGGCATCCAGGAGTCGCCGATCGGCCAGGTACTGGTCGAGGAATCCGTGCGCGGCTGGGACGAGTTCGAGCTCGAAGTCGTGCGCGACCAGGCGGACAACGTGGTGATCGTCTGCTCGATCGAGAACCTCGATCCAATGGGCGTGCACACGGGCGACTCGGTGACGGTCGCGCCGCAGATGACGCTGAGCGACGAGGCCTACCAGGAGCTCAGGGATGCGGCGATCGCCGTGATCCGCGCCGTGGGCGTCGACACCGGCGGCTCGAACATCCAGTTTGCGCGCGACCGCGTCTCGGGCGACATCCGCGTGATCGAGATGAACCCGCGCGTCTCGCGCTCTTCAGCGCTCGCGTCGAAGGCGACGGGCTACCCGATTGCGAAGGTCGCGGCGAAGCTCGCCGTCGGCTACACGCTCGACGAGATCCCGAATGACCTGACGGGAACAACGCCGGCGAGTTTCGAGCCGACGCTCGACTACGTCGTCGTCAAGATCCCGCGCTTCACGTTCGAAAAGTTCCCCGGCGCGGACCGCACCCTTGGCACGCAGATGAAGGCGGTCGGCGAGACGATGGGCATCGGCCGCACGTTCATCGAAGCGTTCGTGAAAGCAAAGCGCGGGCTGGAGGGCGACTTCGAGTGGGAGCCCGAGGGGTTGCATCCGTGGTT
>JAYUEQ010000166.1:0-5043 GCA_043739205.1 Thermoleophilia bacterium
CCTTCCACGCTGATCACCTCGCTCGCAGTCGGCGATCCCTCCCACGGCGACCTCGCGCTCGGTGCCGCGCGCACGACTGGGGGCGCGATCATCGCCGTAGCCGAGAGCGAGATCGTGAAGCACACCGCACTGCTCGCGGAAAGCACCGGCGTCACACCCGACCATTCGGGTGGTGCAGCGCTCGGCGCGCTCGTCGAGGCGATCCGCCGCGACGACATCGCGCCCGGCTCCCGGGTCGTGCTCGTCGTCACAGGCGTGCGTCCGCCCGTGCCGACCGGCTCCTCGCGCGTCACAACGGTGGAAGCCGACGCCGACGCTGTCCTGACGGCCCTGGGCCTCCGCTCTTAGCCTCTAGCCTGTCGCGTATGACTACTGACTCCGCTGCGCCGCTGCGCCGCGACGTTCGCATGCTGGGGACGATTCTCGGCACGGTGCTCGTCGAACAAGAGGGGCCCTGGCTGCTCGAGCTGGTCGAACAGATCCGTCGCGACGCGCGCTCGGCCCGCCGCGACGGCGCCGTCGTCACTGTCGACCCTGCGCTCGGGGCGCGCGAGCAGGCACTCGTCCTCCGCGCGTTCGGTCTCTATTTCCAGCTCGCGAACCTCGCCGAGCAGCATCACCGGCTGCGCCGCCGCCGCGAGGATGCCCACGACGGGCGCGTCTCACGCGAATCGCTCGAGGGCGCGTTCCTGCAACTCGGCGACCACCTGGACGAGCGTGCGCACGGGACGGAGATCCGGCTCGTGCTGACCGCGCACCCGACGGAAGCGACGCGGCGCACCGTCCTGCTCGGTCACATCCGCGTCTCCGAGCAGCTGCGCAAGCTCGACGATCCGCGCATCTCTCCTCTCGAACAACTCGAGGGGGAGGAGCGGATCGCCGAAGAGGTGACGCTGCTCTGGCAGACGGATGAAGTGCGGCACGACCGGCTGCGCATCTCGGACGAGATCCGTCACGGACTCTGGTTCTTCGAGCACAGCCTGATGTCGGCTGCAACCGATCTGTTGAAGGAGTGGCGCGACAAGGTTCCCGACTCGCCACCGCCCCTTACGTTCGGCTCGTGGATCGGCGGCGACATGGACGGCAACCCGGCGGCAGGTCCGGCGTCGATCCACGAAGCGCTCGACCGGGCACGGGCGATCGCAGTCGACCGTTACCGGACCGAGGTGCGCGCGCTCGCCGTGGAGCTCGCCTCCGCGCGCTCGCTCGTCACTATCTCGCAGGAGCTCGAGGACTCCCTCGCGCGCGACGAGGCGGAACTGCCGTACTACGCGGAGGAGATCGGGGCGCGCAACGATCTGGAGCCGTACCGCCGGAAGCTCTCGTTCATGTGGTGGCGTCTTGGTAACGGCGGCTATGCCGATGCGCGCGGGCTGCTGGACGACCTGCGGATGATTCGCGCAAGTCTGACCACGCACGGCGGCAAACGCGCCGCCGACGGTCGCGTGGCGCGGCTCGAGCGGATGGTCGAGCTGTTCGGCTTCCATGTCGCGAAGCTCGACATTCGACTGCACGCGCGTGAGCTGGAGACCGACCGCGCCCGGGATGCCGTTGCGGCCGCGCTCGAGGCCCGCGCAAAGCACGGGCCGGAGTCGCTCGACACGCTGATCATCTCCGGGACATCCTCGGCGGACGACGTGCACCGCGCGCTCGCGTTGAGCGACGAGCTTTCGGTCGTGCCTTTGTTCGAGACGGTCGACGACCTCACGGCGGCACCGGCGATCCTCGAGGAACTGCTCGAGGACGGCCGCTTCGGCGCGAGCGGACAGATCGAGGTGATGGTCGGGTACTCCGACTCGGGCAAGGACGGCGGCTACCTCGCAGCGCAGTGGGGGATCTACCGCGCGCAGGAGGAACTGGCCGACGTCGCGCGCCGTCACGACGTCGAACTGACGATCTTCCACGGGCGCGGCGGCAGCGCGGGGCGCGGTGGCGGCCCGACTTTCGCCGCGATCGCCTCGCAGCCGGCGAGCTTCCCGCCGGGCCGCGTCAAGCTGACCGAGCAGGGCGAGACGATCTCCTTCAAGTACGGCCTCGAGGGGCTCGCGCGGCGCAACCTCGAGTCTGCGCTAGCGGGAACGCTGCTCGCGACGTACCCGGAGCGCCTGCCTGCGCCGCCGTCCCCCGCCGACCGGGTGCTGCTCGAGCGCATGGCCGATGTCTCGCGCGCTGCCTACCGGGCACTCGTGTGGGAGGACAAGCGCTTCGTGCAGTTCTTCCGAGAGATCACACCGGTCGACGAGCTATCTCTGCTCGAGATCGCATCACGGCCGGCACGACGCCCGAACGACGCCGATTACCTCGCGTCGTTGCGGGCGATCCCCTGGGTGTTCTCGTGGACGCAGAACCGGGTGCTGCTGCCGGCGTGGTTCGGCTGCGGCACCGCGTTCGCCGAGGCCGGCGACGCGAACTTGCGCGACCTCTACGAGCGACTGCCGTTCTTCCGCGCCGTCGTCGACAACCTCGAAATGACGCTTGCGAAGTCGAGCCTCACGATCGCGCGCGGCTACCTCTCGCTGGTCAGCGACCCGAGCCTGTTCGCGGTCCTCGAAGCAGAAAAGGCGCGCACGGTCGAGGGCGTGCACGCCGCAACGGGCGTCGAGCGCCTGCTCGAGCGGCAGCCGATCCTTCTTCGGTCGGTCGCACTGCGCAACCCGTACGTCGACCCGATGAACGCCGTGCAGGTCGAACTGCTGCGTCGCCACCGAGCGGGCGACGAGACGGCGCACCTCCCGCTCCTGCGCTCGATCGCAGGCATCGCGGCAGCGCTGCGCAACACGGGCTAGGTGTCTGACACCTTTTCCCAGTTCGATGTGTCGCGACACTCCGAACTGGTGTCAGACACCTGTTCGGGGCGCGGGGCGATCTCGATGTTTGGCTCGGGTGTCAGACACCAGTGAGCCAAGCCTTCGCAACGCGCTTCGGCGCACGCGTCAGCCAGGCCTCGACAACCGTTTCACGGAGCTCTGGGACGTTGAGCCGCCCGAGGTCGGGGATGCGGATCAGCACCGCCGGATAGCCGTTGAAGTGCGGTGTCGTGAAGAACACTTTGCGTGGGTCGGCGAGCACCAGCTCTTTCGCTTCGGCCCCGTCGACGCGGAACATCAGCACGTCGTCCATGCGCTCACCAGTCTTGGGATCGACGGCATCGCCGCGGCGCTCGCGATGGAAGCAGAACGTCTTCCCGTGCACCAGGTAGCTCGCCCTGCCGTCGTCCGAGACGTCCTTCGTCGTCTCAGGCAACGCGAGTGCCAGGCGGTCGAGATCGCGCACTGTCGCCACGGCGACAGGTTAAACAGGCAGCGCCCGCGTGTCGAAGCGCGCGGTGTGCGTCGCCTCGTACGCGTCGATCTCGGCTGAGCGCTTCAGCGTGCGCGCGATGTCGTCCAGGCCGTGCACCAGCGTCTCCTGCGTGTGCGCGTCGAGCTCGAACGGGATGCGCAGGCCACATGTGTTCGTGATCTCGAGGTGCTCCAGGTCGACGGTCAGCTCATTGAGGACACCGACCGATTCGCGGAGCTGTGCGACCTGCTCCGGCGGCAACGCGATCGGCGCTAGGCCGGTGTTGACCGCGTTCGTGCGGAAGATGTCGCCGAACGACGGTGCGATCACGACGTCGAAGCCGTAGTCCTCGAGCGCCCAGGCCGCGTGCTCGCGGGATGAGCCGCAGCCGAAGTTCGGGCCGGCCAGCAGGATGGACGCCCCTGGGTAGCGGTGCAGCTCGAAGTCGGGATCTTTCATCCAGTCGAAAAACAGGAACTCGCCGTAGCCCGTTCGCTCGATCCGCTTCAGGAACTGCTTCGGGATGATCTGGTCGGTGTCGACGTCGGCGCGATCGAGCACCGCAGCCGTGCCGGTGACGGACGGCAACGGTCTCATACGAGCTCTCGCACGTCGGTGAAGCGGCCCGTGAGCGCGGCGGCGGCAGCCATCGCGGGGCTGAGCAGGTGCGTGCGCCCCCCTGCTCCCTGGCGTCCCTCGAAGTTGCGGTTCGACGTCGACGCGCAGCGCTCGCCGGCGAGGAGGATGTCCGGGTTCATGCCGAGGCACATCGAGCAGCCGGCGCGCCGCCACTCGAAGCCCGCGGACTCGAAGACCTCGCGCAGCCCCTCCTCCTCGGCCTGCTGCTTCACGCGCGCGGAGCCGGGGACGACGATCGCCTGCACACCGTCCGCGACATGGCGGCCGGCAACAACCGTTGCGGCTGTCCGTAGATCCTCGATGCGTGCGTTCGTGCACGAGCCGATGAACACCTTGTCGATGCGCACGTCGACGAGCGGCGTACCGGGCGCGAGATCCATGTAGCGCAATGCGCGCTCGACGGCCTCGCGCTGCTCGGGGTCGTCGTAGTCGCCGGGATCGGGAACGACGCCGTCGACCGACACGACCATCCCGGGATTCGTCCCCCAGGTCACCTGCGGCTTCAGCGACGACACGTCGACGACGATCGCGTCGTCGTAGGACGCGCCTTCGTCGGTGCCTAGCGCGCGCCACTCGTCGAGTGCCTGCTCCCACGCTGTGCCCTGAGGGGCGCCGGGCCTGCCCTCGAGGTACGCGAACGTCGTGTCGTCGGGGGCGACCATGCCCGCGCGGGCACCGGCCTCGATCGACATGTTGCAGACGGTCATGCGCCCTTCCATCGACAGCGCGCGAACCGCCTCGCCGGTGTACTCGAGCACATGGCCGCGGCCGCCCGAGACCCCCAGCTGGCCAATGGCCGCGAGCACCATGTCCTTGGCGGACAGGCCGAAGGGGAGGTCGCCGTCGAAGCGCACCTCCATCGTCTTCGGGCGCACCTGTGGGAGCGTCTGCGTCGCCAGCACGTGCTCGACTTCCGATGTGCCGATACCATGCGCCAGCGCGCCGAAGGCCCCATGCGTCGAGGTATGACTGTCGCCGCAGACGATTGTGGTGCCGGGCAGGGTAAAGCCCTGTTCCGGGCCAATGATGTGGACAACGCCCTGGCGCCTGTCGAGCGCGTCAAAATATTCGATGCCGAATTCGCGGGCGTTTTCAGCCAGCTGCTCGACCTGGATGCGGCTT
>JAYUEQ010000167.1:0-3870 GCA_043739205.1 Thermoleophilia bacterium
CTTCAGCGGCGGCTCGCAGTTCGCCCTCGTCGGGGTCCTCGGTGCGGGTGGCTCCGCCGCGGCCGGGATCGCGAGCGCCTCGCTGCTCGGCAGTCGCAACCTTCTCTATGCCGTGCGCCTCTCGACTTTGTTGCGCGTCCCGCGGTCGCGGCGCGTCGTTGCCGCCCAGCTGACGATCGACGAGACGACCGCGATGGCGATCACAGCCCCTGAGGGCTTGCGCGACACGGCGTTCTGGACGACAGGCGTCACCATCTTCACGACCTGGAACCTCGCGACGCTCCTCGGAGCGCTGGGCGCGGCCGTGTTCGATACGAACACGATCGGTCTCGATGCGGCGGTTGGAGCAGCGTTCCTCGCGCTGCTCATGCCCCAGATCCGCGACCGGCGCGGGGCGCGCATCGCGATCGGGGGCGGGCTGCTAGCAGCAGCCGCGGTGCCCGTGACGCCCGCCGGTGTCCCGGTGATCGTCGCAGCGCTCGCGATCGTCCCGGCGGTGCTGCGTCGATGACATGGATCGCGATCTTCGCCACGGCTGCTGCCTGCTTCGCCCTGAAGGTGGCGGGCTGGTCGCTACCTGCTCGTCTGCTCGACGGCGAACGGCTGCAGCGGGCGGCCACGCTGCTCCCGCTTGCATTGCTCGCGGCCCTGGTGGTCGTGCAGACCTTTGGCAACGGGCGTTCGCTTGTCATCGACGCGCGAGCAGCCGGGCTTGCCGCCGCGGGAGTCGCCGTTCTCCGCCGCGCGCCGTTCATCGTCGTGGTCGTGGTCGCCGCAGCGACCGCAGCAGTCGTGCGCGCGGTGACCTAGCGGAACGCGACTGCTAGGCGACCGAGCGCACGATCGGCTCGCTCGTCGGCTGCCGCACGCCCCCGGCACGTTCGATCGTCACGGCGACGGTCGCACCGGCCGGGACGTCGCGCTCGAGCGCGATCGCCGCGCTGCGGTCTTTGGCCGCGAACACCCCTGCAGGCGCCGCCGCGCCCCCGGAGATGACCCACGCCTCGAAGACCTTCCCGGCGCCGGGCTCCGGCAGGTCCGAGAGGAGAAGCGCCGCTCGGCCGTTGGGTGTCACGACGAGCGCGCCGTGGCCGCCGCTAAGCGGGATCCGCCGCGCGTCCGGGCTCGCCGCAACTGCGAGTGCGCGCGTCTGGTTGCGCAGCGCCGCCTCACGGTTTCCGAGCGTGTGATTGAGCATGGCCGCCCAGATGCCGAAGCCGAGCGCGGCGCACGCGGCGACAGCCGCGACCGCAGCCACAGGAGCGGCCCAGCGCGGACGGAGCGGCACGACGTTGCCACGCTCCGCGCGAGCGGTCGCGAGAATGCGCGAGCGCAGCTCGGGCGGAGGAGCGACCGCCGGCGCGTCGTGCGCAAGCGAAGCTGCGGTGGCGCGCAGCATTGCCACCTCCTCGCGACACCGCTCGCACTCACGGAGGTGCTCCTCGAAGCCGCGCGCCTCATGGGCGTCGAGCGCGTCGAGCGCATATGGGGCCGTCAGCTCGTGAATGTCGTTCCGCTCCACGGGTCACCCTCCGGCGTTGCGTCGTCGAGCAGTTCGCGCAGTCGCGCGAGACCCGAGAACATGCGGCTTTTGATCGTACCGAGCGGCTGGCCGAGCCTCTCTGCGAGCTCGGACTGGGTGAATCCTCCGAAGTACGCCAGCTCGATCGCTTCGCGCTGCTGGTCGGGCAACTGGCCCAGTGCGTCGCGCACTCGCTCGCGCTGCAGGCGGAGCCAAACCGTCTCGTCCGCACCGTCGTCGCCTTTCTCCTCGCGCTGCGGCAGCTGCTCGGTGCGCCGCTTCTCGTGATGGCGAACGAGATCGACCGAGCGGCGGTGAACCAGCGTGAGGATCCAGACGCGCGCCGGTGCACGCTCCGCGTTGAAGCGCGAGGCCGAGCGCCAGATCGTCAGGAACGCGTCCTGCACAGCGTCTTCGGCGAGCGCGCCGTCACGCAGGATGCGGCGGGCGAGCCCATAGGCGAGCCGGTCGTAGCGGTCGTACAACTCGGCGAACGCATCGTCGTCCGAGCGGGCGACGAGCGCGACGAGCGCCTCGTCGGAGAGATGAGCGAACACGTTCGTCACGGCCTTCCTGGAAGCAGTCTCTCTCAAACGGCGCGGGGTGAGGGCCTGGACGATCACAGAAGCTGTTCGCCGGCCGAGCCGAACCGGTTCAAACCGGTTCGATCCGATCCGATCGAACCGAATCCGCGGGCCGCGCGAACAAGCCCTGCGGACGGCGCACGACACCGTTCCCTATGCCGCCGCGAAAGGAGTTCATTTCAATGCTTCCCAAGCTCGAAGAGCTCGATGTCGACGGCGCGATCCGCGAAGCCGCCTCGAAGGTCGGCGGCGACACGCGTGCCGCGTTCCTGAAGAAGGCCGGCATCGGCGCCGGTGCAGTGGTTGCAGGTGGCGCGTTCGCAGGTGCGATCCCCGGGATCGCAAGCGCCGGGGTTGCCGCAAGTGACGTGGCAATCCTCAACTTCGCCCTCACGCTGGAGTACCTCGAGGCTGCGTTCTATGCCGAGGCCGTCAGCAAGGGCAAGTTCAGTGGCAAGACCGGCACGTTCGCCAAGGTCGTCTCTCAGCACGAGGCCGCGCACGTCGCGTTCCTCAAGAGCGCACTCGGCAGCGCGGCCGTGAAGTCCCCGAAGTTCGACTTCAAGGGCACCACCACCGACAAGGCGAAGTTCATGGCGACCGCTCAGGTCCTCGAGGACACGGGCGTCGCCGCCTACCTCGGCCAGGCCGGAAACATCAAGTCGAAGAAGATCCTCGGCGCAGCCGGCTCGATCCTCGCGGTCGAGGCACGGCACGCCGGTTGGGTCCGCGACCTGAACAACGCCTCGGGCGCGCCTGCCGCGTTCCAGGGCTCCAAGACGAAGGCCCAGATTCTGGCCGCCGTCAAGGGCACCGGCTTCATCGTCGGCTAGTCCACCCCTTCGCACGAGCCGGGGCGGGCGTTCGCCCGCCCCGGCCTTTCAAACGACAAAGGAGCTCCAATGCCCGGTTTCATCGGATTGCCCGAGATCATGCTGCTAGGCCTGCTTGCCCTCATCCTGTTCGGCCCGAAGCGGCTGCCCGAGATGGGCCGTGGGCTCGGCAAGGGAATGCGCGAGTTCAAGGACTCGATCAGCGGCGACCACGGCCTCACAGAATCGAAGCTCGACGTTCCTACAGAGCTGACCGCGGCACCGACTGTTCACGAGCCGATCGCGGTCGCAGAGCGGAGCGTGGCGTAGCGATGAAGCTCCCGCGCCGTCTTGAACACGGCCAGGAAGTCGTGCTCGTCGGCCACCTCGAGGAGCTCCGCTCGCGGCTCTTGGTCGCGGGCGGAGCCGTCCTCGCGACGACGATCCTCGCGTTCGCAGTCCACGGTCGCGTGATCGCGCTGCTCACAGCGCAGCTTCCGCTCCACCATCGCCACTTGCTGACGCTCGGGGTGGCCGAGCCGTTCACGACCTCGCTCAAGGTGAGCTTCGCCCTCGGGTTCGCGCTCGCCTTGCCGATCGTGCTCTGGCAGCTCTGGAGCTTCGTTGCGCCGGCGCTGACGCCGAAGACGCAGCGTGGGATCGCCGGCTTCACCGTCTTTGCGGCGGCGCTGCTCGTCGGCGGGATCGTGTTCGGCTACCGCATTGCGTTGCCGGCGGCGCTCCACTTCCTGACGAACTACGACAACTCGGTCTACAACGTTCAGATTCGCGCGGCGGACTTCATCTCGTTCTCGGTGCTCGTCCTCGCTGCGTGCGGTGCCGTGTTCGAGCTGCCGATCGTGGTGCTCGGCCTCGTCCGTGTCGGCGCGCTGACGTCCAGAAAACTGCGGAGCAACCGCCGCATCGGCTACATGATCGTCGCCGTGATCGG
>JAYUEQ010000168.1:0-13566 GCA_043739205.1 Thermoleophilia bacterium
CGTCGATCCCGAGCTTGCGCACGACGAGCTCGTCGAGACCCTGCTCCTGAAGCGCGAGTGGCACCAGGTAGACGTCCGCGACGTCGGGGTTCGTGATCACTGCGTCGACGTCGACGTCGGCGAAGAGAGCGATCTTCTCGCGGATCTCGCGCGGCAAAGGCTCGGTCGAGCGGCACACGAGGACGTCGGGATGGATACCGATGCGTCGCAGCTCGTTGACGGAGTGCTGGGTCGGCTTCGTCTTCAGCTCGCCCGCGGTGTCGATGTACGGGACCAGCGTGACGTGGAGGTAGATCACGTTCTCCTGGCCGACCTCGCGGCGGAACTGGCGGATCGCCTCGAGGAACGGATGGGATTCGATGTCGCCGACGGTCCCGCCGATCTCCGTGATCACGACGTCGGTGTCGGTCGCCTCTGCAACCGAGCGGATGCGGGACTTGATCTCGTTCGTGATGTGCGGGATCACCTGCACGGTCGAGCCGAGGTACTCACCCTTCCGCTCCTTGCGCAGCACACGGTCCCAGACGGCACCTGCCGTGTGGTTCGCGGCGCGCGAGAGGTTCTCGTCGATGAAGCGCTCGTAGTGGCCGATGTCGAGATCGGTCTCGGCGCCGTCCTCGGTCACGAACACCTCGCCGTGCTGGAACGGGCTCATCGTCCCCGGGTCGACGTTGATGTACGGGTCGAACTTCTGCACCTGCACCTTCAGCCCGCGCGCCTTGAGCAGACGGCCGAGCGAGGACGCGGTGATGCCCTTTCCAAGTGACGACATCACGCCACCCGTGACGAACACGTACTTCGCGCTCATGACCCCAGCCCCCATTCGTCAGTACGCTCGAGGGCTCTCAGGCCTGCCAGTGCAATGGCGATCCGGCGACCCTGACCCGTGAGACGATTCACGGAACTCCACTCTAGCAGCGCTCTCGGCGCGTTACCGGCGATCGTCATCTGGCGATCGTAGGCGGCGATCAGGACGGCGGCACTCAGAGCGTCGCCGCTGTCTGCACGAGGTCGTACAGACGCTTGACGGCTCGTTCGGCGGACCCGCGGCTGGTTGAGACGGTCACCGCTGTTCTCCCCTCGGCGGTGCTCCGGAGACGAATCTCGACCTCCGTCTTGGGGTTGAGCAGATGCCACGACCAGCGTTCGTAGGGATCGATCTCGCGGATCAGCAGCATCGTCTCGGTCGGCCGCGGCCCTGCGAGGATGTTCCGCTTCGTCGCGAGTGCCTTCCAACGGGCGCCCGGCGCGAAGCCGCGGCGGTCGGGCTCGACCCCCGTGATCCCGGGCCACCAGTCGGCGAGGTGGTACGGCTCGGCGAGGAACGCCCACACGTCGGCTCGAGGTGCGAGCAGCTCCAGCGTCGCTTGGCTCATGGTGTCTGACACCTCGCTCGCAGCGCGGCGCGCGTCGCGTTCGCAGCGGTGTCAGACACCTTTTTGATGCGCAGCGAGGAACTCCGCGCCGCCGAGCATCCGTTCGATCTCGTCACGCCGTTGCGCGTCGACGAGCGGCTCGATTCTCGTGTGTGTCGGATCGCCGGGGACCTTCTCGACGCTGAAGTGCTTGTCGGCGACTGTTGCGATCTGCGGCAGGTGAGTGATCGTCACGACCTGCGCGCGTTCGGCCAGCCGTCGCAGTGTCTCCGCGACTGCGTGTGCCGTTGTGCCCCCGATGCCGGCGTCGATCTCGTCGAAGACCATCGTCTCGCCGCCTGCGACTGCCGCGATCGCGAGCGCGACGCGCGAGAGCTCGCCGCCCGAGGCCGTCTCTGCCACCGGGCCGAGCGGCAGGCCGGCGTTCGGGCGGATCAGGAAGGCAATGTCGTCGGCGCCGGTTGCTCCCGGGTCGCGTTCGGTGAGCACCACCTGGAACTCGCCGTCGCCGAGGCCGATCCCCTTCAGCTCGACCGCCACGGCCTTTGCGAACGGATCTGCCGCCTTGCGTCGCGCCTTGCGCAACGCCGCGTGGATGCGATCGACCTCGGCCTGCGTCTGTTCGAGTGCCTCCGCGGCTGCGCGCACCGGGTCGTGGCCCTCCTCGAGCGCACCGAGCTCGCGGCGAGCCTCCTCACCGCGCTCGAGCAGGTCGGCGAAGGTCTGCGCACGGTGACGCCGCCGCAGGTCGGAGAACGACTCCAGCTCGCCCTCGACCTCTTCGAGCCGCCCCGGCTCGGCCTGCAGCGAGTGCAGGAACGTCTGCAGGTCGGATGCGGTCTCGCGGAGCTGTAGCTCCGCCTGGCGCAGCGCGTCGCCCGCTGCCTGGAGCTCCGGCGCGAGCCGCTCGAGCGGGGCGACCGCGCGCTCCGCGGCGCCCGTCAGATCGGCAGCCCCCTCCCCGTCCTCGGGCGTGAGCGCGTTCGCGGCTGCCGCGGCGCCCTCCGCGAGCTCGGTCACGTGGCGCAGCCGCTCGCGTTCGGCGCGCAGCTCGTCCTCGCGGCCGGCCTCGAGCCCCGCGGTGTCCTCGGCGAGCTGCCGCAACTCGTCCAGCCGGGCCTGCGCGGTGTCGGCGTCACGCGTCAGCTCGTCGTAGGCCCGCCGCGCCGCCTGCAGCTCGCGCCATGCGCGCTGCGCAGCGCGCACGTCGAGGCCGGCGAATGCGTCGAGCACGCCGCGCTGATAGGCGGGCCGCGCGAGCCGCCGCTGTTCGAACTGGCCACTCATCGCGATCAGCGCCTCCGCGGCCAACGCGACGTCTTCACGCGCAGCGCTGCGTCCCCAGGCGTAGGCGCGCGTCCGCCCGTCGGCAAAGATCCGCCGCGCGAGCACAACACCGTCCTCCCCTTCGGGGCGCAACTCGGCGAGCGCGCCCAGCGCGTCGTCGTCGACCCCGTCGAACTCAGCTTCGACGTAGGCCTCGTCGCCCGCCGCGCCGATCAGCCCCGCATCGCCTTTCGACCCGAGCAGGAGCCCGATCGCGTTCGTGAGGATCGTCTTGCCCGCGCCGGTCTCACCGGTGATCGCGTTCAGGCCGGCGGCGAGGTCGAGCTCCGCCTCACGAATGAGGACGAGATTCGAAATGCGGAGTGTCCGGAGCACCCCTCCATCGTAGGGAGAGCACCTGCGGGCGTCATCGTCCCCAATGGGCGGCGGCGCGCGCGGAGGAGATGTCTGGAACCTCGACCGTAACGGACACCACCGGGGTCAGACCCGGGTGATGACCAAACGAGACGCTGCGGCCGCACAACCATGCGCTACGGCGCTTCGGCCATGCACCGGCGGGCTCGACTCGAAGGGCCACCACCGGGGTCAGACCCATGAGGTGTCCAGACCGGCCATCAGATCGCCACCAAACACCGGCTCGGTCGCGTGGGCCAGCGTCCTACCGACCGAACGTGGCGGCGTACCGGCTGAAGAACGTCACCTCGGGGAGCGTCGCGAGCAGGCTCTGCTCCTTCCCGACCCTGACGACGGCCTGCTCGCCGGTCGCGAGCGTTCCGACCGGCTGGCCGTCGACCAGCACCGTTGCCTCGAGATCGGGCGTGAGGTTCGTGATTGTGACGTCAGGTCCGCGGGGCACCACGAGTGGACGGATCACGAGCGCGTGCGGTGCGACGAAGGTCAGCACCATCGCATCGAGCCCCCAGACGAGCACCGGGCCGCCGTTCGAGAGGTTGTAGGCGGTCGAGCCGGTCGGCGTCGCGCAGATCAGGCCGTCGCACGGTTGGCTCCCGAGATCCTCGCTGCCGATCGAGTAACCGATCTCGACCATCCTGCCGAGCGTCCCGCCCGCAACGACCACGTCGTTGACCGCAACCTTCGTCGTGCCGTTGACGCTCACCTCGAGCGTCGAGAGCTCCATGCTGCGGTACTCGCCGGCGAAGACGCGCGCGATTCCCGTCTCGAGCTCGTCGGCGGACATCGCGGTCAGGAACCCGACACGCCCGTAGTTGACCCCGATCACCGGAACGCCGGTGCCGAGGAAGCGCGCGAGGGCGCGCAGCATCGTCCCGTCGCCTCCGAGGACGATCGCGATGTCGGCGTCGTCGCCGTCTGCGAGCTCGACGTCGTTCCGCTCCGCAACGGCGCGCAGCCGCGCGAGCGCGTCGTCGACGCCTTCGCGGTCAATCGTGACGACTGCGGCGCGCTTAACCGACGGCATCGGCGATCCACCGGTCGAGGTCGGCCGGTCGTTCGGGATGTTCTCGGTGGACGAGGTGGAGGACGAACTCATGGTTTCCCTTCGGGCCGGGCAACCCGGAGTCTATGACCCCGCGCGGCTCCCCCCCGGCCGCGAGCAACGCGTCCGCCACGTCCTTCACGACACGCCGCTGCACCTCGTGGTCGCGCACGACGCCTTTCGGGGTCTCCGCGCGCCCTGCTTCGAACTGCGGCTTGATGAGCACGAGCGCCTGCCAGCCCGGCGCGGCGAGCGCGAGTGCTGGCGGCAACGCGAGCTTCACCGAGATGAATGAGACGTCGCACGTCACGAACTGCGGCACGAACGGCAGCTCGACCAGCGACCGCGCATTCACACGCTCGAGAACAACGACGCGAGGATCGTCGCGGATCTTCGAGTGCAACTGCCCGTAGCCGACGTCGAGCGCGATCACCCGTGCGGCGCCGCGCTGGAGGAGCACGTCGGTGAACCCGCCCGTCGACGCACCTACGTCCAGCGCATCAAGGCCGGTAACGTCGATCGCGAACCCGTCGAGCGCGTTCGCGAGCTTGTGCCCCGCACGCGAGACGTACGGCGGCGGCGCCTCGACATGGAGTGCAATGTCGTCCGCCACCTGCTCACCCGGCTTTGTGTGCCCGGGCACGCGGCCCGCCATGACGAGAGCCTGGGCCTGCGCGCGCGACTCTGCGAGCCCGCGTTCGACGAGGACGATGTCGAGCCGTTTCTTCACACGAGCACCGGCTCGGGCTGCCGGATCGACCACACAACGGGCTGCGCGACAACGAGCAGGTTCGTCGCAACAGTGATCACGCCGGCAGCGATGAGCGCCTCCTTGACGCCAATCGCTCCGGCAACCGGTCCCGCGGCCGCAGTGCCAAGCGGGATGAGCACGAACGAACCGAGGGCGTCGTAGGAACTGACGCGCGAGCGCGCCGCTTCGGGAACCTGCTGCTGGAACACGGTGAACCAGAGCGCCAGGTGGATTGCGAGCCCGACACCGGCAATGAACTGCGCCGCGAGCAGCACCGGCAGCGGCACGAGAAACGCGATCATCCAGACACCGAGCCCGAACGGCAGGGCGGAGAGGCATGACGCGAGGAGCGGCCGCGCGGGCCGCCACCGCAGCACGATCAGGCCGCCGACGACCATCCCGGCGCCGAACAGTCCAAGCACGACGCCATAGGTCGAGGCCCCGCCGTAGTGCTCCTCCATCACGAGTGGTGCCAGCACGACCCACGCCTGGCCCGCGAAGTTGCCGATGCCGAAGAACACGATCGTGTTGAAGATCCAGCGCTGCCGGCGGAACTCTGTCCAACCCTCCCGCAACTCCCGGAAGAACGGCTCCGGTTCGACGACGTCCTCGCGCGGCTCGACCCGCACGCGCGCGAGGAGCACCGCGGCGACCGCGAAGCTCGCAGCGTCGATCAGGATCGCGCCGCCCGGGCTCCCGGCAGCGACGAGGAGGCCGCCGATCACCGGCGCCCCGAAACCGAGGATCGACCGGCTGAGCCCGATCAGCGCATTCGCCTGCTGCAATCGAACAGCGCTCACGACCGCCGGGATGAGACCGTTCTGCGCCGGAATGACGAAACCATCGGCGAGGCCGTAGACGACGCCCAAGATCGCGAGCACCGACACCGTTGCGTGGCCGGTCACGAGGAGCGCCCCGACGACGGCCTGCACGACCGCCTGCACTCCGGCGACCGCGACAAGCACGGTGTGGCGGGGAAGCCGATCCGCGAGCACCCCGGCGGCAAGCGCGATTGCCGCCGCAGCCACTTGACGGCACGCGAGAACGACGCCCACCGCCGTGGGCGAGTTGTGCGTGATGTGCAGGACTGCGAAGACGAGCGCGATCGACGCAACCCCATCGCCGATCGCGGAGATCGTCGTCGACGAGAAAACAAGGCGGAAGTTGCGCTCGGCGAGCGCTCCGAGCCTGCCTTCCAGTCTCATGTGGTGCGGACGGCCAACTCGTCGACGATCGAGGCCAGCACGTCTGTGTCGGCATCGATCTCGGCCAGCCGTGCGCGCGCACGCTCGGCGGCCTCCTCGGCGAGGCGGCGCGCACCGTCGTCACCCACCTCGAGCACGTAGCCGTCTCCGTCGAGGACGTCGTCGACGATCTGGAACAGCAATCCGAGCTCACCGGCGAACACACGCCATGGCTCGTGCTCTGTGATCGGTACGTCGGCGGCCCAAAGCGCGCACATCACCGAGGCGGAGAAGAGCGCGCCTGTCTTCAGCGAGTGCAGGTGCTCGAGCGGCGCACCGCCTTCGAGATCCATCTGTTGGCCGCCGATCATCGCGAGCGTCGCGTGCACGAGCTCGCGCGCGACGGAGCCGGTCGGGTAGGTCAAGGCGAGGCGCACCGCCTCGACGAGCAGCGCATCGCCGGCGAGAACCGCCGAGGCTTCGCCGTACTGCGCCCAGACCGATGGCTCGCCGCGCCGCTCGCTGTCGTTGTCGAGTGCCGGCAGGTCGTCGTGTACGAGCGAGAACGAATGGACGAGCTCGACTGCAGCAGCAGCGGGAAGCAGATTCTCGACCGTCGCTCCGATCGCATCACCGGTCGCAAGGCAGAGCACCGGCCGGACGCGCTTCCCGCCGAGCGCGTGGCGCATCGGCGCCTCGAGCGAACCAAGCTCGGGCATCAGGTCGAGCTCGGAGAGATACGCCTCGACGAGCGCGCGAAGCTGCTCAGTCGGCTGCGGCATCCGGGTTCGGCGGCGCCGCCGCCTCGGTCTCCGCGGCGCGCTTCGCGCGTTGCAGCTCCGCCTCGACTTCCTTCGCGAGCTCTGCGAGCTCCTGCAGGATCTCGATCGCCTGGTCGGGATCCTGCGTCTCGTCGAGCCTCGCGCGCGCGGCCTCCAGACGTGCGAGGAGGTTTTCCGCATTGTTCAAAGACTCATCCGCGTTCATGCTGCCTCCTCCCGTTGGATCTTTCCGAGAATGCCGTTGACGAGCCGTGCGCCGTCTTCGGATGCATACCGCTTCGTGAAGGCAACCGCCTCGTTGATCGCGACCTCGGCCGGCACCTCGCCCGATTGCAGCTCGTGCACCGCGACGCGCAGCGCGCTGCGCTCAACTGTGCCGAGCCGGTCGGCCGTCCACCCTTCCGAGGCGCTTGTGATGCGCGCATCGAGCTCTTCGGCGCGCTCCGCCACGGATTCGGCGACACCGCGGGCCCACGGATCGATCTCGCCCGCATACTGCGAACCGATCTCCTGGCCGGAGAGGTCCCACTGGTAGAGCAGGAACAGAGCTTGCCTCCGTGCCTGGCGGCGGGAGACGCTCATACGGCAACCGCGCGCAGTGCTTCGAGTGTCGAGGTCGAGTAGTCGCCGCTGCGGAACGGCTCGCTCGCGAGCACCTCGAGCGCGAGATCGCGCGTCGTCGGAACGCCGATAACGGTGGTCTCGCGCAGCGCACGTTCGGCGCGCGCGATCGCAGCGGCGCGATCGTTGTCCCACACCGCGAGCTTTGCGATCATCGAGTCGTAGAAGGGCGGGATGACCGTGCCGGACTCGATGAACGTGTCGATCCGTACGCCCGGTCCTTCCGCGGGCTTGAAATGCGAGATAAGCCCGGGCGACGGCCGGAAGTCGTGCTCGGGGTCCTCGGCGTTGATGCGGATCTCGATCGAGTGACCGCGGCGCGGCGCCCGACCGGTCACCGTCAATTGCTCGCCGGAGGCAACAAGCAACTGCTCCCGCACGATGTCGATTCCGGTGCACATCTCGGTCACCGGATGCTCGACCTGAAGCCGCGCGTTCAGCTCGATGAAATAGAAGCTCCCGTCAGACCCAAGGAGAAACTCGAACGTGCCGGCGTTGCGGTAGCCGACGGCGCGGCATGCGCGTTCTGCCGCCGACTCCATCGCCTCGCGCGCCTCGGGCGTCAGTGCGGGGGACGGCGACTCCTCGATCAGCTTCTGGTGGCGGCGCTGGATCGAGCACTCCCGCTCGCCGAGCGTGAGGACGTTGCCGTGGTTGTCGCAGATCACCTGGATCTCGACGTGACGCGCGGGGACGAGCGCCTTCTCGACGTACATCGTCGGATCGCCGAACGCCGCGTCGGCTTCATTCGCCGCCATCCTGAACGCGTCGTCGAGATCCTCCGCGGCGTGCACGAGCCGCATGCCTTTCCCGCCGCCGCCCGCCGTCGCCTTGAGCAGCACCGGAAAGCCGATCTCCTCAGCCGCCGCGCGCGCAGCCTCGGCTGTCGTCGCACCCTCGGTGCCCGGCACGGTCGGGACATCGGCCGCGCGCATCGCCTGTTTCGCGGAGATCTTGTCGCCCATCATCGCCATCACATCTGCGGGCGGCCCGACGAAGACCAGGTCGTTGTCGACGCACGCCTCGACGAACGCGGGGTTCTCTGCGAGGAAGCCGTAGCCGGGATGGACGGCCTCGCAGCCGGTCGTGTTCGCAGCCGCGATCACGCTTGGGATGCGCAGGTAGCTCTCGGCCGCCGACGGCGGCCCGATGTGCACGGCCTGGTCTGCCAGCTGCACATGCAGTGCGTCCTTGTCGGCGGTCGAGTAGATCGCGACGGCCTCGACGCCGAGCTCGTGCAGCGCACGGATCACCCGGACGGCGACCTCACCCCGGTTCGCGACAAGAACCCTCGAGAACATCAGACCGCGTCGAGCGGGCGGCCGTTGATCGGCTCGAGCTCGAACAGGAGCTGGCCGTACTCCACCGGTTCCCCGTTGCCGACATGAATCGTGCGGACGATCCCCTCGACCTCCGACTTGACCTCGTTCATCAACTTCATCGCCTCGAGGATGCAGAGCGTCGTGCCGGGAGCGACCGCGTCGCCTTCCTCGACGAACGACGCAGAACCGGGCGCCGGTGCGCGGTAGAAGGTTCCGACCATCGGGCTCTCGACGCGCACGTTGCCGTTGTCGCGTGGGGCGACCGGCGGCGGCTCACCGTCATCGACCGGCGCTGTCGGGGCCGCGGGCACGTAGGTCTGCTCGGCAGTGCGGCGAACGCTGACGCGCGTTCCATCTTCCTCGATCGTGATCTCGCCCACCCCGGTCTCCTGGACGATCCGCACGACCTCGCGGATGCGCTCTGCGCGCGCGCGGTCGACGCCGCTCGCGCCCAGCGACTCGTCGCCACCCGCGCGCTCGCGGATCGACTTGAGGAGCGGCTCCGCCTCGTCGCCGAAGAGCGCGAGCAGCAACAGCTCCTCCTCGGAGGATGCGAGACCTCCCGCCTCCTTGCGGAGCTGGTCGAGATCGACGACGCCGAAGTCGCCGTCCGTGCGGTCGAACAGCCCGACGGCGCGCTGCAGCGCAGGGTCGACCGGCGCCGGCGTGCGCCCGAAGCGCCCTTCGACCAGGTCGCGCAGCTCGTCGACGATCGTCGAATAGCGGTTTGCGGTCAGCACGTTCAGGAGTGCCTGTGACGCGACGATCTGCCCGATCGGCGCGGCGAGCGGCGGCGAGCCGACTTCCGCGCGCACCTTGTCGAGCTCGTCGAGCACCTCGTCGAGGCGGTCGCCGCCCGCGCGGGCGCGCAGCTGCACGTCGAGCGCCGCGACGACGCCGACGGGAAGCTTGCGCTGGGCGGCGCGCACGGCGATCCGCGGCGGGACCGGCGCGACCGGCTCGTCGCCGATGTGCTCGTCGACGAGATCAGCGGCAGCCCAGAGCTTGTCCAAATCTACGCCGGTGTTGAGGCCCAGCCCGGCGAGCGCCAGCGCGGCAGCCTCCGCCGAGACTCGATGCATCGTCAGCGCAACGGGATAGGACGCAACGGCGATCACGTCGGCGCCCGCGCGCGCAGCCTCGAGCGCGGCGGCGAGCGCGTTGCCCCCGGCACCCTGCGCGTAGAGGCCGACCGGCAACCCGGAGACGTCGCGTAGTTCAGCAACCAGCTCGCTCGCCCGGTGCGGTTGCAGGACGGCGGCCGGATCGTTCAGGAGGATGCGCGCGGCGCCCATCTCCGGCAGGCGCTTCGCGGCGTCGACGAGCGCCTCGTGACGGCCGCTGCCGTAGAGCAGACCCGCCTCGAACTCAGCGCCCGACGCGACGATCGCCTCGGCGGCCTCGCGGAGATTGTCGACGTCGTTCAGAGGATCGTGCAGCCGGAAGACGTCGATGCCGCTCTGCGCGGCGCTCGCGACGAACCGGCGGGCGAAATCGCCGCCCACGGGCCGCGAACCGACGAGGAATTGGCCTCGCAACGCAAGCGCGAGCGGTGTCTTCGTCCGGGCTTTGAGCGCTCGAATCCGCTCCCACGGGCTTTCGACACCGCGGCGAACGGCGGTGTCGAACACGCCCCCACCCGAGACCTCCAGGTACGCGAAACCGGCTCCGTCGAGGAGCTCCGCGAGGCGCAGCAGATCCGCCGTCGGCATGAGGCCGGCGAGCGGCTCCTGGCTGAGGACGCGGATCGTCGTATCGACGAGACGCGGCATGGGTCAGGACATTACCCTGAGGCGGGAAATCGGCCGGAATCGGTGGATGCGCGCGTCAATGGAGACGCCGCTCACGGCGTCGGCCGTCTAGGTTCGCCAACGCCCCTGAGGTCTGCAGTGCGAAGCGGCGGCGTAGCCAGGCTTGCCCCGGCGGGAGCCGCCGCCGGCCGGTGACCTCACGCGCGTTGGATGTAGCGCTTTTCGCGTGGATCGAGCTTGATCTTGTCGCCGACGTTCACGAACAGCGGCACCTGGATCACCGCGCCGGTCTCGAGCGTCGCGGGCTTCGTGACGTTGGACACGGTGTCGCCCTTCACGCCGGGCTCGGTGTCGGTCACCTCGAGGACGACCGAGGCGGGCAGATCGACGCCGGACGGGTTCCCGCCGACGAACATCACCTGCACGGTCGATGACGCCTGCATGAACGGCAGCTCGTCCTCCAGCAGCGCGTGCGGCAACGAGAGCTGTTCGTAGGTCGATTCGTCCATGAAGACGACCTCGTCGCCGGAGTCGTAGAGGTACTGCATGTTCTTCTGCTCGGTGCGCACGCGCGCGAACTTCTCGCCGGCACGGAAGGTCTTGTCGACGACCGAGCCACTCGTCAGGCCCTTGAGCTTCGTGCGCACGAATGCGCCTCCCTTGCCCGGCTTGACGTGCTGGAACTCGACGATCCGCCAGGTCTGCCCCTCGAGCTCGATGTGCATCCCGTTGCGGAACTGGTTGGTGGATACGACCTCGGCCATCGGCGCCTGAGGGTACCGAACCCACCGCCGTTGCAGGCATGACCGGGGTCTGACCCCGTCGTTCCCCTTCCGAGACTCGGCGACTTCCGACCTGTCTCTCGTCCGACCGCACCACGCCTGGTTCCGATGTCCCCACCAGCCATGACCGGGGTCTGACCCCGGTTGCGGCCCAACGGACGATCGTTCAGCTGACTTCGATCAGGTCTTTCGGGAACGAGGTCAGCAGCTCGAGGCCGCCCTCGCGCACGACGGCGAGGTCTTCGATGCGGCAGCCGCCGAGGCCGACGATGTAGATGCCGGGCTCGACCGTGACGATGTGGCCCACCTCCAGCGTGTCGGTCGACTCGGTCGAGAGGCGCGGTGCCTCGTGCACCATCAGCCCGACTCCATGACCAAGGCCGTGGCCGAAGTTCTCGCCGAAACCAGCGTCTGTGATCGGGTCGCGCGCGAGCGCGTCGGCCTCCACGCCGGTGAGACCGGCCTTGATGTTCGCGCAGGCACTCTGCTGCGCCGCGAGGCAAACGTCGTAGGCCTTGCGAAGCCCTTCCGGGAGCGCGCCGGTCGAGACGGTGCGCGTGCAGTCGCTGTAGTAGCCGTCGATCCGAACGCCCCAGTCGATCGTGACGAGCGTGCCGCGTTCGACGATGCGGTCGGTCGGATGCGCGTGCGGCAGTGCGCCGTTCACGCCCGAGGCGACGATCGTCTCGAACGCGAGCTCGTCGGCGCCGTGGGCGTGCAGGAGCTCACGAAGCCGCCACGCGATCTCGCGCTCACTGCGGCCGACGAACGTCTCGGCAGTCAGCGCTTCGAAGCCGCGATCGGCGATCCGTGCCGCCTTGGCGATCGTCGCGATCTCCTCGTCGTCCTTGATCGCGCGGATGCCGTCCACGAGACCTCGAGTCGGCACGAGCTCAGCGGGGCCCGTCGCGAGGCGCTCCCACTCGAGGTACGGCAGCACGTCCGCCTCGAACTGCACGCGGCCCTTCAGCCGCCCGCCGACGTCGGCCATCATCGAGCGCTTGGTCATCTGCACCTCGACGCCCTGGGCTGCACGGGCTGACTCCGCGTACCGGAAGTCGGTGAACAGCGTCGCGCCGCCGTCGGGCTCGACGAGCAGCGCAGCGTTCGAGCTATCGAAGCCCGTGAGGTAGAAGACATTCGTCAGGTTCGTGACGAGCAACGGCGCATCGAGCTGCGCGCTCAGTGCTTCGAGACGGTTGCTCATTTTGCTGCGTCGGCCCCTGCGAGGAACTGGAGTGCCTCGTGATAGCCGTCCGGGCCCTTCCCGATCACGCGGAGCGCTGCGAGGTCGGCGACCACGCTATGACGGCGCCACTCCTCACGCCCCTCGATGTTCGACAGGTGCACCTCGACGAACGGGACCGTGAGCAGCTCGAGCGCGTCGCGGATCGCATAGCTGTAGTGGCTCCACGCGCCCGGGTTCACGATCAGCCCGTCGACGTTGTCGTAGGAGTCGTGGATCCAGTCGATGTACTCGCCTTCGCTGTTCGACTGGCGGCAGCGCGCGCTGATGTCGAGTGCGTGCGCCCAGCCGTAGATGCGGCTTTCGAGCTCGTTCAGGCTCACGCCGCCGTAGATCGCGGGGTCGCGGCGTGCGAGCGTGTCGAGGTTCGCACCGTTGAGGACAAGGACTTGCACTACGAGATGAGCGTATCCAGCGCCGCGCGCACTTCGTCCGAGGACCGTGCTTCGACGTAGGGGCCGCCGTCCCCGAGCAGGACGAGATTGATCTCGTCCCCCGTCCGCTTCTTGTCGCGCTGGAGCGCCTCCCAGGCCCGGTCGCGGTCGACCTGGACCGGCTGCGGGTCGAGCGCGTCCGTCACCGGCGCGGTGTCCCGGCCGCTCAGGCGCAGGGCCGCGAGCAGGCCAAGCGCGACCGCTTCGCCATGAGGAAGGTCGAAGTCGGCGGCCGCCTCGAGCGCGTGGGCGAAGGTGTGTCCCAGGTTCAGCCACTGGCGATCGCCGCGGTCGTGCGGGTCCCGCAGGCAGAGCGCAGCCTTGTAGGCAGCCGCTGCGCGCACGTCGAGCGGCCGCCCGGCGAGCAGCTCCGTCTTGATGCGCTCGGCCTCACCCTGGCGGCGCTCGCGCTCCGGGAGCGTTGCGAGCAAGGCCTCGTCGATCACCACGCGTGCCGGCCAGTGGAACGCGCCGACGAGGTTCTTGCCCTGCGGGATGTCGATCGCCGTCTTGCCACCGATCCCCGCGTCGACCTGCCCGACGAGCGTCGTCGGCACGACGACCCACGGAATCC
>JAYUEQ010000169.1:0-3465 GCA_043739205.1 Thermoleophilia bacterium
GAACACGCAACGAACGAGCGTGCCACCGCAGCGCTGGACACGCTGAACGCGCAGGTCGAGGAGCTCCGCAACCGGCGATCGGCCGACGCGGCAGCCTTCTCCGCCGGCGAAGGCGCGCTGGTCACCGTTCGCGCCGAGCTGGCTGCAGCGCGCGCCGAAGCAGAGACCTTGCGCACAACCCTGACCGAGCTCGAGCAAGCGGCGCAAGAAGCGCAGACGTCAATCGTCGTCCCGCTCCACGGAGAGCTCGACGAGCTGCGGGCTGTGATCGAACTTCAGGAACAAGCGCTGGCTGCAGCGGCGGCGCGGGAACTCGCACCCAACGGCGATGCCCGGTCCCTCGTTGACGACCCGGCCACGCGCGCCTACTCCGAGGACGCGCATCTTCTCTTTGCACCAGGCGTCGAAGGGTATGAGATCTTGGAGCGCTCAGGCTCTTCGCCTGCACCAGGCGAGCTCGTCCAGCTCTCGGGGGGCCGCACATGCCGGGTGCTCCGCATCGGCCCGTCTCCGTTCCCCGGCGTCCCCGAGGTGTGTGCCTACCTCGAGCTCGTCTGAGACCACCACGCAAAAGGGGCACTTCCCGCCACCCGTACAGGGCATTGCACGACCGTTCCCGACCGCCCAGAGTGCGATCGAGGCCGGTGCCCGGGATTCCCGCGAGCTGCAGGTGGGAACCGGGTCATTCCAAGCCTCGGTCGGTAGGACTGTTCCTAAGGCCGCGAGTACGCGGGTGGAGGATTGATTCCCTCCAACCGTGAGAGACGGGTGGAGGGCTCGATCCCTCCGGGGCCGCCGTTGCGGGTAGGAACGTCCTCCACGACGCTCTTAGCGGGAAGAGCTGCCAACCGGCGGCTCTTCTCCGTTTGCGGTGCGATCCACCCGCGAATTGACTATAGTTAGCGGGGGCCTCGCGGTGGCGAGGAGTGGTGCCGCAGCCGCTCGTCGATCAAGCACCGCGTCGTCAGTGGGGTCGGTCCCGCCTCAACCCCGGGACCGGCCCCACCTTCTTCATGCTCGAAGGGCCCGCCTGGATTCGAACCAGGGACCAAGGAATTATGAGTTCCCTGCTCTAACCGCTGAGCTACGGGCCCGTGCCCTTGCATCTAAGCGCCTGGGCACGCGGCGGGGGCGCCTGACCGACACCCCCGCCGCCGCTCTCGCGATTCAGCAGTGGCGTTCCATCACGGGCAGGGCTGGCCCGGCGGCAGTGTCCCGAGGAGATCGTAGGTTCCCACGAGCGTTTTGGACGTCCGGCCCGTTGCGGTCGCCGTCACGGTGAACTCACCTGTGGCGTCATCGCAGAGGGGCGGAGCGACCGCGTGATAGCTGAGAAAGCACGACGTGCCGGGCGCGAGCGTCGAACCGCATGTGCTCGAGCTCGCCGGTGGAGATACGGCCAACTGCGCATCGACGGCGTCGCCGTTCGTCACGGTGTAGAGGAAGTTGCGCCCCTGTCCCGCCAGCGCCGAGGCGAACTGATCGGGATTCGCAAGCGTCACGGCGACCTCCGGATCGGCGGGCGGCGGCGCGACCGCCGGACAGGCGAGACCGACGGTGCCGTCAGCGCGAACGGTCACCGTGAGCATCGAGGCGACGCCATCCGCGTTCGTGCACGCGCTGCCGTTCAGGCTCGCGAGTGAAGGCGCCGGACCCGTTGCCCCGGTTGCCCCTGTAGCGCCGGGCGCCCCTGGATCGCCCTTGGCTCCCGGCTCTCCTTGCGGGCCTGCCGATCCGACGGGCCCTTGCGGCCCCATCGCTCCCACTGGGCCGGCAGCACCGGCGGCACCGGCAGCACCGTCTGCACCCCTCTGCCCCGCCGGGCCAGCCGGGCCAGCCTCGCCCTGCTGGTTCCAGCTGATCAGCGTCTCGTACCGCGTACACACCGTTCCCTCCGGAACGATCCTGATCGTCCCGAGCACCTTGAGCTGGCACGCGAAGATCCGAGTTGCCGCCGTTGTTGTCCCCGTCAGCGCCTGTGTGCCGTAGGCGATCCCCGCCGCGCCCGAGAACACCGCCACGGCGACAAGCACGACGCGTAGTGCGCGTGTCCGCAACCTCATCTTGGCCCCTCCCCCGTTCGAGATCGAAAGAAGGGTTATATGCCCACGTGACCCCTGTTACAAGCTACGGCACGGTCCTGCCAAAGTGAGCCGCTAAGATCGCTCGCGATGAAGGTCTTCCAGGCGGAGCGCCACTTTCAGACGACCGGCGGCCTGCACGTCACCGACATCACCGAGGACGTCGCGGCGATCGTGCGCGAGTCGGGCGTGGTCGACGGAATTTGCTGCGTCTACTCGCCCCACACGACCTGCTGTGTCCGCGTGAACGAGTTCGAGAGCGGCATGTTCGAAGACTTCGCGACGTTCCTGCGCCGGCTCGTCCCGCACGAGACCTACTACGCGCACGACGACTGGGACCGCCGCACGGAGAACATCTGCGAGGAGGACATGGAGGCGCCGAACGGCCACGCGCACGTCATGTCGATGTTCCTCGGTTCCGCGGGCGAGTCGATCCCGGTCGGCGACGGCGAGCTCTGCATGGGCCAGTGGCAGCGCGTGCTCTTCATCGAGCTCGACCGCTCGCGCCCGCGCCGCTGGATCTGCAAAGTCGTCGGGAGCTAGCCAGTGTCTGACACCGGTTCGTAGCTCGACCCGAACGCGCACCTCAAAGGTGTCTGACACCTTTTCGTAGTTCGAGGCGGGTGCGCAGATCGAACGGGTGTCAGACACCAAAGCGAACCAGCTTCATCTACGTATGTGGTGCTGTCCCGCGTACTAACCGTGGCTAAGCCACCTTCATGGCGGCGATCTCGCGCCGCTCGGCGAGCCGGCGCAGCGCCTCCGACTCGAGCTGGCGCACACGCTCGCGCGTGATGCCGAGTATGCGGCCGATTTCCTCCAGCGACTTCGGTTCCGCGTCGCCGTCTAGCGCGTAGCGCAGCTTGAGGATCCGCTGTTCCCGCTCCGACAGCTCGGAGACGGCGTTATGCAGAGCGCGCTCGGTGAGCTCGACCTCGACCTGCTCCTCCGGCGACTTCTCATCGCTCGCAAAGAGATCGCCGAACGTGGCCGAGTCGTCGTCACCGACAGGCTTGTCGAGTGATGCGACGGCGCGTGCGGCGGTCCGCACCTCGCGCACCTGTTTGACCGGCAACTTCGAACGCTCCGCGATCTCATCGTCGGTCGGCGCGCGCTCCAGCTTCGCAACGAGGTCGCGTTCGGCGCGCGAGATCTTCTGTTCACGCTCGACGATGTGCACCGGGATGCGGATGACACGCGCCTTGTTCGCGACGCCACGTTGCACCGCCTGGCGGATCCACCACGTCGCGTACGTCGAGAACTTGAAGCCCTTCCGCCAGTCGAACTTCTCCGCCGCGCGGATCAGGCCGATGATCCCCTCCTGAATCAGGTCGAGCAACGTCAAGCCGTGGCCCTGGTATTTCTTCGCGATCGAGACGACGAG
>JAYUEQ010000170.1:0-7269 GCA_043739205.1 Thermoleophilia bacterium
AACAAGGCGCTGCACGATCGCGCGGAGATGCCGAACTCGAAGTTGAAGGTCGAGATTGCCCGCATCCTCAAGGAGGAGGGCTACATCCGCGACTACCACGTCTCGGAAGTAGGCACGCATCCGACGCTCGTCGTCGAGCTCAAGTACGGCCGCGGCCGCGAGCGCGTCCTCAGCGGTCTCAAGCGTGTGTCCAAGCCGGGCCGCCGCATCTACGCCGGCAAGGACCGGCGTCAGCGCGTGCTCGGCGGCATGGGCATCGCGATCATGTCCACCTCGCGCGGAGTCATCACGAGCCGCACCGCCGAAATCGAAGGCATCGGCGGCGAAGTCATCTGCTACGTCTGGTAACCAGATATGTCTCGTATCGGTAAGAAGCCCATCGAAGTCCCTTCCGGCGTGATCGTCTCGGTCGACCCTGGCCGCGTCACGGTCTCCGGCCCGAAGGGCGAGCTGCGTCAAGAGGTGCCGCAGCGAATGCAAATCGCGCAGGAGGAAGGGACGATCACCGTCACCCGTCCGACCGAGCGCGGTGAGGATCGTGCGCTGCACGGCCTGACCCGCACGCTGATCGCGAACATGGTCGAGGGCGTCACGAACGGCTTCGAGAAGAAGCTCGAGATTCAGGGTGTCGGCTACCGCGCTGCGCTTTCGGGCACGGACCTGGAGCTGCAGGTCGGCTATTCGCACTCCGTGAAGATCAAGCCGCGCCAGGGCATCGAGTTCGAGGTGCCGGTGCCGACGCAGGTCGTCGTCCGTGGCATCGACAAGCAGATGGTTGGCCAGACGGCCGCAGAGATTCGCAAGGTTCGCCCGCCGGAGCCGTACAAGGGCAAGGGCATCCGCTACGAGGGCGAGTTCGTTCGGAGAAAGGTTGGTAAGCGCGCATGAGCAAGATCACTACACGCGAGTCGCGCCTGCGCCGCCATCGCCGCGTGCGCGGCAAGGTCCGCGGGACCGCGGAGCGCCCGCGCCTCTATGTCTTCCGTTCGAACCGCGGCGTTTTCGCGCAGCTCATCGACGACGATGCCGGTCGCACGCTGGCCGCGGCATCGTGGAAGGAACTGCCCGCCTCGTTCAAGGGCGACAAGACTGAGCAGGCTGCGGAAGTGGGCAAGCGGCTCGCCGCTGCTGCGAAGAAGACCGGCGTCGAAACCGTCGTGTTCGATCGCGGCGGTTACCTGTATCACGGACGTGTCAAGGCGCTCGCCGAAAGCGCGCGCGAAGGAGGACTGAGCTTCTGATGGCCACCGACGTCAACGAGACCAGAGAGCTCAAGGAGCGCGTGGTCGAGATCAACCGCGTCGCGAAGGTCGTCAAGGGTGGTCGCCGGTTCTCGTTCACGGCGCTCGTCGTCGTCGGCGACGAGGTCGATCGCGTCGGTGTCGGCTACGGCAAGGCGCGTGAAGTGCCGCTCGCGATCTCCAAGGCGGTCGACGACGCGCGGAAGAACCTCTTCACGGTGCCGAAGCACGGCCAGACGATCACGCACGAGTCGCTCGGCCGCTTCGATGCCGCGCGCGTCCTGCTGCGCCCGGCCTCGCCCGGTACCGGCGTGATCGCCGGCGGCGGCGTGCGCGCGGTGCTCGAGCTTGGCGGCATCCGCGACGTGCTGGCGAAATCGCTCGGCACGACGAACCCGATCAACATGTTGAAGGCAGCGGAGCAGGCGCTCCGTCAATTGCGCCGCCCCGAGGAAGTTGCAAGGGCGCGCGGCAAGCAGATTCACGAAGTGCTGCCGTACAAGAGGCCCGTTGAGCCGGTCGAAGTAGCGGAAGAGGTGACCTCGAGTGGCGAAACTGAAGCTGACGCAAGTTCGTAGCCAGATCGGCCAGTCGGAGCGTCACCGCGGCACCCTGCGGGCGCTCGGCCTGGGCCGGATCGGCAAGACCAATGAGATCGACGACTCTCCGGTGCTCGCAGGCATGCTTCGGAAGGTGCGTCATCTCGTGCAAGTGGAGGAGAAGAGCTAAATGGCCGGCGATCTGAATCTGTCCAACCTGAAGCCCGCGCAGCCGCGCAAGGATCGCAAGCGCGTAGGCCGCGGCATGGGCTCCGGTAAGGGCCGCTACTCGGGCCGCGGGATCAAGGGCCAGAAGTCGCGCTCGGGCTCGCACGCGATGCGCGCCGGCTTCGAGGGCGGCCAGATGCCGCTCCACATGCGCACCGCGAAGCTGCGCGGTAACACCTCGGCCGACGCGATGCCGATCGGCCCGTTCCGGACATACACGCAGCCGGTCAACCTCCGCGACCTCGAAGCACGCTTCGAAGTCGGCGAAGAAGTCACGCCGGAAGCGCTGAAGGCGAAGGGCCTGATCCGCTCGATCCGCAAAGACGTGAAGCTGCTCGGCAACGGCGAGCTGACGAAGAAGCTCTCGATCACCGTGCACGGCGCTTCGGCGACCGCGCGCGAAAAGGTCGAGGCTGTCGGCGGCACGCTGACGCTCCTCAAGGAGCCGAAGGTGCGCAAGCAGAAGAACATGAAGCGCCGCCCCGAGGGCCGTGTTTCTGCGAAGGACGGCGACACGCCCGAGCCCGCAGCCGAGCCCACCGAGACCACCGAGGCGACCGAGACCGCGGAGAGCAGGGAGTAGTTGTTCTCCTGGCTCGCCAACGCCTGGCGGGTCCCGGAGCTACGGCGCCGGCTCCTGTTCACCGCAGCCGTGCTGGCTGCGTACCGGCTCGGTTCGTGGATGCCCGCACCGGGTGTCGACTCCGCACAGATCCAGAACTTCTTTAACGGCCGCGGCGGCTCGCTGCTCGGCCTGCTCAACCTCTTCTCGGGCTCCGCGCTCTCGCGGTTCTCGATTTTCGCGCTCGGGATCATGCCGTACGTCACGGCCTCGATCATCCTGCAGCTGATGACGGTCGTCGTGCCGTCGCTCGAGCAGTTGCAGAAGGAGGGTGAGTCCGGCTACGCGAAGATCAACCAGTACACGCGCTACCTGACCGTCGTGCTCGCGGCGGCCCAGGCGGCCGGGTACGCGTACCTCTTCCACCAGCAGGGCGCACTGCCCGCGAACCCCGGACGCCTCGTCCTGATCATCGTCACGCTGACCGCCGGCACGACGCTCCTGATGTACATGGGCGAGCTGATCACCAAGCGCGGCATCGGCAACGGGATCTCGCTCCTGATCTTCGCGTCGATCCTTACGTCGGCGCCGCAGGGCATCAACGCATGGATCAACGGCGGGCCGATCGAGAAGCTCTTCTTCCCACTCGTCGCGATCGGCGTCGTCGTATCCGTCGTGTTCGTGCAGGAGGGCCAGCGCCGCATCCCGATCCAGTACGCGAAGCGGATGGTCGGGCGCCGCCAGACGGCGGGCGGCTCGACGTACATGCCGCTGCGCGTGAACATGGCCGGTGTGATCCCGGTCATCTTCGCGGCTGCACTGCTCGCGCTCCCGCAGACGATTGGATCGTTCGCGCCGGGCTCGCAGACCTTCATCAACCAGTACTTCTCGCCGGCGTCGTGGGCCTACCTCGGTGTCGAGGCGGCTCTGATCATCATCTTCACGTACTTTTACACCGCGGTCCAGTTCAACCCGGTCGATCAGGCCGACAACCTGCGCAAGAACGGCGGCTATATCCCGGGCATCCGTCCCGGCCCGCCGACCGCGCAGTACCTCGACCGCGTGCTCACGCGCCTGACGCTGCCGGGATCGCTCTTCCTGGCCGTGATCGCGGTGCTCCCGTCGATCGCGATCAAGGAGTTCGGCTTCTCGCAGGCGACCGGCCGCGCGCTCGGCGGCACCTCGGTCCTGATCGTCGTCGGTGTCGCACTCGACACGATGCGCCAGATGGAGTCGCAGATGATGATGCGTTCCTACGAGGGCTTCCTGCGGTGAACCTCCTCGTCCTGGGCCCGCAGGGGGCGGGGAAGGGGACCCAGGCCAAGCGCATCTCCGACGAGTACGGCGTTCCGCACGTTTCGACAGGCGACATGTTCCGCGCACTCGATGTGAGCACCGAGTTGGGGCAGAAGGTGAAGGCGATCATGGACGCCGGCGATCTCGTGCCGGACGAGGCGACGATCGCGATGATCCGCGACCGCCTCGCGCAGGCCGATGCTCAGGACGGGTTCGTGCTTGACGGTTTTCCACGCAACCTCGCCCAGGCGGATGCGCTCGACGAAATGCTCGGGAGCATCGGCCGCAGGCTCGACGCGATCCTTTTCTTCGATGTTCCGGACGAGGTCGGCCTCGAGCGCGCGCTGAGTCGCGCCAAGCACGAGAACCGCTCGGACGACACGCCCGACGCGATCGCAAAGCGGTTGGAGACCTACCACCGCGAGACTGAGCCGATCGTCGAGCACTACCGCACGACCGGCAAGCTCGTGCCACTGCATGCGGGCCGCACGGTCGAAGAGGTCTGGCGCGAGATCGCCGAGGCGCTCCAGCAGGTGGCACCGTTGAAGGAAACAGTGTGATTATTCGCAAGTCGCAAAGTGAGATCGAGACGATGGCGCGGGCGGGTGCGGTCGTCGCCGACACGCTGGCGCTCCTCGAAGAGCACATCCAGCCGGGCATCACGACGCGTGAGCTCGACGAGCTCGCCGAGGAGTTCATCCGCTCCCATCGCGGCGTTCCGACGTTCATGGGCTACAAGGGCTACCCGGCGGCGACGTGCCTCTCGCCGAACTCGATGGTCGTCCACGGGATCCCCGGCAAGACGAAGCTCGAGAACGGGGACATTCTCTCGGTCGACGTCGGCGTGACTCTCGACGGGTTCGTCGCGGACTCCGCCTGGACGTTCCCGGTCGGGACGATCTCGGCGGATGCTCAGCGGCTGCTCGACGTGTGCAAAGCGGCCCTCGAGGCGGGGATCGACAAAGCGCGCGTCGGTAACTCGGTCGGCGACATCTCGGAGGCCGTCCAGGCGGTCACCGAGACAGCCGGTTTCAGCGTGATCCGGAGTCTCGTCGGCCACGGGGTCGGCCGCTCGATGCACGAAGACCCCCAGGTGCCGAACTTCGTCTCGGCCTACAAGGGCCCGGAGCTCAAGGAGGGCATGACGATCGCGATCGAGCCGATGATCACCGCCGGCGCCGCGGAGGTCTACATCCACGACGACGAGTGGTCGATTTCGACCTCCGATGCTTCTCTGGCAGCCCATTTCGAGCACACGGTGGCCGTCACCGCCGAAGGCCCGCGCATCCTGACGGGGAAAACGGGGGTTTTGGTACCATGACGGCCCGCGTCGCGAGGCTCACGCCAGCGCGCGGTCTATCGCTGCGTTTTTAACACCATCCATGAAAGTCAGACCCTCAGTCAAGCCGATGTGCGAACGCTGCCGCGTAATCAAGCGGCATGGGCGCACCATGGTCATTTGTACTAACCCGCGCCACAAGCAGCGTCAGGGCTAGGGAAGCACGGGTAAAGGAGAAATTTGGCTCGTATTGCCGGCGTGAACCTGCCGAACCAGAAGCGGCTCGAGATCGGACTGACCTACATCTTCGGAGTCGGCCAGCCGACCGCGCAGAAGATTTGCGCAGCGCTCGGCCTCTCCCCGGACACCAAGGTCCGTGACCTCACAGAGGACGAGGTCGCCAAGCTTCGCGACTACATCGACGAGCACTATCAGGTCGAAGGAGATTTGCGCCGTGAGCGCACGCAGGCGATCAAGCGCCTGCAGGAGATCGGCTCGTACCGCGGCCTGCGCCACCGGCGAAACCTGCCGCTGCGCGGCCAGCGCACCAAGACCAACGCGCGCACGCGCAAAGGCCCGAAGAAGACCGTCGGGCGCGGAAAGAAGGCGAAGTAATGGCTCCTCCTCGCAGAGCTGCCGCCACGCGCGGCCGCACGCGCCGCCGCGTTCGCAAGAACATTGCGATCGGCCAGGCGCACATCAAGACGTCGTTCAACAACACGATCGTCGCCCTGACCGACAAGGATGGCAACGTAATCGTCTGGGAGTCCGCCGGCTCGGCCGGGTTCAAGGGCTCCCGTAAGTCGACCCCGTTTGCCGCGCAGGTCACCGCCGACTCGGCGGCGCGCAAGGGCATGGAGCACGGCTTGCAGAAGGTCGAAGTATTCGTCAAGGGCCCAGGCTCGGGCCGCGAGACGGCGATTCGCTCGCTACAGGCAGCGGGCTTGGAGATTCTCGGTGTGAAGGACGTCTCGCCGCAGGCGCACAACGGCGTCCGCCAGAAGAAGCGGAGGCGTGTGTAGTGGCTCGCGATCGTTCCCCGAAGTGCAAGCAGTGCCGCCGGGAGGGCATGAAGCTCTTCCTCAAGGGCGAGCGCTGCCTGACCGAGAAGTGCGCGATCGAGCGCCGTTCGTATCCGCCGGGTGAGCACGGCCGCGGCCGCATCAAGCAGAGCGAGTATCTGCTGCAGCTGCGCGAGAAGCAGAAGGCCCGCCGGTTCTACGGCTTGCTCGAAACGCAGTTCCGCACCTACTACGAGAAGGCGAACAAGCAGGGCGGCATCACCGGTGACAACCTCCTGCGGATGCTGGAGACCCGGCTCGACAACGTCGTGTACCGCCTCGGTTTTGCGGCCTCACGCGCCCAGGCGCGCCAGCTCGTCCGTCACGGGCACTTCTCGGTGAACGGCCGCCGCGTAAACATCCCGAGCTACCAGGTCAAGCCCGACGACGTCGTCTCGCTGAAGACCGGGTCCGGCGCGGAGCAGATCGTCCGCGACGCGACCGACCTGACCGCTGCCGTCGCCCCCTGGCTGCAGGCAGACCACGACGGGCTCAGTGGAACCGTCTTGAAGTGGCCGGAGCGTGCCGAGATCGACACCCCGGTTTCCGAACAGTTGATCGTCGAGCTCTACTCCAAGTAGTAGAGCCCGCTTAAGAAAGGACACAAGTGGCAGTACGCGCGACTGATTTCCAGATGCCGAAGATCACCCACGAAGAGGTGAACGAGAACCGCGGCGTGTTCGTCATCGAGCCGCTCGATCGTGGCTTCGGTTACACGTTCGGCAACTCGCTGCGCCGGGTGCTGCTCTCCTCGCTGGAGGGCGCCGCGGTCACCTCGGTGAAGATCGAGGGCGTCGCGCACGAGTTCACGACCCTGCCTGGCGTCCGCGAGGACGTCACGGACATCATCCTGAACCTGAAGCAGCTCGTCTGCATTCTCCACGGCGAGTCGCCGGAGGTTGAGGTGCGTCTGACGAAGCGCGGTGAGGGCATCGTCACGGCAGCCGACATCGAGGCGCCCGCGGACCTCGAGATCCTCAACCCGGATCTCGAAATCGCGAACCTCTCGTCGAAGGGCCGCCTCGAGATCACGCTCACGATCGGGCGCGGGCGCGGGTACGTC
>JAYUEQ010000171.1:0-11257 GCA_043739205.1 Thermoleophilia bacterium
ACCGCCTCGAGCGCACGCTCGAGGTCGTCGAGGATCGGCACGAGCTCCTTCACCAGCCGCTCGTGGGCGCGCGCGGCCAGCTCCTGCTGGTCGCGCGCAACCCGCTTGCGGTAGTTGTCGAACTCGGCCTTCAACCGCTGCAACGCGTCGAGGTACTCGTCGCGCTCCTTCGACACCAGCGTGAGCTCGTCGACAGGCGCTTCCTCGTCTACGGCCTGCTGTTCGGTCTGCGGTTCGTCCGTCACTTGTCGTCGACCACCTCGTACTCGGCGTCCTCGACGACCTCGTCGTCCGAGACCGAGGACGAACCGTCTGCGCCGTTACCGCCCGCGGGCTGCTCGGCGGAGGCCTGCGCATAGAGCGACTGCGCGGCCTCCGTCCACGCCTCCTGCAGCGCATCTGCCTTCGCCTTGATCTCGGCAACGTCGCTCGACTCGAGCACGCCGCGAAGCTCCATGATGCGGCCTTCGACGGTGGCCGCAACGCCCGTGTCGAGCTTGTCGCGATTCTCGGTCAGCGACTTCTCGGTCTGGTAGGCGAGCGACTCGGCGTTGTTCCTCGCGTCGACGAGCTCGCGAAGACGGCTTGCCTCCTCGCGATGCGCGTCGGCCTCCTTCATCATCCGGTCGATCTCGTCCTGACTGAGCCCGGAGCCGCCTTCGATGCGGACCTGCTGCTCGTTACCGGTGCCAAGATCCTTCGCAGAGACGTTGATGATCCCGTTCGCGTCGATATCGAACGACACCTCGACCTGCGGGACACCGCGCGGCGCGGGCGGGATGCCGACGAGCTCGAACTTGCCGAGCGTCTTGTTGTAGGTCGCCATCTCCGACTCGCCCTGCAGCACATGGACCTGCACGGAGGGCTGGTTGTCCTCCGCGGTCGAGAACACCTGCGACTTGCGCGTCGGGATGGTCGTGTTGCGCTCGATCAGCGGCGTCATCACGCCACCCTTCGTCTCGATGCCGAGTGAGAGCGGCGTCACGTCGAGGAGCAACACGTCCTTGACCTCGCCCTTGAGCACGCCACCCTGGATCGCGGCGCCGATGGCGACGACCTCGTCCGGGTTGACGCCCTTGTGTGGGTCCTTGCCGACCACTTCCTTGACCTTCGCCTGAACGGACGGCATGCGCGTCATGCCGCCGACGAGGATCACGTGGTCGATGTCGGACGCCTTGAGCCCTGCGTCTTCGAGCGCCTTCTTCGTCGGGCCGACGGTGCGCTCGATCAGATCGTGCGCGAGCTCTTCGAGCTTCGCGCGCGTCAGTGGGAGGTCGAGGTGCTTCGGCCCATCCTGGTTCGCGGTGATGAACGGCAGGTTGATCTGCGTCGTCATCGTCGAGGAGAGCTCGATCTTCGCCTTCTCCGCCGCCTCGTAGAGACGCTGGAGCGCCATCGGGTCCTTCGAGAGGTCGATGCCCTGGTCGCGCAGGAACTCCGCGGCCATCCAGTCGACGATCGCCTTGTCGAAGTTGTCGCCACCCAGATGGTTGTCACCGTTCGTCGACTTGACCTCGAAGACGCCGTCGCCGAGCTCGAGTACCGACACGTCGAACGTGCCGCCGCCGAGGTCGAAGACGAGAATCGTCTGGTCGGCGCCTTCTTTATCGAGGCCGTAGGCGAGCGCCGCCGCGGTCGGTTCGTTGATGATGCGGACGACATTGAGTCCGGCGATACCGCCCGCAGTCTTCGTCGCCTCGCGCTGCGCGTTGTTGAAGTACGCGGGAACGGTGATCACCGCGTCGATCACGGTCTCGCCAAGGTAGGCCTCCGCGTCGGACTTCAGCTTCTGGAGGATCATCGCGCTGACCTCTTCCGGCGCGTACTCCTTGTCGCCGGCCTCGACACGCACATCGGCGCTCGGGCCTTCGATCACCTTGTACGGGACGATGGTCATCTCTTCGTTGACCTCACTGAACTTCCGCCCCATGAAGCGCTTGATCGAGAACACGGTGTTCTCGGGGTTTGTGACCTGCTGCCGCCGCGCCGGGGCGCCGACGAGCCGCTGACCGTCTTTCGTGAACGCAACGACAGACGGGGTCGTACGACCGCCCTCCGCGTTCGGGATCACGGTCGGCTCGCCGCCCTCGAGGGTGGCCATGCACGAATTCGTCGTGCCCAGGTCGATACCGATCGTCTTTGCCATGCGTGTTTGCTCCTTACTGGTGAGACTCAGAAAATCTTAGTCCTGTTGTAGCAGATATCCGAATGGGCCATCTGGCCCATTGACACAGACGGCACGAATGGGTTCAGCTATGCCAGGGAGTAGTTCAACCAACGAGGGGGATGCGGCAATGAGGCGGGTCTATTTCGCTCTGGCAGCGTTGAGCGCTGTCGTACTGGTGTCAGTCGCGGCGGGTGCGACCGGCAACCTTCCCGGCGGCACGTCGATCGAGGCAGCGGTGACCTTCCCCGCCGATCACGCCCTCCTGCCGGATGCACCGTTCACGGCGACCGGGACGGCGGCCGTCGGCCAGGGCCACGCTGTGGCGAACACGACGCTGATCTACATCGTCGACGTCTCCGGCAGCACGGTCGCGTCGACGGGCGGCACCTCCTGCCCGCGCCAGAACGTCTACGACCTGCAGGCGAACACCACGCTCGACTGTGAACTCCTCGCGGTGCGTGATCTGAACGCCGCAGCGATCGCCACGGGGACGGTTGCGAAGATCGGGTTCATTGCCTTTGCGGGCACGAACGCCGACACGTTGACCAACATCACCTCGGCGGCGGCTCTCGACCTCGACCCGAACGTAGGGCCGGCAGCGACCCTCGTCGCACCCAACCTCTCGAACTTCACCCCGAACGGCTCCCAAGCCGGAACGGCGCTCTTCCCGACCGGCAACAACCTCGACTGGATCACCCAGTCGGCCTACTACGCCTCCAACCAGATCGGGACGCCGGCAGGCTGGCCTGCGCGGACCGCCAACGACGGCTTCACCCTCTTCAGCCCGCACGACGTCGGGACGGCCACGAACTACTACGCGGCGCTGCAGGCGCTGAGGAACCTCCTGCCAAGCGTGACGACGCCCCGGACGCAGGTGGTGTTCCTCTCGGATGGCCTCCCGAACGAGACCGTCCAGAGCCAGCCGCTCTTGAACGTGATCAGCCAGGTTCGTGGGACGCTGAACACTGCGGTGACGATCGACACGTTCGCCGTTATCGGGGCCGGGTCGACGTGCGGCTCGCCCTCCCCGGGCACGTTCGGTTCGCTCGAGCAGATCGCGAACGCCTTCGGCAAGCACTGCGTCGGCCTCAGCAACCCCGATTCGGCGGTCACCTCCGTCCCAGCGGTGATCGCATCGTCGCTCACCATGGCGACGCTGAAGGTCGACGGTGCGACAATCCCGACCACGGTCGGGCCGACGGCCGTGCCGACACTCCCGCGGACCGGGCCTGTGAACGTCACCCTCACCTCGAGCTCGCCGCTGAGCCTCGCTGTCGGAGACCACACGATCTGTGCGGACGCGAACGGCCAGGACGGCGGCGGCCCCGGGCTGACGCCGGTCGAGGAGTGCCACACCATCACGATCAAGGCAAGGCCAACCGTCACGATCCCCGGCGACGGCTCGGGCGGCACCGTCGGCTCGACCGACGAGGGCACGGCGTTCTCCTTGACCGCAACGGTCGACGGCGCAACGACCACGGCCTGGACGTCGAGCGGCGGCAGCGGCAGCTGTTCGTTCGGTGACGCCTCGCAAGCGTCGACGTCGGTGACGTGCACCGACGACGGCGTCTATGCGCTCACGCTCACGGCTACCGACCAGCTCGGCCAGGTGACGACGGCAACCGAGCACCTGCTTGTGAACAACGTCGCCCCGACGGCAACGCTGACGCTCTCGCCGTCAGGCCCGCACCCGCTGGCCAATACCGTCACGGCGACCGTCGCGATCTCCGATCCCGGCGCGGACACGTTCACGTGCGTCCTCAACTGGGGCGACGGTGCGCCAATCGCCGGAACGGTCACCGGGAACACCTGCACCGGCGATCACATCTACGCGGCTGGTGGGTCATACACGGTGAGCACGACCGTCACCGACGACGACGGTGGCGCCGGCTCCGACAGCCAGCCGATCGAGATCGACGCGCCGCCGACGGCTGACGTTCAGCCGGCAAGCGGCACCGAGGGGACGGCGTTCCCGCTCGTCGCCATCGTGGCCGATGACCACAGCACGCCGATCGTCCAATGGTCGATCAGCGGCGGCACCGGCACGTGCTCGATCGCCGACATCAACGCCGCATCGACCACCGCGACGTGCACCGACGACGGCCCGTATACGGCGACGATCCTCGTCTCCGACCAGCTCAACCCCTTCATCACGAGAACCGGGACGCTCAACGTGGCGAACGTACCCCCGACGGTCACCGGCGTGCCGCTGGCCGGCCGCGTTGCGCTCAACGCTCCGGTCACAGCGACCTACCGGTTCACCGATCCCGGTTCGAACGACACGCACACCTGCTCGATCGACTGGGGCGACACGACGAGCTCGGCCGGTGTGGTCGACGAGGCCGCCCATACGTGTGTCGGCACCCACTCGTATGCCAGCGCGGGCTCCTTCAACGCGGTCGGGACGGTCACCGACGACGATCACGGCCACGGAGCGGGCACCGTCGCGGTCACCGTCGACGCTCCCCCGACGGTGACGATCGGGACCGGCGCGGGCGGGCTCGCATTCACGGACGAGGGCTCGGCGTTCGTCCTGAGCGCAGTCGCGAACGACGACCATCCCGGCGCTCTGACGCTGCACTGGTCGGCGTCGCCGTCGGGCCCGGGCGGCACGTGCGTGTTCGGGAACACTGCTTCGGCGAACACGACCGTCACGTGCAACGACAACGGGACGTTCACGCTGACGTTGACTGCCAATGACGGCATCAACCCGCCGGCGTCCGCTTCGCTGCAATTGCAGGTTGCGAACGTGGCTCCGGCGCTCTCGCTGACGGGCAGTGTCAGCGCCCTGACGGCGACCGTGACCGGCGCGGTGACCGACGCAGGCGCGAACGACACGCAGACCTGCTCGTTCGACTGGGGCGACGGGAACACGACCACCGGCGTGGCAGTTGCCGGCGGCGTGTGCCAGTCGTCGCACCCCTACGCTTCAGGCACACACACGGCGACGATCATCGTCACCGCAACAGATGACGACGGCGGGACGACGCAGCGGACGATCACCCTGACGCTCAACCGGCCGCCGTCCTGCACCGCGGTAACGCCGTCACTCACCGAGCTGTGGCCGCCGAACCACACGCTGCAGCTGGTCGTGCTCGGCCACGCGACTGATCCCGACGGCGACCCGCTCGTCTACGCGATCACGAGTGTGCGCCAGGACGAGCCGACGAACGGCCTCGGCGACGGTGACACCGACATCGACGCCTTCAACGCAGGCCCGGGCGCCGTTCGGCTCCGCGCCGAGCGGGCGGGCGGCGGCGACGGCCGCGTCTACACGATCGTCTTCACCGTCTCCGACGGGAAGGGCGGCTCGTGCGGAGGCAGCGTCCAGGTGACGGTGCCGAAGAGCGCGTCGAAGCCGGCCGTGCTCACACCCGGCCCCGGCTACGACTCGTTCCACTAGAGAACGATGGGTCTCGCCGCCGGCACACGCCGGCGGCGAGACCGCTTTCCTTGCTCAGCGCGTGGCGCCGATCACCGCACTGCCGAGCACAACGAGCAGCGCACCGAACGCAAGCTTCCGCCCCACGCCCTCGGTGTGCCGGATCAGGAGCGCCGAAAGCCCGACGCCCCACAGCGACTCGGTCGCGACGAGCGGCGAGACGACGCTGACCCGGCCGCGCCAGTAGGCCTCGAAGAGGCAGACGTACGAGAGGCCGAAGAAGACGCCCGCCGGGGCGAGGCGGTGCAACTCCTGCGCGGTCGGCGCCCGCCGCGTCCAGGCCAGCGCGACGAGCGTGCCGGCGACGAGCGTCGCCGCCGCCGCGGTCTCCGGGCTCGCGTGCGCATGGAGTGCGCGCACGACGTTGTCGCGCGTTGCGAAGAGCGTCGCAGCGCCCGCCGCATAGAGCAGGCCACGCGCCCGCAGGTGCCCCGGCCGGTCGCGCTCTGCTGCGAGCAGGATTCCGCCGCTGACGATCGCGAGTGCGCCAAGGATCAGCGGCGTGCGTAGCGGCTCGCCGAGGAAGATCAGCGCGATCGCGACGGCAACGAGTGGCGCAGCGCCGACAGCGACCGAGGTGCGTGACGCACCGATCTCCCGCACGGCGAGCGTGAAGAGCAGCTGAGAACCGCCCGGTGCGAGGAGCCCGGCGAGCAGGAACGGCCACGCATGATGGAGGTCGTGGCGAAACGCGGCTGCGATCAGCGCGACCGCGAGTGCGGGGATGATCGTCGCAAGCGCGGCGCCCCGCGCGTCGGTCAGCTCGCGCAAGCCGAGCCGGACCGCGACCGTCATCGCGCCGAAGAGCGCAGCCGAGGCGAGCGAGAGCAGAACGACCGTCATGTCCGACGCACGAGTCTCGCGAGCACTCCGGCTGCCACCGGTTCCGCGACGACGATCCCGGCCATGATCACCCCGCAGCCGAGCCAGCCAAGCGGGCCAAGCCGGTCACCGGCGAGGGTGAACCCGAAGAACGCCGCCCACACGGGCTCGAGCGAGAACGCGAGGGCGGTCTGCGTCGCTGTCGCGCGCCGCTGCGCCCAGGTCTGGGCGAGAAAGGCGAGCGCGCTCGCGAATACACCCGTCACGATCAGCGCGCCCCACACCGTCCATCCGTGCGGAACGTGCAACTGCCCGAGCGCGAGCGCAATCGCAAGCAGACCTGCAAACGACGTGAGCATCTCGACGAGCGTGAACGCGATCGCGTCGTAGCGCGGCGCATACCGCTCCATCAGGACGATCTGCAGCGAGTAGACCGCCGACCCGGCGAGGACGAGCAGGTCGCCGAGTACCGAGCCGCCGTGGATCCCAGCGAGGAGAGCAAGGCCGATCGTCGCGAGCGCGACGCCGACCCACGCCGACGCGCCGACGCGCGCGCGAAAGAGCGCAAGCGCGAGGAGCGGCGTCAGCACGACGTACATGCCGGTGATGAATCCCGTCGAGGAGACGGAGGTGCGTTCGAGCCCGGCAGTTTGCAGCGCGTACCCGCCCCCGAGCAGCGCGCCGGCATACGCGGCCGCGGCCCAGCCGCCGACACCGAGCGAGCGCAGGCGGCGGACGCCCGGAGGCGCGAGCGTGAGGCTCGCGATCGCAAACCGGAGCGCGAGGAACGCGAACAGCGGATAGATCGCGACCGCGTCCTTCACCTGGACGAACGTCACGCCCCAGACCGCGGTGACCGCGATCAGGACGAGCAGCGCCTTCATCGAGCGATCTGCTTCAGCCAGCGGCGGCGGATCACGGCCGAGAACGGGCCGACGACGCGCCAGTAGCGGAGGAAGGCGCGCCGGGCGGTGTCGTCGACGGCCTCGATCCGCGTTTCGGTCGAGAGCCGCGCTCCGTCGATCTGGAAGTTCACGGCGACGCGAACGGTGCCCGGCGGTGCGCTCGCGAACGACCGCAGTCCACCGCCCCGGCGCCACGGCGTGCCTGCGGCTCCGAATACCACCTCGTTCTCGTTGCGAGCGAGCTCCTTAAAACGCAGCTGCTCGAAGAGGTCGGCGATCGTGCCCTCCCTCGGAACGCCGCGGAGCCGGAAGAGCAGGCGCACGAACGGATCGGCAGCCACCGGCGCCGCGAGTGCATCGTCGAGGGACCGCGCGTAGGGGACCGAGTGCAGCTCGTGCCGGTCGTAGCGCGGAAGGACGTCGTCGATCAGACTCATCGCGCGATTCAATCAACCATCTAGGGTTCCGGGATGGACGCGCTCGACACTTTCGGCCGGCCGTTGCGCGATCTTCGGATCTCGGTCACGGATCGCTGCAACTTCCGCTGCGTCTACTGCATGCCGAAGGAGGTCTACGGCCGCGACCACCGCTTCCTCGAGCGGCGCGAGCTGCTGACGTTCGAGGAGATCGCGCGGGTCGCCCGCACGTTCGTCACGGCGGGCGTCACGAAGATACGCATCACCGGCGGCGAGCCGCTCGTGCGCCGCGATCTCGAGCGGCTGATCGCGCAACTCGCCGAGCTTGACGTCGATCTCACCCTGACGACCAACGGCTCGCTGTTGCCCCAGAAGGCGCAGTTGCTCGCCGACGCGGGGCTTCGCCGGATCACGGTCAGCCTCGACTCACTCGACGACGCGATCTTCCGCGCGCTGAACGACGTCGACTTCTCGGTCGAGCGAGTGCTCGAAGGGATCGACGCGGCGTCCGCGGCCGGCCTGCCGGTGAAGGTCAACGCGGTGATCAAGCGCGGCGTCAACGACGACCAGGTCGTGCCGCTCGCCGGGTTCTTCCGTGAGCGCGGCCACACGCTGCGCTTCATCGAGTACATGGACGTCGGGCACACGAACGGTTGGCGGCTGGACGACGTCGTGCCGGCGAAGGAGATCGTCGCCCGCCTCGACGAGGCCTTCGGCGTCGAGCCGGCCGAGGCGCTCTACCGCGGCGAGGTCGCGCAGCGGTGGCGCTACACGGACGGCGCCGGCGAGGTCGGAGTGATCGCCTCCGTCACCCAGCCGTTCTGCGGCGACTGCACCCGCGCACGCATCTCGGCCGAGGGGAAGCTCTTCACCTGCCTCTTCGCGGTGCGCGGGCACGACCTCCGCGCGCTGATCCGGCACGGCGCCTCGGACGAGGAGCTCCAGAGCGCGATCCGCACCGTCTGGGGAGGGCGCGCCGACCGTTACTCCGACCTGCGCTCGGCGGCGACGACCGGCCTCGACAAGGTCGAGATGTCCTACATCGGCGGCTGATCCTCCCTGCGGACGGCTCCAGCCGCCCGAAACTGCGCAAATCTCCTCCCGGCGGCGGATTCGCAACACCCGCAACTGCCTCTAGAATGGGCCCCGAAATGTCTTCCATGGTCGCAGCGGGGCGGCGTCATCTGCCGCATGGTTGGTCGGATCTGGGTCGTCAGCTGGCGATCTGGTTCGGCTTCGCCGTGCTCTACCAGCTCGCCCGTGGGGTGGCCGACCGCAATCCGGCCAAAGCCTTCAGCAACGGCCAGGCGGTCTTCAACTTCGAGCTCAGGGTCACGCACCGGCTCTACGAGCTGACCTTCCAGAACTTCGTCGACCAGCGCCACCTCCTCGAGACGATCGTCTCGTGGACGTACTGGAACTCGGAGTTCACCGTGGTCGGCCTGGGGATCCTCTTCGTGTACGTGCGCCGGCACGAGGCGTTCGTCAACTTCCGGAACGCGATCCTCTTCGCCAACGTGATCGGGCTCGTCGGCTACGTCTTCATGCCGACCGCGCCGCCGCGCCTGCTCGGTCTCGGCTTCGCCGACCAGCACCACGACGGGCTCGTCACCCTCGCCGCCAATCCGTATGCCGCGATGCCGAGCCTGCATGCAGCGGATGCGCTGATCGTGGGCGTCGTGCTCTTCAGCGTCAGCCGGAACCGCTGGGCCAAAGCGTTCTGGGCGGTCTGGCCCGCGTGGGTCTGGTTCGCCGTGATGGCGACCGGCAACCACTTCTGGCTCGACTGCATCGCAGGCATCGGGGTTGCCCTCGTGGCGATGGCGATCGTCTACCACGACCGCACCCGCCTGCTTTTTGCCGCTCGTCGGGCGTAACCGACCGCCTGCCGACCCGGAAGGGGTGGCGGCGAAAAGCGCTGGTACGGTCGGACCAGTGACCAGGGCGGCCGCGATCAAACAGGGATACACGACGGGCGCCCGCACGCTCGCCTCTCGCTCCGTGCTCGGCCTGACGCGCACGCGCGTGACGCCCAACGCCCTCACCACGAGCGGTGTCCTGCTCTGCGGCCTCGCCTCAGTGCTCGTGCTGTTCGAAGACCGGAACGACCTCCTCTTCTACTGGCTCGCCGCGCTCGTCTTCGTCGTCGGCTCGCTCCTCGACATCCTGGACGGCGCGCTCGCCCGTGCCGGCGGCAAGACGACGCCGTTCGGTGCATTCCTCGACTCGACGACCGACCGCATCAGCGAGGGCTTCATGCTGACCGCGATCGCCTACGTCCTCGCGCGACACCACCACCCCGTCTTCGTCGCGGTCGCGATGACCGCGGTCGCAGGGTCGTTCCTCGTCTCGTACACACGTGCGAAGGCCGAGGCACTCGGTCTTCGCGGCGACGTGGGCATCGGCTCGCGCGCCGAGCGCGTCGTCGTCATCACCGCAGGGCTCGTGCTCGCGCCGTGGGGCGTGCTTCCCTGGTCGCTCGTGCTTCTCGCCGCCACGGCGTGGATCACCGTGGGCCAGAGGGTCTTGCACGTCCGCAAGCAACTTATGGAGGCTCACAGTGAGTGAAACAAACGGTAACGGCGGCGAGCGGCAGCAGGAGAAAGTCCGCGTCGCGATCATCGGCGTCGGCAACTGCTCGAACTCGTTCATGCAGGGGCTGACCTATTACAAGGATGCGAAGCCGGACGAGTTCGTCCCCGGCCTCATGCACGTCGACCTCGGCGGGTACCACATCAGAGATGTCGAAGTCGTCGCGGCATTCGACGTCGTCAAGGGCAAGGTCGGGGTCGATCTTGCGGACGCGATCTGGGCTCACCCGAACGACACGATCAAGTTCGCCGAGGTGGAGAAGACGGGGATCACAGTCAAGCGGGGCATGACGCTCGACGGCATCGGCAAGTACCTGTCCGAGATCGTGGAGAAGGACGTCGGGCCGACCGACGACATCGTCGGCATCCTCAAGGAACGCAAGGTCGACGTCGTCGTCTGTTACCTGCCGGTCGGGTCGGAGGACGCGGTCAAGTGGTACGCGGAGCAGATCATGGCCGCCGGTTGCGCGATGGTGAACTGCATGCCCGTGTTCATCGCACGCGAGGATTACTGGAACAAGCGCTTTCAGGATGCCGGTGTGCCGATCATCGGCGACGACATCAAGTCGCAGGTCGGTGCCACGATCACGCACCGCGTGCTCACCTCGCTCTTCCGTGAGCTCGGCGTGCATCTCGACAAGACGATGCAGCTGAACGTCGGCGGCAACTCCGACTTCCTGAACATGCTCGAGCGCGACCGCCTGGAGTCGAAGAAGATCTCGAAGACCAATGCGGTCACGTCGATGCTCGACTATGACATGGGCGCCAAGAACGTCCACGTCGGCCCGTCCGACTACGTGCCGTGGCTCACCGACCGCAAGTGGGCGTACATCCGCATGGAGGGCACCTCGTTCGGCAACGTGCCGCTCAACGTCGAGCTCAAGCTCGAGGTGTGGGACTCGCCGAACTCGGCC
>JAYUEQ010000172.1:0-22118 GCA_043739205.1 Thermoleophilia bacterium
CGAGCTCGGGCGCCGTCTGTCGCTGGCGCAGCTTCTGCTCAAGCTGACCTCGCCCGGTGTGCCGGACGTCTACCGCGGCGATGAGCTCGAGGACCTGTCGCTCGTCGACCCCGACAACCGCCGTCCCGTCGACTGGCGCGTCCGCCAAGCCGCGTTGCGCGCGCTCCAGGACGGTGGTCAGGTCGACGACGAGAACGTCAAGCTGTACGTGACGTGGAAGACGCTCAGCCTGCGCGCCGAGCACGTGACGGCGTTCGCGGGTTCGTATGAGCGCATTGACGCCGGCGGGGGTGTGTGCGCGTTCGTCCGCGGCGGCGAGGTGCTGGTAGCTGCTGCGGTGCGTCCTGACGCGACCGTGCGCGTGCCCGAAGGCTGGCACGACGTGCTCGGCGTGGAGGGGCTAGCTCTCTGTGTCCGACCAGCGAGCGAAGCGCTCGTCGACGTCGTCTGACGACGGCGGAGCCTCGCGCGGCGGCGGGATCTGCTCGACCGCGCGTGCGGGCGCCGCGGCGAGACGGTCGAGCGAGTCTGAGATGTCCTGCGTCACGCGCTTCAGCGCGGCGCTGAGCCCGGCGCGCAGACCGAGGAGCTGCTCAACCTGCTGCTGCAACTCGCCGACCTGCCGCAGTCCTTCCGTGCGGAGGGCGGCAGCGCGCTGCTCTGCATCGCCGATGATCTGCTGGGCGCGGCTCGCCGACTCGCGCTCGAGCTGATCGCGACGTTGACGTACCTCGTCGAGCGCGCTCGTCAACTCGCTCTCGCGCTGGCGGAACGACTCGATGCGCCGGTGGAGATCCGTGATCTCGGTCTGCATCGCATTTGCCCGGGCGCGGGTCGCCTCGAGCTCGTGCTGCAGTTGCTCCCGGGTGAGCGTCGCGCGCGCGACGGCGAGCTCGACGTCGCCTTGGCGGTAGCCGCGCAGCCACGCGTGCCGGAGTTTTGTGTCGTCAGCCATGGAGTAAGGGTAGACCCGTCATCGAGCTTCCGCCAGAGCGGAGACCAGCTCAGGGGTGAGTTCGGGGCCGGCTGGGAGGTACCTGCGGCGGGTTGACGCGGGTGCCCGGTCGGCGAATCATGGAGGTGCCTCCTGACGAGTGGTGTCGCCAGGAAGCCTCGGCCTTCGCCGGCGCCCGCGCCGGCGAAGGCCGCCTTCGCGCAGGCCCTGTGCACGAAACGTTGCAGGTAGTTCACCCTGGTCGGAAAGCAATGCAGGTAGTTCACCCTGGTCTGACCACGAGTCGTGGCTCGGCCAGACCGGCCCCTTTGGAACCGTGCGTTACGCATTCAAGCGTGCGCTTCAGACTCCGGGGACGAAATGTTGCAGTTTGTTCGATCTTGGTCTGACCACGAGACTTGGCTCGAAACGGCTAGTTGGTTTCGGCCGTGTGATCCCCCGGTTGGACGACGCCCGCTTCGTAGGCGAGCACGACTGCCTGGACGCGGTCGCGCAGACCGAGCTTCATCAGGATGCGCGCGACGTGCGTCTTGACCGTGGTCTCGGAGACGAAAAGCTCCTTTGCGATCTCAGCATTCGAGAGACCGCGCGCGATCGCTTTCATCACTTCGAGCTCGCGCGCGGTGAGGTCCTGCAGCCGCGGGAACTGCGCCTGCGGCTTTGGGCCCGTGCCCTTGACGAACTCCGAGATCACGCGGCGCGTGATCGACGGGGAAAGCAATGCCTCGCCTTTCGCGATCACGTGGATCGCACCGACGAGCTGCTCGGGCGGCGTGTCCTTGAGCAGGAACCCGCTCGCGCCTGCGCGCAGCGCCTCGTACACGTACTCGTCGAGGTCGAACGTCGTCAGCATCAAGATCTTCGGGGCGCCATCCTCGGGCGCCCCCGAGAGGATGCGCCGCGCCGCCTCGAGGCCGTCGAGCTCGGGCATGCGGATGTCCATCAGCACGACGTCCGGCCGCAGTTCGCGCACCTGGTCGACCGCCTCCCGCCCGTCGGATGCCTCGCCGACGACTTCCATCTCGGGTTCGGCGTCGAGAATCATCCGGAAGCCCGCACGCACGAGAGCCTGATCGTCGACGAGGAGGATGCGAATCACGCGTGGCCCTCGACGGGCAGTTGCGCGCGCAAGACGAAGCCTCCGCCTGGCCGAGGGCCGGACTCGATGGTGCCGCCGTACAACGCGACGCGCTCGCGCATGCCGACGAGGCCGTGGCCCATCCCATCCCCGGTGGGGACGCCCGGGCCGTCGTCTGCGATCTCGAGCTCCACGGACGAGTCGATATATCGCACAACGACCTCTGCGTGCGCGCCCTTCGCGTGCTTGAGGGCGTTCGTCAGCCCTTCCTGGACGATGCGATAGGCCGACAGGTCGACGCCCGGGGAGATGTCGGGTCGGTCGCCCTCGACGCGCAAGGTCACCGGCAGGCCCGCTTCCTCGACCTGCGCGATCAGGCGGTCGAGATGCTCGAGCCCCGGTTGCGGAGCGAGCGCGGCAGGTGGTTCGCCGCTACTTCGCATCACGCCCAACATGCGACGCATCTCGGTGAGCGCCTGCCTGCCGATCTGCTCGACCGAGAGGAGCGCCTCGCGTTCACGATGTTGTTCGTCCTTGAGCAGTCGGCGCACGCCGGATGCCTGTACCACCATCACCGAAACGGAGTGGGCGACCACGTCGTGGAGTTCCCGCGCGATGCGCGCGCGCTCCTCCGCTGTAGCGCGCTCGGCAGCAGTTGCCCGATCGCGCTCTGCGGCCTCGACGCGCTCGGTGAGCTCGCGCGCTTGCTCGGTGCGCGAACCGAGCGCGGAGCCGAAGAACCACGCGAGCGTGAGGATCAGCGCGGTCCAGAAGAAGTCCGAGTAGGCGTTGCCGGATCGCGAGCTGACGACCGCTGCCGTCGCGATCACCGCGGCCCAGCCGGCAATCGACTGCCGCCGGTCGCCGACGAGCCCAAGCGAAACTGCCGCAGCGAGCGCCGCGACGAAAGGCATCGTCAGGCTGGAGATCGAGCGCTCAGGTGAGATCAGAGCGAACGCTGCGAGCAGCGCCAGTGCGACGAGCGGTGCCCGCAGTGGATAGCGGCTGCGCAGTGCGAACGGCAACGTCCAACCGAGTGCAAGCAGCACGACGATGGCTCGGTGCTGCACATGCTGTGCAGCGAGCGCCTCGACGACGGACGCGACCGCGAACGTCAGCACGAGAGCTTCGAAGGCCCGCTGCTTGATCCGCTCGAGGACTGCGTTCATCAGATCCAAGGTATCGCCGCCTACCAGGGGGTCGCGTCATCCCGGCAAACGAGTCTCAGATCATCCTTGAGGACGATGCATGAACCCCAGAGGCGGTTGCCGATCTCGCTACCCTCAAGAGTGGTCTTTGGCGTGCTTCGCGCGTGGGGGTCGGGGTGCCGCAGCCTCGACCCCCGCCTATTCTCTGTGACGTGCCCTCGGTCGACCTCACGGATGCGCGGGCGACGGCCGAAGCAGTCGCCACCGAATGGGGACTCGATCTCGGCGCGCCGTTTGCGATGTCGAACTTTTCCTACGTGGCACCGGCCGGCAATGACGCCGTGCTGAAGGTCGCGTGGGACGGTGACGACGAGTCACTCGACGAATCGGACGCACTCGGACGGTGGAACGGGAACGGTGCCGTGCGGCTCCTTCGCGCCGACAAGCCCCGCCGCGCGCTGCTCGAGGAGCGCGCGCTTCCGGGAGATGACATCTCCGACCTACCGGACGACGAGGCGACAGCGGTCGCCGTCGACGTCGCAACGCGGCTCTGGGTTCCTGCAGGTGAGCCATACCGTTGGATCGGCGACCACGTACCACGGTGGCTGGACGAGGGCCAAGGTGAACTGACATCGCTCGCGCACGAGCTTTACGCGTCACTCGAGATCGGTCGCGACTGGCTGACCCACGGTGATTTTCACCACCACAACATCCTTCGTCACGGGGATCGCTTCGTCGCGATCGATCCGAAGCCGTACCTCGGCGACCGCGAATACGACCTGTTCTCGTTTCTGCGTAACCCGATCGCCCTTCGCATGACCGATCGCGAGCAGATCGAACGACGAATCGCCGCGTTCGTCGCAGCGGGGCTCGACGACTACAAGATCCGTGCGTGGACTGTGATCCGAGGCGCCTACCTCGGTCTCGAGCCGGCAGAGGCAGCTCTGGCGCGCTCGCTTCTCGGCTAGAGGAGGATCTTGACCCAGCCGGGCTTGCAGTCGCAATTGATGTGCGACTCGGTGCAGGAACGGCACTTCCACTGCGTCAGGAGGATCCAGCGCAGGTGAGCGAGCTCGACCGCGATAGCCGCACAGATGGCGGGGAGGAGCTCGATGTGCCTCATGCGAGAGAGCATCGGCACTCCGGCCCGGACCGGCAATAGGCCAGGCGGCCCATCCTTGAAAGCCAGGGACCCACCGCTTTCACGTACCCTCCCGCCGTGGCCAAGGTGGCGCACCCGGCGCCCACTCTCGAGTGGGATACGCCGCTTTACCAGCAGGCGCTCACCCAGCTCGAGCACGCGCTCGAGCTCGCCGATGTTCCCGATCTCACCTCGACGCGGCTGCGCCATCCCGAGCGATGCGTGATCTTCTCGCTGCCGATCGAAATGGACGACGGGACGTACCGGTCGTTCCCGGCATACCGGGTCCAGCATTCGTCCGTTCTCGGTCCGACGAAGGGCGGCATCCGCTACGACGACGGGGTCGATCTCGGTGAGTGCGCTGCGCTCGCGATGTGGATGACCTGGAAGTGCGCGCTTCTCCGGCTGCCGTACGGCGGCGCAAAGGGCGGTGTCCGCTGCAACCCACGCGAGTTGTCGCTCAACGAGGTGACGCGGATCACGCGCCGCTTCACCGCCGAGCTCGCGCCGTTCATCGGACCGCAGCTCGACATTCCCGCTCCTGACATGGCGACGAACGAGCAGACGATGGCGTGGATGATGGACACCTACTCGATGCAGAAGGGCTACGCGGTGCCGGAGATCGTCACCGGCAAGCCGATCTCGATCGGCGGTTCCGTCTTTCGGCACGAGGCGACGGGCGCCGGCGTCGTGATGGTGATCGAGCGAGCGTGTGCTCGGCTCGGCTGGGACCTTGCGGAGCAACGCTGCGCGGTGCAGGGCTTCGGCAACGTAGGCGGCATCGCGGCCACGGAGCTGCACGACAAGGGCGCGCGGGTCGTCGCGGTCTCCGACATCTCGGGTGGCGTCTACTCCGCGCTTGGACTCGACATCCCGACCCTGCACGCCTACGTCGCACAGCACGGTTCGCTCGAGGGTTACACGAAGGACGTCGAGCGCATCACAAACGAGGGTCTGCTCGAGCTCGAGTGCGACATCCTCGTGCTCGCGGCACGCGAGGATCAGGTGACTGGCGAAAACGCCGGCAAGCTGCGCTGCAAGCTCGTGGCCGAGGGCGCGAACGGGCCGACGTCGAACGAGGGCGACCGCATCCTCGCCGAGCGGGGCATCCCGGTCCTGCCGGACATCCTCACAAACGCCGGCGGTGTCACGGTGTCGTACTTCGAATGGGTGCAAGATCTCGGCCGGCTGTTCTGGGACCGCGATGAAATCCGCCGACGGCTCGCAGACAAGATGTCCGATGCGTTCGACCGCGTCTGGAACGTTTCGCTGGAACGGGACATCACACTGCGCGACGCGGCATTGGTCGCTGCCATTCGCGAGGTCTCCGCTGCGCTCGAGGCGCGTGGGGTGTATCCGTGATGACCGGCCAGCTCGTTCGTGATGCGATGTTGCCGGACCCGCTTGCGCTCGCAGCGTCTTCGAGCGCGCGCGAGGCGGGGGAGGCGCTCTCGCGCGATGCGGTTCGCTCGGTGCTCGTCTGCAAGGACGGCGCGCTCGTCGGCGTCGTGACGCGCAAGACACTCGTGCGTGAAGTCGTCGCGAACGGGCGCGATCCTGAGTCGACGATGCTCGGCGAGATCGCCGAGGAGCCGAACGCGACGGTCGACGCCGGAATGGGCCTCGACGAGGCGTTCGCGTTCCTCGAGGAGCACGACTACGAGCGCGTGCCGGTCGTCGAGGGCGGGAAGCTCGTCGGCGTCCTTTCACGCTCCGGCGTGCAACGCCGGCTCGCCGAAGACGAGCCGCCGGCGCCGCTCGAAGACTGAGCCGCGCTTCGAAAAGGTGTCTGACACCAGTTCGAGCGCAGCCTCAGTGCAAGCGTCTAAGAGGTGTCAGACACCAGCGGTGTCCAGACACCTCTTAGTTAGGCAGCCGCTGCGCGGTCGAGGACGCTCGTGACGAGCGTCTGCAGTGCGTCGCGAAGGCCGACGCGAAGTTCGTCGTCTGCGATCACGCCGTCGTCGCTGACTTTCTCGTGTGCGTGCCCGACGGCCAGCTCGGCCTCGGTCACGCGCGCGCCCATCGCACCGAGCACCTTGCGCAGCTCGGCACCGGCCCAGACGCCGCCGAATGCACCGGCGCTGGAGCTGATCACCGCGACGGGCTTGTTGCGGAAGACGTTCGTCGCCATCGGGCGCGAAGCCCAGTCGAGCGCGTTCTTGAGCGCACCCGGGACGGACGAGTTGTACTCCGGCGTGGCGATGAACACCGCGTCTGACTCGCGTACGAGCTCGCGGAATGCCTCGACGGCCTCCGGGCCTGGAACGAGATCCTCGTCCTGGTCGTAGGGCGGGACGACCTTCAGGCCTTGCCAGATGTCCACGTCGACTCCGTCCGGCGCCTCCTCGCGCAGAGCGCGGAGGAGGGCCGTGTTATAGGAGCCGTCGCGAAGAGAGCCGCTGATCGCGAGGATGCGCATTAGGCGTCCTGCGCCACCAGGGTCAGCTCGGCCTTGAGGGTGACGGTGTTGCCAAGCGCCGGCTCGCCGTTCGGGAGCGGCATGTTCCAGTTCATGTCGAACTGCGTGCGGTCGAGCTTCGTCTGCAGCTCGAACCCGATGCGGGTCGCGCCGAAATGGTCGACGGACGGGCCGTTGACCGTGCCGGTGATCTTCGCTGGCTGCGAGATGCCCTTGATGGTGATCTCGCCGTCGATCTCGACCGTGTCGCCGTCGCGCTTGATGTCGCTGCCAGAGAAGCTGACAACGCGGTGCTGCTCGGCGTCGAAGAAGTCGGGGGCCAGCAAGTGGGCCTCGAGGTTCTCTTCCTTGACCTTGATGCTTGCGATCTTGGCGCTGCCGGCCAGCTTGCCGTCAACGAGGCTTGCCTCGAAGTCGGCGACCTCACCGGTGAACGTGGCAACGGCGTACGGGACTTCGAACGCGACACGGGAGTGAACCGTGTCGGCCTGCCACGTGCCGGTCGGAATTGCCTGCTTGGTCTCTTCGATGGTGCTCATGTGATTGATCTCCTCTGATCCTTGAGTACACAAAACTTGATTGCTCAAAGATCGTAGCACCGAAACCTTGCGAGCGCAAGTACTTGCGCGAATTGGCTTGTTATGGGCCTTTCGTCACCCAGGCGGCGACCTTCTGGTGGGCGCAGTCGATCGTGCCGCCGCCCCGCGCCAGGCGCTGGTGGATGCCGCGCGCGAGGAAGTCGGGGGCGCGGCGGGTGAGCTGGAAGGTGATCCGGACGTGGTTGAAGTCCTGCTTGCCGACCCTGAGCTCGATCACGCGGCTCCGCTCACCGAGGCGAAACCGCTGCTCGAGATGGGCGAGCGCGACGCCGCGCTTGCGGGCGAGGAACTTCCGGCCGTCGGACTCGTAGGTCGCATAGACCTCGAAGCTTCCGGCCGGCGCAAGCGTCGGCCGGGAGAGGAAGTCGTCGACGAGCTTCGACACCTCGGGGACGGTGCAACCGGGCGGGAGGTCGGACTTCGGGGCGGCCTGCTTCTTCGAGCCACCGCAGGCGGCGAGCGCGAGCACCAGCATCGCGGCGACCGCGATTCTCAGCAGCATGTGTACGCGCCGGGCGGCGCCTCACCCTCGAGCGGCTCCGGCAGCTCGGCTGCCGCAAGCGCGGCACCGTTCAAGAGGTCGCGGTCGCTCGCCTCGATCGCGTCGAGTCCGAGGTGCCTCAGCGTCTCGCGGAGGATCAGCACGCCGGCCGCAAGCACCTCGCTGCGATCCGGGAGGATCAGGCGCTCGCGACGTTCTTCCTCGGTGGTGACGGCGAGCCACTCGAGTGTGTCGTCGATCGTTGTGAGCGTCACCGTCCGGCTGCCGGCGATTCCTGCGAGCTCTGCGGTCGTGCCGTCGACGCCGATCGCGCGCTCGGCGCCGAGCTGGGGCAGTCTCGCGCGGATGTAGGCGGCTGCGGCGCCCTGGTGGACGCCGAAGCGCTCGGTCAGCCGCACCGAGCCGATGTCCATGCTGGTCCGGAAGCTGTTGGTGATCAGCTCCGTCGAGCCGCCGCCGACGTCGATCACAACCGTCCCCGCATCGAGCGGGCCGACGCCGCGTAGCGTCATCGCGGCTTCCTCGTCACCGGTGAGCAGTCGCGTTGTGAAGCCGTAGCCCCATTCGACCTCGCCGAGAAACGCCTCGCCGTTCTCCGCGTCGCGCACCGCGCTCGTCGCGACGGCAAGTGTGCGCTCGGCGCCGAGCGACTCGAGCTCGCGCCGGTAATCGATCAGCGTGTTGCGGACGCGCGCGATCGGAACGGGGAGGAGACGTCGCCGTGCATCGACGCCTTCCCCGAGCTTCGTGATCGTCGTTCGGCGCTGCACCTCGGTGACCTCACCGTCGTTGACGTCTGCGACGAGAAGGCGGGTGGCGTTCGTGCCGAGGTCGATCGCAGCGACGCGCATCACTTGCGCGGCACTGCTCCCCGAAGTGAGCTCAGGGTCGAGCGCGCCTCGCCGGCGGCGGCCTGGATGACGGCGAGCTCGGCGCGCGACTGCTCGAGGCGCGTAAGCGCGGCGGTCAACTTCTCCGTGCCCTCGGTGACTGCGAGAGCGTGTCGCTCAGCCTCGGCGGCCGTCTCGAGGACGCCGTCGATCGCCGCTGAGGTCGTCCGATAGAAACGCCGGAAGGTGCGCCAGGCGCGCAGTGCGCGGGTGGCTGCGACGGCGATCGAGCCGACGACCGCGACGATGAGAAAGAGCAGCGAAATCCAGGACAGAAGCGCCATTCTGAGCATCGTAACGACGGTCTTCGCGGGTGGGCAGTGCTACAATCAACGCCGCGTCGCGGGGTGGAGCAGTCAGGTAGCTCGCCGGGCTCATAACCCGGAGGTCGCAGGTTCAAATCCTGCCCCCGCTATTGACGGAGTCCTGCGACCGGCCATCCGTGGCCGGTCGTCTCGCATCTGACAGGAGTGGCCGCATGGATCGTCAAGATCGCGACAACAGAAATGCTCTGCCGCAGTCGACCCAGACCGAACGGGCGCTACCGACCCACACCGTCCGCTCGGGCTCGACGGCGGCGACGGCCAAGTCCTCGAAGACGGCGAACGTCGAAGGGCCGATCAAGGCCGGCACCTACGTCACGCAGCGCTTCCAGCGCAACGGTGACGGTGAACTGTTCGAGCGCAAAGTGGCGGCGGATCTCATCCTCCTGCTTGACGCTGTCGTCGAGAGCAAGGGCTACACGGCGAAGATCAGAGTCGACGTCCTCGACGCGATCTGGGCTCGCTATGACGCCGGCGACTACGGATCGGGCCAGGCCGGAAACGCCGTGTACGAGGACCTCGAGGCGCTGCCGACGGTGTGGTTGGTGGACGCTGACCTCGCCGCGAACCCGGAGCAGCCACCTGCCTCGACGCGCGGGCCGCAGCAGATTCAACTCTCCGCTCCTCGCTAGACCGATCGTGGGGCAGGGTTCGGCGCCTGAGCAACCTCCGGATGGGCAGCAGCCCTCGCTGACGCGGACCGCCGTCCAGGCCACCCTCCACTGCCTGACCGGGTGTGCGATCGGTGAGATCCTCGGGATGGTGATTGCCACCGCAGCCGGCTTTGGCAACGTCTCCTCGATCGCGATCTCGATCGTCCTGGCGTTCTTCTTCGGCTACGGTCTCACGCTGCGTCCCGTGATCCGCGGCGGCGTCCCGGTTCGTCAAGCGCTGCGACTCGCGTTTGCCTCCGACACGGTTTCGATCGCGACGATGGAAGTGGTCGACAACGGATTCATCATCGTGGTGCCCGGAGCACTGGCTGCCGGTCTCTCCGACCCGCTTTTTTGGTGGAGCCTCCTCGTGAGCCTCGCGATCGCCTTTGTCGTGACCGTTACGGTGAATAGAGCGCTGATCGCACGCGGCCGCGGTCATGCGGTGCTCCACGAGCTGCACACGCACTGACCGGCAAGCGGCTCTCCGAGCTATACCCCGGATCCGTATAAACCCCTCGGGGTGGTCAGTCGCTTCGCTGACGCCGCGGGCTCTTGCCGGGCCTAGGTTCGAGGCAAAACAGAACCTCGGAAGGAGTCGCGATGAATGGCTACATGCACGGCAACGGGGGCTGGGATTGGGCCTGGATGATCCCGATGATGGTGCTCTGGATCGCGGTGCTCGGCGGCGTGGTCTATGGCGCCGTTCGCTTCGGGATCCAGCACTCACGTAAGCCGCCAGTCGGCCAGTGAGCGGGCTGATCTACGTCACGACTGACGACTGCCACTACTGCGAGCACGGCCGGGAGGTCCTTGACGTACTCGGCATCGAGCGACGAGAGATCGCCGTTGACTCCCAAGAGTCGGCTTCGCTCGCTGCTCGCGGCATTGCGCTTTCGTTTCTCCCCGTCCTCACCGACGGTGACCAAGTGATCGCCTACGGACGCTTCTCCGAGAAGCGGCTGAGGCGGGAGTTGTCGTTGTAGTGGGCGCCGACTCGACGACGATCATGGGTGGCTCGGCGGCGGCAGCGTTCGTCGCCGGGATGATCGCGTTCTTCGCGCCGTGTTGTTCGGGCGTGATGATGCCGACGTATCTCGCTGCGATCGGCGGCGGCAATCGCTTTCGAACCGCGCGACTCTCCGCGATCTACGTGGCCGGCGTTGCGGCGATCGTCTGGCCGATCACCCTCGGGGCGGGGGCGATCGGCCAGTGGACGAGCCGCTATCACCCGCAGCTTTTCGTGATCGGCGGGCTGATGATGCTTTTCACGGCGGCGACGCTTTGGCGCGGCTCGATGCTGCCGATGCCGATCCCGCAACCGGAACTGACCGGGACGGCGGGCTCGGTCTTCGTCCTCGGCGTCTTTTCGGGTGCAGCGACGGCCTGTTGTGCGCCGGTGCTCGCCGGGGCCGTCGCGCTCTCCGCGCTCAACCAGTCGTGGCTCGGCGGCTTTGCTCTCGGAGGCGCCTACATCCTCGGCATCGTTTTCCCGCTGATGCTCCTCGCGCTCGCCTTCTCCGGAGCGAAGCGAAAGATCCGCGACCCGAAGCTCACGTTGGCGATCGCGGGCTACCGAAAACGACTCTCGTTGTCGCGTCTTGTCGGCGCGGTGGTGTTCGGCGCGAGTGGTCTCTTCTTCATCGGGCTCGCGCTCTCCGCCGAGTCGCAGAGCGGCAATGGCATGCAGCGTTGGATCAATCGCCAACTGAATCACCACGTGGCAACGCACGTTGGGCAATTGCCGAACTGGATCACCTGGCCCGCACTCGCGCTCTTCGCCGCCCTCCTCGTCTTCGTTGTGATCAAGCCTCGCCAACAGAAGGAGCCCCTCACATGAGCAAGCAGTCACGGCGACCGAACGGCGCCGGTCGCCACAACACGATCCCGATAACGGCCGCGCAACGCTGGCGGGGCTCGAGAGGCTCCTACTGGCTGATTGCGCTCGCTGCCGCGGTCGCACTTGTCGGCGCCACCTTCCTCGTCGGTAGCAAGTCGAATGCAAATGCCGCCGGGCCGATCAAGATCGGAGAGGTCGCACCGACTGTGGTCGGTCGCGATGTCGTCTCCGGCCGGATGATCAACTCGAAGAACCTGAGCGGTCAGAACGTTCTCTACTACCTCAACGAAGGTGTCATGTGTCAGGCCTGTCTTGTTCAGATCCAGGCGCTGCAGCAGCACGTGGCGCACCTGACGGGCCGCCACTTGACGCTCGTTTCGGTGACGAACGACGACGCCTCGACCCTTAGGGTGGCGGCCGCTGACTTCAAGATCACCACGCCGCTGATTGCTGACACGAACCGAGAGATCTCGAAGAGCTTCGGCGTGCTCGGAGGCATCCCCGCCGGCGTCGGCATGCACTCCGACACGGCGAATCACACGTTCATTCTCGTCGATCAGTCCGGAAAGGTTCGCTTCGTCAAGGACTACCCGAACATGTGGGTTGACGTGAACGAACTGCTCAAACAGCTACCGAGGCTGGACGGCCAACAGAAGGGAACACCATGACGCTCGTCGCAGCATCCGGACTCACAACGCTCGTTCCGTTCCTGCTGATTCTCGCGTGTCCGCTGATGATGGTCTTCATGATGCGCGGTATGCACGGCGGCCGCGCTGGAGAGGGCGGTATGCCCAAGCCGCAGAAGCCGATGACGCTCGACGAGTTGAAGCACGAGCGGGACGAGCTGAACGAGCAGATCGGCCGCCGGGCCGAAGAGGCGACCGAACAGAAGTGGGCGACGCTGAGGTGAGGTCGCGGCTTCAGCAGAGTCGCCTCGGAGGAGCGATCCTCGCAGCGTGGGGCGTGGTGATCGGGGTCACGCCGCATGTGGTCCACCACGTTGGACCGCTTGCGGGTGCGGCCCTGATCGCCGGAGCCGGCGGCAAGATCCTGTTCGGCGCGATCGGGCTCTTGCTCTCGGTGCCGTTTCTGATCCGGCTCTACCGACGCTTTCACACGCTCGCCGCCCCGGCGCTTGCGACGGGAGCGTTCATCGCGGTCTTCCTCGTCTCGACGGTTCTTGTCGGTCCGCTCTTGACGAGGAGCGACGACGGTGGCAGGAGCCCGGGCATCGAGAAGCCGACCGGCCACGCTTCCCACCATCAGCAGAAATGACGGATGCCCTTTATACCCCCATCCGGTATGATGTCCACGGTATCGCGACGCGGAGGAGATCATGAGCACACACACGTACAGCGTTCCCGGCATGTCGTGCGGCCACTGCCGGTCGGCGATCGAGGCCGAGGTGTCCGCGGTCGCGGGCGTCGAGGCGATCGAGGTCGATCTCGACGCAAAGACGGTGACGGTCACCGGTGACGCACTCGATGAGCAGGCGATTGTCGCCGCGATCGACGAAGCTGGCTACGAGGTGGCGGCGTAGCGCGATGGCCACCGTCGCCTCCCCACAAACGGAGACGCGCGAGCGGTCGACGCTCGTACTCGACGGCATGACGTGTGCGTCGTGCGCGACGCGCATCGAGCGCGCTCTCAACAAGGTCGAAGGCGTCGAGGCGACGGTGAATTTCGCCACCGAGACCGCGTCGGTGTCCTACGACCCGGCAGTCGTCGAGCCCGCGCGCCTCACGGAGGCGGTCGAGCGGATCGGCTACCACGCGCATCCGCGCGAAGACCACGGGGATGAGCATGCAGGGCATGTGCATGACGCGCCGCCGACGCGGCTCCTGCTCGCAGTCATCCTCGCGGCGCCACTCGTGTTGCTCGCAATGGTCCCGCCGCTCCAGTTCGCCGGGTGGGAATGGGTGTCCCTTGCGCTCGCAACACCGGTCGTTTTCTGGAGTGGCGCGCAGTTCCACAGGGTCGCGCTTCTCAATGCGCGCCACGGAGCAGCAACGATGGACACGCTGGTCTCGATCGGCACCGTCGCCGCCTGGGGGTGGTCGGCGGTCGTCCTGCTCGGTGGCATCGAAGCCGACGGCTACTTCGAGGTCGCCGCAGTCATCACCGCGCTCATCCTGCTCGGACGGTTCTTCGAGGCGCGCGCCAGACGCCGCTCGGGTGCAGCCATCAGGGCGCTGCTCGAACTCGGGGCGAAGGAGGCTCGCGTCATTCGCGATGGGGTCGAGACGCTCGTGCCGATCGAGGATCTTCATCCGGGCGATCTCTTCGTCGTCAAGCCCGGCGAGAAGATCGCGACCGACGGTCGCGTCGTCGAGGGCGCGTCGGCGATCGATCAGTCGATGCTCACCGGTGAGCCGGTGCCGGTCGAGGTCGGACCGGGCGCCGACGTCGCAGGGGCAACGATCAACACCTCCGGACGTCTTGTGGTTTCGGCGACGCATGTCGGCGCTGACACCGCCCTCGCGCAGATCGCGCGCCTCGTCGAACAAGCTCAAGCCGGGAAGGCCGACGCCCAGCGGCTTGCCGACCGTGTCTCCGCAATCTTCGTGCCGATCGTGATCGGGATCGCGCTCGCGACGCTCGCGGGTTGGCTTCTGCTCGGGTACGGCGTCTCAGCAGCTTTCACCGCTGCTGTGGCTGTGCTGATCATCGCCTGCCCTTGCGCGATGGGGCTTGCAACACCAACCGCGCTGATGGTTGGAACGGGACGCGGCGCGCAACTCGGGATCCTGATCAAGGGGCCCGAGGTGCTCGAGCAGACGAAGCGGATCTCGACGATCGTGCTCGACAAGACCGGCACGATCACCGAGGGCCGGATGCAACTCGTCGACCAGTTGCCGGTCGCGGCATCGCGCGAAGAGCTTCTGCGGCTCGCCGGTGCGGCGGAGGCGGGAAGCGAGCATCCACTCGCCCAGGCGGTCGCTCGCGCCGCGAGCGACGAAGGCGCACTCCCGGCCGTCGGCGAGTTCCGCAATCACGCCGGCCTCGGTATCGAGGCGCTCGTCGAAGGCAAATCGGTTCTCGTCGGCCGGCCCTCGTTCCTTGCTCAGTGGGCGATCGAGGTTCCGGCCGAGGCTCGTGCCTGGCAGGAGACGTCCGAGGCAAGCGGACGGACGGTCGTTGCGGTTGCCTGGGACGGCGGCTTCCACGGTTTGCTTGCGCTTGCCGACACTCTGAAGCCCACCTCCGTCGAAGCGATTCGCGCCCTGAAAGCACTCGGGCTCACTCCGGTGCTGCTCACCGGAGACAACGAACGCGCCGCCCGCGCGGTCGCGAAGGAAGTGGGAATCGATCAGGTGCTCGCCGGGGTGCTTCCCTCTGAAAAGGCCGCCGAGATCGAGCGGCTGCAGCGCGAGGGAGCGACGGTGGCAATGGTCGGCGACGGCGTCAACGACGCACCGGCGCTCGCGCAAGCAGATCTCGGTCTCGCGATCGGCACCGGCACCGATGTCGCGATCGAAGCATCCGACTTGACGCTCGTCTCCGGCGACTTGCGCGCCGCGGCCGACGCGATTCGACTCGCACGGCGGACGCTCGCGACGATCAAGGGCAACCTCTTCTGGGCGTTCGCCTACAACGTCGCGGCGATCCCGCTGGCTGTCGCCGGACTTCTGAACCCGATCATCGCGGCCGGCGCGATGGCCGCATCCAGCATCTTTGTCGTCACAAACAGTCTTCGGTTGCGGCGCTTCCGCACCGTGCGGGAAGGAGCAAAATGAGCACCACTGAAGAAACGAAGCACCACGGCTACCACGGACAGAAGGATGCACTCGTCAAGCGGCTGCATCGGATCGAGGGTCAGGTGCGTGGCATCGAGAAGATGGTCGTCGACGATCGCTACTGCATCGACATCCTCACGCAGATCGGTGCGGTCTCGACCGCGCTCGAAAGCCTCGGCTTCCAGATCCTCGACCAGCACGTCAAGCACTGCGTGGCCGGCGCGCTTGCCTCAGGTGACGAATCGGAAGCGCAAGCGAAGGCCGACGAACTGCTCGAGGCCGTTCACCGCTTCGCGAAGATCCGCTAGACCGCTCCGGCTCGCCGCTCTTCGCGCGGTACGAGTTCGAACGTCGCAGCGCGCGCCTCGGCGGCGACGATCGACGGAACGATGCTCGGATAGCGGCGACCGTACTTCGCGCCGTATGCAGCGTCGATCTCATCGCCTCCATCGGCCGTCTCGACCAGGTCGACGTGCTTGCCGATGCCGCCGACCTCGATGTGCGCTTCGTGTCTGTCCGACGCGCCGCGGAACCACGACGATCCACGCCCGTTCACTGAACGAACGTAGACGTCATCGCCATGGCGGACGACCCACATCGTCACCGGCGTGCGGACTGAACCGTCGCCTCCGACCGAGGCAAGGTCGAGCTCCTCTGCGCCGCCGATGCGGTCCAGCTCGTCGGACGTCCAACCGGTCATCAGAAGCCGATCATCACCTTGATCGACTCGCGCTCGTTCATCGCCCGGTACCCATCGGGCACTTCCTCGAGGCCGATCACACGGTCGAAGACGCGGCCCGGCTCGATCGTGCCTTCGAGGACGTCGGGCATGAGCTCCTCGATGTAGGCGCGTGCGGGCGCAGGGCCACCGGCGACGCTCACGTTGTTGAAGAACGTTGCCAGCGTCGTCGGAATCTCCTCCTGCTGTGGCACACCGACACGACCGACGGCGCCGCCCGGCCGTGCGATGCCGAGTGCGGTGACCATCGACTGCGTGTGGCCGACGCACTCGAGTACCGAGTGGACACCGACGCCGGCCGAGAGCTCGCGAACCTTTTCGATCGCCTCGTCGCCGCGCTCGCTCACGACCTCCGTCGCTCCGAAGTCGCGGCCCAGCGCGATGCGGTCGGGGTGACGACCCAGCAGGATGATCTGTTCGGCGCCGAGGCGCTTCGCCGCAATCACGCCGCAGAGCCCGACGGCGCCATCTCCGACGCCTGCGACGGTCTTCCCAGGGCCGACGCGTGCGGCAAGTGCCGCATGGTGGCCGGTGCCCATGACGTCGGACAAGGTAAGAAGCGACGGCATCAATGCGTCGTCCTCTCCGACCGGCAACGCGACGAGCGTGCCGTCGGCGAGCGGGACTCGCACCGCTTCACCCTGACCGCCGTCGACGCCGTCCCGGCCCCAGAACCCACCGTGGACGCACGAGGTCTGCAGGCCCTCGTGGCAGAACACGCACGGGCCGTCGGAGTAGGCGAACGGCACGACCACCAGGTCTCCGTTCTTGACGGCTCGAACGTCGCCGCCGATGGCCTCGACGATGCCGATGAACTCGTGGCCCATGCGCTGACCACCGTCGGACGGCTCCAGCTGGTTGTACGGCCAGAGGTCGCTGCCGCAGATGCAGGCGCGCGTGACCCGGACGAGGGCGTCGGTCGGTTTCTTGATCTCGGCGTCGGGGACGTTCTCGATCCGAACGTCTCCGGCGCCGTACATGACGGTTGCGCGCATGTCAGTCCCTTCCTCCCAAATCGATGCTCAGCGGTCGATCATCGCCTGCTGGGCCGGGGCGTACCGGTCGCCCGCCGCCATGATCTGTGCCGATGCCGTTTCGATCTCGCCCAGATCGTCCGCTCCGAGTGTGAGGTCGGCGGCGGCAAGGTTCTCTTCCAGCCGGTGGAGCTTCGTGGTACCGGGAATCGGGACGAACGACGTGCTCTTGGCAAGGATCCACGCGAGCGCGATCTGCGCGGGTGTTGCGCCGTTGCGCGCCGCGACTCGCTCGAGCAGTTCGACGAAGGCGCGGTTCGCCTCGCGCGCTTCGGTCTCGAAGCGGGGGACGGAGCTGCGGAAGTCGCCGCTCTCAAAGGTCGTGGTCTCGTCGATCTTCCCGGTGAGGAAGCCTTTGCCGAGTGGGCTGAACGGGACGAAGCCGATCCCCAGCTCTTCGAGCGCCGGCAGGATCTCCGCCTCCGGCTCCCGCCACCAGAGCGAGTACTCGCTCTGCAGGGCGGCGACCGGCTGGACGGCATGGGCACGCCGGATCGTTTGGGCGCTCGCCTCGGACAGCCCGAAGTGCTTGACCTTGCCCTCCTCGATCAGTTCTTTGACGGCGCCTGCGACGTCCTCGATCGGAACGCTCGGGTCGACGCGATGCTGGTAGAGCAGGTCGATCGCGTCCGTCCTCAGCCGCTTCAGCGAGGCCTCGACGCTGCGCTTGATCGTCTCCGGGCGGCTGTCGAGGCCGCCGCGATCCTGGCTGTCGAAGTCGAATCCGAACTTGGTGGCGATCACGACCTGATCGCGGACCGGCTCGAGCGCTTCGCCCACGAGCTCTTCGTTCGTGAACGGCCCGTAGACCTGCGCCGTGTCGAAGAACGTCACCCCTCGCTCGACTGCGGCGCGGGTCAGGCCGATCATTTCCCCTCGGTCGGGAATCGGCAGATAGCTCTGGCTCATGCCCATGCAGCCAAGCCCGAGGGCCGACACTTCCAGTTGACCGTTTCCAAGCGTGCGCGTATGCATCGTCCCTCCTGCGTTCTGCGGCGAGTTCATTGCGGGCACTGAAGCAGGTCGCCGCGGCTCGTGACCGACCCTGTTGATCCAGGTATTGACAGGCCCCCTCAGCCTGAGCCGCGGGAGGTTAATCTCGAAGCGTGGACGCGAGAAGCGAGATGCGCGAGTTCCTGACTTCCAGGCGCGCAAAGATCACGCCGGAGCAGGCAGCGCTACGGACCTACGGCACGGGTGCACGTCGCGTGCCCGGTCTGCGACGCGAAGAAGTTGCGCTGCTTGCCGGTGTCAGCGTCGACTACTACACCCGGCTCGAACGTGGCAACACGAGTGGTGTCTCGGACACGGTGCTGGAGGCGCTCGCTCGCGCGCTCCAGCTCGACGATGCCGAGCGGGCGCATCTGTTCGATCTTGCGCGCGCGACGCAAGCATCGACGCCCCGTCGACGTCGGCGCGCGCAGAAGGGAGTCCGCCCGACGGTTCAGCACATGCTCGATGCGATGGCCGGCGTGCCGGCATTCGTACGAAACGGCCGACTGGACATTCTCGGCGCGAACGAGCTTGGCGGTGCGCTTTACGCAGGGCAGTTCGAAAGCGTGCAGCAACCGCCGAACACCGCGCGGTTCTTCTTCCTCGACGAGCGCGCAACCACCTTCTACATGGAGTGGGATCGCGTCGCGACCGACGTGGTTGCAGTCTTGCGTGCGGAGGCCGGTCGCGATCCGTACGACCGGGACCTCTCCGACCTCGTCGACGCGCAGCGAGCTGTTTCGCACGCTCTGGGCCGCCCACAACGTTCAGGCGCACTCGACCGGACTCAAGCGCTTCCGGCACCCGGTCGTCGGCGAGCTGAGCCTCACATTCGAGGCGATGGAGCTCGTCGCGGATCCCGGCCTCACGATGTTCGTCTACACCGCGGAGCCCGGCTCGAAGTCGGAGCAGGCGCTGAACCTCCTTGCGAGCTGGACTGCGACCCCCAACGAGGAGACCGTTCATGCAGATCACGAGAAATAGCCTCGATACCGCTGCCGGCCCGAGTGACTGGTTCACCGGCTCTGTGTACGTCGACCCGGTCGCGGTGCCGTCGGACGCCTCGCGTGTGAGCGCAAGCAACGTTCACTTCACACCCGGCGCGCGCACGGCGTGGCACACGCACCCGAACGGCCAGACGATCTGGGTCACCGAGGGTGTCGGTCACGCGCAGCGGCGCGGCGGCCCGATCGAGGTGATCCGGCCCGGCGACCGGGTGTTCTTCGAGCCGGGCGAGGAGCACTGGCACGGCGCGTCCGCGACGCGGTTCATGGTGCACGTCGCGATGCTCGAGGTCGACGGCGAAGGGAGCCCCGCGACGTGGGGCGACCACGTCAGCGACGAGGAGTACGCGGCGGCCCCTCCGATCGAGGAGTAGACCTAGCGAGCCCGACGTGCGAACATACGTTCGTGCACGGTCTGGCGACGATTCTCCACGCGGACCTCGATGCGTTCTACGCGTCGGTCGAACAGCGGGACGATCCTCGCCTGCGCGGACGGCCGGTGATCGTCGGCGGCGGGGTCGTGCTCGCTGCGAGCTACGAGGCCAAGGCGCACGGGATCCGCACGGCGATGGGCGGAGCGCAGGCTCGGCGGCTGTGCCCGCACGCGATCGTCGTGCCACCGCGCATGACGGCGTATTCCGAGGCGAGTAAGGCGGTGTTCGAGGTGTTCCACGACACGTCGCCGTTCGTCGAGGGCATCTCGATCGACGAGGCGTTCCTCGACGTGCGCGGGATGGAGCGGATCGCCGGCTCGCCGCTCGAGATCGCGGTGCGCTTGCGCAACGAGGTGCGCGGGCGCGTCGGCTTGCCGATCACGGTCGGTGTGGCGCGGACGAAGTTTCTCGCCAAGGTGGCGAGCGGGGTCGGCAAGCCAGACGGCCTGCTCGTCGTGCCGCCCGACCGCGAGCTTGCGTTTCTCCACCCGCTCCCGATCGAACGGCTCTGGGGCGTCGGAGCCGTTACCGCGCGGAAGCTGCATGCGCACGAGATCGCGACCGTGGGCGACGTCGCGCGGCTCGACGAAGGAACGCTCGTGGCGCTGCTCGGTCGTGCTTCGGGCCGACACCTCCACGCGCTTGCGCACAACCGAGACGCCCGTCCCGTCGAAGGGCGCCGCCGGAGGCGCTCGATCGGCGCTCAGCGGGCGCTCGGCCGCCCACGAAAGTCACACAACGAGATCGATGTGAGCCTGATCGGGCTCGTCGATCGCGTGACGCGCCGAATGCGCGCCGCCGCCCGCGTGGGCCGCACCGTCGTGCTGCGAATGCGCTTCGCCGACTTCACGCGCGCGACGCGTTCGCGCACGCTCCCGCAGGCAACAGCCGAGACCCAGGCGATTCTCACGGCGGCACGAGAACTCCTCGAGCTTGCCATGCCGATGATCGAGCAGCAAGGTCTCACGCTTGTCGGCATCGCGGTCACCAACCTCGAAAACGACGACGCCGTTCAGCTCGCGCTTCCCTTCGACCGCTGGAGCGGCGGAGCACTCGACGAGGCGCTCGACGAAGTACGCGCGCGTTACGGATCGACCGCCGTCACACGCGGCGTGCTGCTCGGCCGCGATCAGGGACTGACGATGCCGATGCTTCCCGATTGACGCGTTCGTAGCCAACTCTTCGCTCGCTCGAACTGCGCTCTTATGTGCCGGCGCGATCGTGGGGGTGGCCACGGCAAGTGACCGTAACCCTCAAGAGAAGGAGCACCACCATGAGCATTACGCGGACGAACACGAGCACTTCGAACCTCCTGCGCAGCCGCAAACGCGACGACCCCCTGCTCACCGACGACGGGCTCGCCACGGTGAGGGCGATCGCCCTCGAGGAAGTTCCCGGCGGCAGGATCCTCGAGATCGAGATCGATCCAGACGGGCACACGGCCTACGAGGTCCACATGCTCAATGCCGAGGGCGTGCCGACGATGGTCTACGTCGACGCGAGCTTCAACTACGTCGGTCTCGGTTGAACAGGCGTGTGGGTGCGAGGCCCGTCGCTGCGGCGGGCCTCGCCTACCCTGGACGCGGTCAGGGTCGAGTGGGTCATCTGCTCTGACTACGATCTCTCTGTGCCCCGCGACGAAACGTTCGCAGACGTGCTCGCCGCCAACGAGGCGTATGCGGGCGCGTTTCCGAACCGCGGGCTTCAGGCCCGCGCCGCCCAGGGCCTCGCGGTCGTGACGTGCATCGACTCGCGCATCGAACCGTTGACGATGCTCGGCCTCGCCCCAGGCGACGCCAAGATCCTGCGCAACGCGGGAGCGCGCGTCACGAGCGATGTCCTCCGCTCGCTCATCCTGGCGTCGCACCTGCTGGGTGTCGACCGGGTGATGGTGATCGCGCACTCGGATTGCCGAATGACGGGGCGCGAAGACGATATGCACGCGGCGGTGCGTGACGCGGGTGGGCCGGACACGCGGGAGTTGGAGTTTCTCGCCACCGACGACCAGGAAGCGACGGTGCGCGCGGACGTCGAGCTTCTGCGGTCGTCTCCGTACCTCGCGCCCGTGCAGGTCGGCGGGTTTCGGTACGACGTCGAAACCGGCCGCGTGAGTCGGATCTGCTGACGCGGCACGCGGCTCGCCGCCCTTAGGCTTTCGGCGGAACTACCACCTAGGAGGGATTCATGAACGGCAGGCATCGGTTCATCGCGCTCGTCGCGATGACAGGCACGCTCGCGGTCACGCTGGTGACCGTCGCGGGCGCACGGAATGCTGCGGCTCCACCCGTCGGGCCACTGCCAAGCGGCCCGACGACGACGATTCAGACGCAGGTCGGCCAGCTCGTCGCGTTCGCACTGCCGCACCGGGCGAACGGTCGCGTCTGGCGCATCGCGCGGACGATCGACTCGAAGGTGCTCGTCGAAGTCTCGGAAGCGGACGTTGGAGCGAACGTCGTGCTCGTCTTCAAGGCGAAGGGCGCCGGCAGTGCGTCGGTGTCGTTCGGCCTGACCCGGGGTGAACGGAGCACGGCCTATGAGGCCCGGCGCTTCGTCGTCAACGTGAAGTAGCGCGTCGAAAGCGCGTCGGGGGCCGGGCCCGTGAGCCCAGCCCCCGACGACCAAGCGC
>JAYUEQ010000173.1:0-2768 GCA_043739205.1 Thermoleophilia bacterium
GATGAGCTGCCGCTCGAGGAAGGCTGCGACTGTCCGGCGTGCACGCGCTTCACGCGTGCCTACATCCGCCACCTCGTGAACCAGAACGAAATGCTCGGACTGCGCCTCCTGTCGCTCCACAATCTACGCTTCCTCATCAAGCTGACCCAGGACGCGCGTGAGGCGATCGAACGCAGGGGGTTCGCAGACTTCAAGCGGCAGCGACTCGAAAGGTTGATGTGAGCGGATTCCTGATCCTGATCGTGCTCTTCGGCGCCGCATGGCTCCTGTTTGTCCTCCCGGCGCGCCGACGGAAGATGTCCCACGCCGCGATGCAGGACTCGATTGCCGTCGGCGACGAGATCATCACCGCGGGCGGCCTTCACGGCACCGTCGAGGCGATCGAGGACGACACGGTGAAGGTTGAGATCGCAACCGGTGTCGTCGCGACCCTCGACCGGCGGGCCGTCGCGGCCGTCGCGCGGGAGGTCGAGGTCGAAGTCGAGCCCGAAGACCCCCCGGAGCCCGGCTAACCTACGCGGCGCGTGTCGTCCCGCCGTTCCCATCTCGTCCTCGTTGGCCTCATCGTGCTCGCGCTCGTGGGCACAGGGTTGCTCGCGGTCCCGGGCTCGCCGTTCCACCGCGGCGTCAAGAAGGGCCTCGATCTCCAGGGCGGCCTCGAGGTCGTCCTGAAGGCGCAGCCGCCGCCCGGTCACAAGCTGACCTCCGCCGACCTTGACCGTTCAGTCCAGATCATGCGCAACCGGGTCGACAAGCTGGGCGTGTCGTCGCCGGAGATCCGGAAGCAGGGGACGAACCAGATCGTCATTCAGCTTGCCGGCGTCCACAACCCGGAACAGGCCGCGTCGATCATCGGCAGCACCGCCGAGCTCGAGCTGTACGACCTCGAGCCCGCGCTCGTGCCGCCGTCGGTCACGACGACCGGCCAGCCTGTCGCCTCCCAGAACCTGTACCAGCTGCTCTCGCGTGTCGCGGCGGCTGCGAAGAACAGCACGCCGAGCGGTTACGTCCTCTTCAAGCCGGTCAAGATCACGAAGACGACCGGCACCGCCAAGAAGAAGAAGACGAACACGACGGTCGTCTGGGTCAAGAGAGCCGGCCCGACGACGACGTTGCACCGCGACAAGCTCACCGGCAACGCAGGGTTGCTCGACGCGAGCCACGGCAAGGTGCCGAAGGGCGACAAGGTGCTGCCGGTCCCGCAACAGACCGTCGTGATCACGTGCTCCGCGAAGACCACCGTTGTGTGCCCGGGCGATCCGCTCGGCCTCCCGGCGGCCGGTAAGACCGACTATTACCTCTTCAAGCACGGCCCGTATCCGAACGATCTGAACGGCCCGTACCCGAACCTCACGGGCAAGGAGCTGAAGCTCTCGGGCACGCGCCAGGACTTCAACCCGTCCGACGGCTCGCCGGTCGTGCTGATGCAGTTCTCGAACAAGGGCAACAAGGCCTTCTACAAGGTGACGAAGAACGAAGGCCTGCGCGGGCAGATCCGCAAGCAGTCACAGCACTTCGCGATTGTGCTCGACAACGAGATCCGGTCGTGGCCGCAGATCGACTACACCGACTCCTCGGTGAACAACGGGATCAACCCCACCGGCACCGGTGCGCAGATCACCGGCATCGGCAGCCTCAAGGAAGCGCAGAACCTCGCACTCGTGCTGCAGACCGGCGCGCTCCCCGTGAAGTTCGTGCCGCTCGAGCGCACTGATGTCTCGGCGACGCTCGGTAAGGACTCGCTGAGGCAGGCGTGGCTCGCGGCGATCGGCGGCCTGATCGCTGTCGCACTGTTCCTCCTGATCCTCTACCGCTTCCTCGGCCTCGTCGCAGTGATCGGCCTCGCGATCTACGGCGCGTTCATGTACGCCGCAATCCTCCTCTTCGGCGTCACGTTGACGCTGCCGGGCTTCGCCGGTCTGATCCTGACGATCGGAGTGGCCGCCGACGCGAACGTCGTTGTCTTCGAACGCATCAAGGAAGAAGTGCGCGCCGGCAAGTCAATGCGGGCTGCGATCGCAGCTGGTTATGCGAAGGGCTTCCACACGATCATCGACGCCAACGTCGTCACGGCGATCACCGCGCTGATCCTCTTCGCCGTCGCGACCGCAGGCGTGAAGGGCTTCGCGTTGATGCTGCTGATCGGCACCGTCGTCTCGCTGATCACCGCCGTCGCGGCGACGCGCGCGATGCTTGGTCTGCTCGCCGGCTTCAAGTGGTTCCAGAACCCGAGCTTCATGGGTGCGCACCACTCTCAGCGCGGCACGTTCCTGCAGATCGACTTCATGGCGCGCCGCAAGTTGTGGTTCGCAGTCTCGGGCGTCGTGATCGTCGTCAGCCTCGGCTCGCTCGCAGTGCGTGGCCTCAACCTCGGCATCGACTTCAAGGGCGGCGTGCAGATCACGTTCAAGACGGCGCAGCCGACGCCGATCTCGAAGGTGCGCGCGCAGACCCAGGCGGTCGGGCAGAAGGACGCGGTCGTGCAGGGACGCGGCACCGCCTACGGCAGCGAGAGCTACAAGAGCTTCCAGATCCGCCTCAAGAAGTTGTCGTCGTCGAATCAGAACAAGCTGCAGGCAGCGCTCGACCAGAACGTGCATGACATCAGTCCGGGAGTGAAGAACGTCTCGTCGAGCTTCGGCCGGCAGATCGCCAAATCGGCGATCATCGCGATCCTCTTCTCGCTGCTCGTGATCACGCTCTACATCGCGGTGCGGTTCAAAGGCCTCGCCTTCGCGGTGCCGGTGATCATCGCGCTGCTGCACGAC
>JAYUEQ010000174.1:0-1500 GCA_043739205.1 Thermoleophilia bacterium
AGGATCGTCTTGACGTTGCGGCGCAGCGCGCCCAGGTCGATCGTGATCTCGCTGCGCATTACTGCAACGGGGCGCGTTGCAGGCCGTGGCCGGCGAGCGCGCGCTGGAGCGCCGGCAGCAGGTCGGACGCAATCAGCCCCGGCTGCTCCTCCACGAGCTCCGCGGCCACACCGTGCGCGACGGCGGCCGTGCCGGCCGCGAGGCGCGCATCCATTCCCTTGGCGAGGAAGGCGGCGACGATCCCTGTCAGGACGTCGCCGGTGCCGGCCGTTGCGAGTGCCGGCGTCCCGTAGGTCGCAACGAGCACGCCCTCACGCGGCGCGGCGACGATCGTGTCGGCACCCTTCAACAGAACGACGGCGCCGAAGCGCGAAGCTGCGCGACGCGCGGAGTCGAGGCGGTGAGCATCGATCTCGTGGCTCTCGATCCCGAGCAGGCGGGCGAGCTCGCCCGAGTGCGGCGTCAGCACCGTCGGCGCTTGCCGCGCAAAAGGCTCGAGCTCCCAGAGCGCGTCGGCGTCGAGCACGACGGGAAGCGTGAGCTGCTCGAGCAAGATACGCACGAGCTCGACGGTGCCGTCACTGCGACCGAGACCGGGCCCGATTGCGACCGCGCTCGCCTTTTGCGCGGCCTCGAGGATCGCATCGGCGGACCGTGGGAGCAGTCGGCCCGAGGAGTCCTCGGGCAGCGGGTGCTTCACGACCTCGAGCAGCGATGTCTCGAGCACCGGCAGCGTCGACTCTGGCGCCGCCACGGCGACATAGCCGGCGTCGGCGCGGAACGCGGCCCGTGCGGTGAGCATCGGCGCGCCGGTCAGTCCGCGCGATCCACCGACCACCAGCACCGAGCCGGCCGTGTACTTCGTCGAGCCACGGTGCTTGCGCGGCACTTCGAGGAGCGCGGAGGCGGGGACGAGCGCGTGCTCGTGCTCACGCGGCCGCAGCCCGATCGGTGCGATGTGCACCGAGCCCGCATGGAACAACCCCGGCGCGATCGCAAGGCCGACTTTCGCCGCGCCGAACGTCACGGTCATCGTCGCCTTCACGGCAACGCCCGGCACTTCGCCGGTCGACGCGTTCACACCGGAGGGCACGTCCACAGCGACGACGGGACGACCACCGGCGTTGATCAGCTCGATCATGCGCGCCGCATCCTCGCGTGGCGCCTCGCGCAAGCCGATGCCGAGCAACGCGTCGACGATCACGTCGGGCTCGCCCAGATCTCCGACCCCGTCGACGACGCGCACCTTGCGCCCTGCCTCCTGCAGCACCCGCGCGCAGACCTTGCCGTCGCCGCCGTTGTTCCCCTTCCCGCAGACGACCGTGACGCTGCCCGGGAACTGGCGCAAGACAACCTCCGCGACGGCAGATCCCGCGCGCTCCATCAACTCTTCGAGCGGCCCCTGGTGCGCCTCCTCCGCGCGCCGCGTCTCTTCCGCCGTCAGCAGGGGCTCAAGCCTCATTCCGCCTCCAAGACGACTGCGACCGCGGCAGCCAACTC
>JAYUEQ010000175.1:0-2383 GCA_043739205.1 Thermoleophilia bacterium
GAGGTGCACCTCGTAGATCGAGATCGGCGCCTTGAGCGCGTCGGTCTGCCTGCGCTGCGCGACCCACTCGCCGTCGGCCCACTCGTGCTTCGAGCTCCAGACCACCGACGCGGTGTCCGGCGGCACCTCGGTGCGGAACGCGAGCGGATCGGCCTTGATCCGCAGGCGCCCTTCCTGCGTTCGGATCTCAAACTTGTACTTCGCACCTTCGATCACGCCGGGGACGAACAGCTCCCAGATACCGGACGAGCCGAGCGAGCGCATCGGATGCAGCCGGCCGTCCCACGCGTTGAAGTCGCCGACGGCCGCGACCGAGCGCGCGTTCGGCGCCCACACGGCGAACGCAGTACCGACGGCGCCATCGATCTCGCGCACGTGCGCGCCGAGCTTTTCGTACAGCTCTTCGTGGCGGCCTTCCATCACGAGATGGATGTCGAGGTCGCCGAGCGTCGGCAGGAACGCGTACGGATCGCGGATCGTATGCGTCGTGCCGTCGGCGTACTCGACCTCGAGCTCGTACCGGAGCGGTAGCGTCGCCTTCGGCAGCAGCGCCTCCCAGAGCCCGGACGGATCCTTCAGCTCGGCCTCGATGCCTGCAGGCTGCACGCGCACTGCCTGCGCCTCGGGGCGATACGCGCGCACGACGACACCACGCTTCGTCTCGTGCGCGCCGAGGGTGCCGTGCGGGTTCGCGCCGAGCTCGATCAACGGAACTCGCTCATCAACGCGGTGCGGCGGCCTGGTCGATGAGCCGCTGTATGCCTGCGACCGGAATGCCGACCCAGTCGGGACGGTTGTCGAGCTCGTAGCGCAACTCGTACACCGCCTTCTCCAGCTCGAACACTTTCAGAAGCCTGTCCATCCCGGCGCCGGACGGAACCAGATTCTGGTCGACCGTCTGGCGGTAGCCGTCGATGAACTCCGCGCGGGCACGCTCTTCCCAGGCGACCGGTGGCTCGACCCCGCGCTGCAGCGGCGATGCCGAGGCGGCGTACGCGAACGAGCGGAGCATGCCGGCGACATCGCGGAGCGGGCTCCGCTTGCGACGGCGTTCCGGCAGCGAACGTGCGGGCTCGCCTTCGAAGTCGAGGACGACCCAGTCGTCGCCCGCCCACAACGTCTGGCCAAGGTGGAAGTCGCCGTGATGGCGGATCACACGGCCGACGCCGCCGAGGTTCGTGAGCATCCGCAGCCGTTCACGCACCTCCTCGCCTCGCCCGCGAATCGGGTCGAGCTCGGGGGTGTCCTCCGGCAGGTCGAGGAAGATCGACTCGATCTCCTCGTCGACGGTTGCGGTGAGCAGCCCCAGCGATTCGACCGAGGTCTCCTCCGGAGAGAACGCCGGGTCATCCGGGTCGGAGCCGAGCGCTGCGTGCATCTGGCCGGTCACCTCGCCGAGGCGACGCAGGCTGTCGAGGAAGCGCTCGGGGTCGCTTTCCATCGTCGCGAGCGCCCGGTCCCACCCATCCTCGCCCGCAACGAACTGCTGCAGGATCCCGAGCGTTGCGTCCATCTGACGGCCCGTGTATGCGTACCAGCCCGCGAGCTGCGCGATGTTCTCGAACCCGCGCTCGGTCAGGAATCGGAGCAGTTCGAGCTCAGGGTTGATCCCGGCCTCGAGCCGACGGAACACCTTCAGGATCAGCTCCTCGTCGAACACGATCGAAGTGTTCGACTGCTCGGCACTGACCGGGCGTGCCTCGCGCAACTCATGCCCTGTGCCTGCGAATGCCTCGATCGACGCGAACTCGACGATCCCCTCGCCGGCCGGCACCTTCGTGTTCGTGCGCATCAGGTGGACGAGCTCGCGCACCCGCCGCGGGTCTCCGAGCAGGTCGAGCTCGTGACCTTCTCCGGCAAGGAGTTGATACGTCTCGTGCATGCCCGTGTCGAAGCGCGTCTCGACGAGCATCAGTTCGAGCCGCGGGTCCTCCTCGCGCAACATCGCGCGATCGACGACAGCCGAATGGGTCACGTCCCGCGTCTTCGAAGCGAACCAGCGCTGGCTCGTGATGAAGTCGATTAGCTGGCGTTCGTCACTCACTCGGACTCGTCCTTCCGCAATTGGAACCAGAAGAACCCTCGCGGCGCCAAGGTCAGCAAATACGGCAGTTGGCCGATGCGCGGGAAGCGCGTGCGGCCGAACATTTCCTCTGGAATGAGGCCCTCCCAGCGAGAGAGATCGAGCTCGACTGCCTGCGCCGAGCGCGCGAGGTTGTGCACGCAGAGCACGATGTCGTCCTCGTAGGTGCGGACGTGCGCGAAGATCCGCGGGTTCTCGGGCCGCAGCGCCTCGTAGGTGCCGAGGCCGAAGACCGGGTGGTCCTTACGCAGCGCGATCAGACGGTGGATCCAGCGCAAGAGCGAGTTCGGCTGACGTAGC
>JAYUEQ010000176.1:0-27674 GCA_043739205.1 Thermoleophilia bacterium
ACATCGACGAGTACGGTGGGTTCGTAGAACCACCCGGTGCGATCGGGAGCGTGTGCGCCGACGAGCGCGCGGGCTCCGCGATCGACCGCGTCGTCGACGAGGCCGGCGACCTTGTCGCGCTGCTCTTCGGAGATCAGCGGGCCAAGGTCCAGATCGCGCGACTTGCGTGCCAACTCCTCGACGAACGGCTCGTACAAGGCGCCCTGGACATAGATGCGCTCGACGCCGGAGCACACCTGGCCACAGTTCATGAACGACCCCCAGAGCGCGCCGTCGACGGCACGGGCGAGGTCGGCGTCGTCGAGCACGATCATCGGGTCCTTGCCGCCGAGCTCAAGCGTCACCGGCACAAGACGCTGGCCGGCGCTCGCGGCGACGAGGCGGCCGACCTCCGCCGAGCCCGTGAACAGCAGCTTTCCGACCCCGCGTGCCTTGACGAGCGCCTCGCCGACCGTCCCGTCGCCTTGCGCGATGCGAACCGGAGCACCGGCGGACGCGAACAGCTCCGCGACGAGCGCGCCGGAGAGCGGGGTCAGCTCAGACGGCTTCAACACGACCGCGTTCCCTGCAGCGAGTGCATACGCCGTCTGGGTGAACGGAATTGCGAACGGGAAGTTCCATGGCGCGATCACACCGACGACGCCGATCGGCTCGTAGTGCAACGACGCCCGTTTGTGCTTGAGCTGCAACTGCGGGTAGCCGACGCGCTCCGGCGCAAGCAGCTTCGGCGCCTGCTTCGCGAGCCAGACGAGCGCATCGAGAGCGGGGAAGAGCTCGGTCGTGAACGCCTCGACGTGGGGCTTCCCGGTCTCCGCGATCACGATGTCCGCGATCTCGTCCGCGCGCTCGAGCACGGCAGCTGCGACCCGCACAAGAAGGGCGCGCCGCTCTTCGAGCGGCGTCTCGCCCCAGGCCTCCTGGGCGAGCTTCGCCTCGCTGACGATCTCCTGGACCGCAGCGGGATCGGTCGCCTGGACCGTGGCCACGAGCTCGAGCGTCGCCGGATTGACGACGCGCAGCTCACCGGTGGTGGCGACGGCCATTCCGGAAGGTTACGCCGACATCGCGTCTACGTCGCCGAGGAGCCCCGCGACCCACTTCGCGACGTCGTTCTGCCGAACCTGTTCCTGCAAGGCGGCGGCCCGCCGGTGGCGCTCCGCCGGGTGCATGGACAGCGCCTCGTGCAGCGCCTCGGCCTGGCCCCAGACGTCGAACGGGTTGACCGTTACCGCCCACTCGCCCAGCTCGTCGTGTGCGCCGGCGTTCTCCGACAGCACGAGCACGCCGTCACGCGCGTTGACGAGCGGGCCTTCCTTGGCGACGAGGTTCAGGCCGTCATACACTGCGTTCACAAGCAGCACGTCGTACTGCTTGTACGCGGCGACCGATTGCGGGAAGTTGTCTGCGACCTGCACCTCGAGCGCGCCCGGGTAGCGCGCGGTCACTGCGGCGGCTTCGGCCTCGATCGCGGCGCGGTAGGCGACATACTCGGGAATCGTCTCGCGCGACGGGTCGAGGCGCGCGAGCATCTTCACCCGGCCCCGCCACTCCGGATGCTCGTCGAGCAGGATGCCGAACGCGCGGAAGCCGCGGGCGATGTTCTTCGACGGATCCGTGCGGTCGACGCGAACGATCAGCTTCTCTGGACGGTCGAGCGTCAACTCGGCCGCAAGCACGGCGTCGTTCTCGCGCAGCGCATCGAATTCAGCAACGTCGATGGAGATCGGATGGTGCGTCACGAGTGTGCGCTCGACGTCGCACGCGAGGTCGGCGCAGCTGCGCTCGAAGTTGCGAGCCCAACGCGCAGTGTGGAAGCCGACGACGTCGTTCGCGAGCAACCCGTCGTGCACCGCATGACGCATCTCGAACGGCAACGTCGTCCAGTCGACGGGCCACGGGATGTGCACGAAGTGCGCGAGCCTCGCGTCGGGCCGCGCGTCGCGCACCATGCGCGGCGCGAGATAGAGGTGATAGTCGTGAAAGAAGACGGTTGCATCCGGTGTGTTGTCTAGTTGGGCGACAACTTCGTCGGCGAACGCCCGGTTGACAGCCTCGTAGCCGTCGCGCCACGCTTCGTGCAGCGCGCGGTCGATCACGGGGGTGAACGCGGGACCCCAGAGAGCGTGCTGGATGAACCAGAGCATCGGGTTCGCAACGACGTTGTAGTAGAGGTCGTACGCATGCGGGTCGTGCGCGACGAGCACGACGTCACCGACGCCCTCTGTAGCGACGACGCGGTCTTCGTCTGTGATCGCACTCGCAATCCACGTCACGTCGTGGTCATCGCGCAAACCGCGCAGGGCAGTAACGAGCCCGCCACCGCCGCGCCGTTCGACGCGCACGCCGTTCTCATCGCGGTCGTAGGTCACCGGACCACGGTTGGAGACGATGATCAGCGGCCGCTCAGACAATGGTTATGAGAGAGCCCTAGTTCAGGTGCTTCACGAAACGCAGGAAGGATCCTCCCTGTGGGCGCTCGCGGATCTCGAACTCGTCGGCGAGTGCCTCGATGATCGCGATCCCGAGACCGCCCTCGGACAACTCGTCGTCGGACAGGGCGCTGCTCGGCTCGTTGGGCGGCTCGAAGCCTTCGCCCTCGTCGACGACCTCGATCACAAGCTTGTCGTCATGCAACTCGTAGAGGATCTCGACCGTCCCCTCGCCACCGGCGTAGGCGTGCCGAACGGAGTTCGTGCAGGCCTCCGTCAGCGCGAGCTTCAAGTCGCCGAGCACTTCCTGGCGAAGTGGTTCGGGCCGAAGGCGGGCGATGCCGGTGAGGGCCAGACGGCCGAGCGTGATGTATTCCGGCTTAGCCGGAATGGTCAGCCGGATCTCGTGGATATGCCCGTTGCCGTTCGCCGCGCTGGTCATTGCGGTCCTTCTTCCCACCGAATTAGAAAGGTAAACACCTCAGATTCTGCCGAATTCTGCTGCGAGTCGTTGTGACTCACAGCTATCGAGGTGCCCGGCCGCGCCCGTTCGCTAACCCGGCGGCGGCCGCTCGTCGAGCGTGACAGGAACGACGCGGCGCTGCTGCCCGCGGACGACAGTGAAACGTGCGGTCTCCCCCGGCACGAGCCTGGTTGTAACAATCCGCACGACGTCCTGGGCGCCGGTCACCGGGATGCCGTCGATCGCGACGATCGCGTCGCCTCCGACCTTGATCCCGAGCCCCTCGTACACCGCATCCTGTGTCCCGGCCTTGATTCCGGCCTTCTCGGCGGCCGTGCCAGGGTTGACGATGTCGACCAGGGCCCCTCGCTTGGCGGCATAGCCGAACTTCTTTGCAACCGCCGGCGTCAGATCCTCGGTTTTGATCCCGACATAGGCGTAGCGAACGCCCCCTGTTTTCAAGAGCTGGTCCATCGAGCGCCGGGCAGAGTCGATCGGGACCGCGAAGCCGACGCCCTCGAAGCCGGAACCGGTGCCGCTGGAGCGAATCTGAGCATTGATGCCGATTGCCCGCCCGCGCGCGTCGAACAGCGGCCCGCCCGAGTTGCCGTGGTTGATCGGGGCGTCCGTCTGGATCGCGTCCACGAGGTCGTAATTCGAGGTCAGCGACGGGATCGACCGCCGGATGGCGGAGACGACGCCCACGGAGAGCGAATCGGCATTGCCAAAGGGGCTGCCGATCGCGGCGACGGGCTCCCCGACGATCACGCGGCTCGAATCGCCAAGCGGCACCGGGTCCAGCGAATGCTGCTTCGGATCGATCCGGAGGAGGCCCACGTCATCGAACAGGTCGACGCCGACGACCGTGGCCGTCACGCGGTCGCCGTCCGAGAACTCGACATAGACGGTGCGCGCGGGCGTCGTCTTGCTGCCACCCTGGCCGGCCGTCGTGACCACGTGGGCATTCGTGAGGATCAACCCACCCGGCGAGACGACGAACCCGGAGCCCTGCCCCGCCGAGGCGTTGGGGCCGTCGAAGTAGGAGATGATCGTCACCACTCCCGCGGCACGGGTGCGGAAGATCTGAGCGGGCTGGAAGCCGTTCCCGAGGAGCGGTTTCGCGACTACGACGGGCGCCGCCGCGTCCCCCGCAGAGGGGGCGGGAGCACGGACGACCACCGTCTTCGTCGTGCTGGAGTGCAGCCAACCGGCCGTCGAGGCGACGACGAGCACGACCGCGCCGCCGACGACAGCGGCGATCAGGGCGAGAGCTGCAACCGAGGTGGAGCGCACCGGCGCGCACTGTAGCCGGGACAGCGGTCCGTTTCATCGATTCGGCTCAAATGCAGGGTTGGAGCGTTTTCACGGGAAATGGACGTGTCCTTTTCAGGCGAGGCGAGGCTCAAGGTCCCGGTCCGGGACCTCGGCGCTCAGGACGAGCGTGAAGAGCGTCCATCCGTTCTGCGAGTCGAGCTCGATCCGGCCGCCCATCACCTCCGCGAGCTCGCGGGCGATCGCGAGGCCGAGCCCGCTCCCGGACGCGCGCGTGCCGTCCAGGCGGTAGAAGCGCTCGAAGATCTGCTGCTGGGCTTCGCGGGGGATCTCCGGCCCATCGTTTGCGACGGTGAGCGTTGCCCGGCCTCCGTCCACAGCCGTCGAGATCCGGACCGTCGTGTCCGGCGAGGTGTGCACGAGAGCGTTATCCAGCAGGATCCGCCCGATCTGCAGCACCCGCTCCGCGTCGCCCTCGGCGGCGACAGGCTCGGTCGCCACCTCGATCGCGTGGTCCCCGGCACGGCCGCGGAACTCGGCGGCCACCTCCTCGGCAAGCTCCGCCAGCTCCACGGGCTCGCTCGCCACCGTCAGGCGGCCCGCATCGAGACGCGAGAGGTCGAGTAGGTCGGTCGCGAGCTTCGTCAGCCGGGCGACCTGTTCCCGCATCTGAGCGAGGAACTCCTCACGCGTCGGCTCGTCCAGGTCGGGATCGTCCATCAGCTCGAGAAACCCGCCGAGCGAGAAGAGGGGCGTTCGCAGCTCGTGCGAGGCGTTTGCGATGAACTCGCCGCGGGCGCGGTCGAGATTCGCGAGCCGCAGCCGCATCCGCTCGAAGGTTCGCGCCAGTTGCCCAACCTCGTCCGTGCCGTGGTCGACGACCGGCGTATCGAAGTTGCCGGCGGCGATCTGCTCCGCTGCCTCCTCGAGACGGCGAATGCGCCGCGCGAACATGCCCGCCAGGGCGTACCCGAGGAGCACGGCGAACGCGGTCGCGATCGCGCCGGCCACGAGCACCCGCTTGCGAACGACCGACACGACCTGGAGCTGGTCGTGTAGAGGGGAAGAGAGCATGACGACGGACGCCCCGATCGGATAGGCGACCTCGGCGTATTCCTGTCCGCGCCGGGTGACCGTGCCCCGAGCCAAGGTCTGGAGCCGAATCGCGTCGAACGCAACGGGGTCGTTGACGACATCGGACGAATCCCCCTCGACGTTCGAGTCGGCGTAGGGGACGAGCAAGGCCGGAGTCTCGTTCTGGAGGTCGAAGACGATCACCCGCGCATCGATCCGAGGCGCGAGCGCCGAAGCGAACTGCTGCTTCAGCCACGGCTCGGGCGGATAGTTCGGCACGGCGCGCGTTCGCAGGACGGTCTCGAGCGTCCTCAACTCGTTGTTCTCGAGCGAGGTCTTGTAGGAGGGAACGACGATCAGGTAGACGATCGTGAGCACGCCCGCGACGACCAGCAAGAGCGCGAGAGCAAGCCTGCCGCCGACGCTCCTGAAGGGCCTCACCGGTCGCGGAACCGGTAGCCGACGCCTCGCACGGTCAGGATGTACTCGGGCGTCCGCGGCTCCGCCTCGAGCTTCTCGCGCAAGTGGCGCACGTGGACGTCGATCGTGCGCGGATCCCGGTAATCGGCGCTCTTCCACAGCGCTTCCAGCAGCATCCGGCGGCTGAAGACCCGCCCGGGCTGCGCGGCCAGCGTCCGCAGGAGCTCGAACTCGACGAAGGTCAGCTGCACCGGCTCGCCGCGCACCTCGACGGCCCTGCGGGGGATGTCGATCACGAGCCCGTCCACTTCGAGCCGCTCCTCCGCCTCCTCGCCCGGGCTATGTGGCGCCTTGGCACGGCGCAGGAGTGCACGGACGCGCGAGCGAAATTCGCGGATCGAGAACGGCTTCGTGATGTAGTCGTCTGCGCCCAGCTCGAGCCCGATCACCTTGTCGAGCTCGTCGTCGCGGGCCGTCAACATGATGATCGGGACGGTGCTCGTCGCCCGGAGGCGCTTGCAAACCTCGAGCCCGTCGAGTCGCGGCAGCATGATGTCGAGCACGACGAGGTCGATCGAATGGGCGGCGAACTGGCGCAGGGCCTCCTCACCGTCGGCGGCCTGGACGACCGTGAACCCGTCGCGCTCGAGCGGGAACGCGAGCACCTTGCGAACGGAATCCTCGTCGTCGACGAGCAGGATCGTGGGAGCAGGATCGGTCACGGTTTTGGGAAACGGTCTGGCCGCAAGCACTGCCTGGTAGAGCGCTCTGCCACGGGTGCTGCCAGGATAGCCCTGCAATGGCGGCGACACGTACTCCCGCACGCCGTCGTCGCGCGCGCCGCGGCTCGCTCGAACGCCCCGTCAACGCGCGGTTGTATCGCGGTGCGTTCCTCTTCCTCTCGTTGCCGCTACTGATCCTCGCGTTCAGCATCGTGCGGCCGGGCTCGCTGTCGGCGCCCCTCCTCCCGCCGAACTTCGACGGCGCCGCAACGCGCGCGCTCGCCGCAGACTTCGCGAAGGTCGCTCCCGACCGCGCACCGTCGAGTGCAGGCTCGCTGCGTGCCGGGCAGTGGTTCCGTGACCAGATGGCGCCGTACGCGCTCCCGCTCGCATCCGATACCTGGGACGCGAACGTGCCGGGCCTCGGCACGGTCACCCTGCGCAACCTCTGGGCGGTCGCAGCCGGCCAGTCGCGCGACGCGATCGTCGTGATGGCCCATCGCGACGACACCGGCGTTGGCCCGGGCGCGAACGACAACGCGACCGGCACAGCCGCACTGGTTGAGCTTGCGCGCAACTATGCGCAGTCGTCGGGCCAGCTCGTTCGCTCCGCGCACACGATCGTCTTCCTCTCGACCGACGGTGGGTCATACGGCGGGCTCGGCGCAACGCGCTTCGTCGAGCACGCGCCGTTCCCGGTCGTCGCAACGATCAACCTCGACGCAATCGGAGGTTCCGGCAGACCGCGCGTTGTCATAACTGGCGACACTCCGCGGTCGCCGGCGGCCGCGTTCGTCGAAACGGCCGCGCGACGCGTGCTCGAGCAGACCGGCGTAACCCCAAGGCGCGCGACGATCGTCGATCAACTGATCGACCTCGGCTTTCCGTTCACGCTCTACGAGCAAGGACCGTTCGTCGCGCGCGGCATTCCCTCGCTGACCTTGACGACTGCGGGTGAGCGTCCGCCCGACGCCTTCACCGACCGCCCTTCACGGTTGAGCGACACGCGCCTCACCGGCATGGGACGCGCGGCGCAGCAGGTGATCGGGTCGCTCGACCAGGGTCTCGAACTCGCGCAAGGGACGACGAGTTTCGTGTGGGCGGGTGATCGCATCGTGCGCGGATGGGCGATCGAGCTCGTGCTGTTCACGCTGCTGATTCCGTTCTTCGTCGGCGCCGTCGACCTGTTCGCGCATTGCAGGCGTCGTGGGATCGCACTCATGCCGGCCGTGCGCAGCTTGCGCACGCGAGTCGGCTTCTGGTTGTTCGTCGGGCTCGCCTTCTACGCGTTCAGGGTGCTCGGCGTCTGGCCGTCAGGCGCGGCGCGGCCGACGAGCCCGGCGACAACTGTTGCCGGAGACTGGCCGGTGCTCGCGCTCATCGCGCTCGGCCTCGTCGTTCTCTGCGGATGGTTCGTTGCCCGTCAGCGCCTTGTTCCTCGCCGCGCAATCGGCACCGACGAGGAGCTCGCCGGAGAGACCGCCTCGCTCCTCGTGCTCGGCGTGGTCGCGTTGCTCGTCTTGGCAACGAATCCGTTCGCGTTGCTCTTCATTCTGCCTGCGCTCCACGCGTGGCTCTGGCTGCCGCAAGTGCGCAACGGGAAGCCGCCGGCTCGAGCGTTCGTCCTGCTTCTCGGCCTGGCAGGGCCTGCGCTGATCATGCTCTCGCTTGGCGTGCGCTACGGACTCGGCTTCGATGCGCCGTGGTACCTCCTGGAACTGGTGGCGCTCGGCTACGTCAAGGCGCCGGCCGTCGCAATCACGCTCGGTGGCGCAGCGTGCGCGGCACAACTCGTGGCGGTTGCCGCCGGTCGGTACGCGCCTTACCCGGAGCCCGGCGAACGTCCTGCCCGCGGGCCGCTCCGGGCGCTCATCCGGATGGTGATCCTCGCGGCTCGAGCGCGTAGGCGCGTAACCGAAGAGCGCCGTCGCGCGTTCTTCGGCTGATGCGCAAGACATCCAGGATCTTCGGCTCGCTACTGATCGCCGCGGGAGTGCTCACGCTCGCTTGGGTCGTCCTCGTGTGGCGCTGGGAGGACCCGTTCACCGCGGTCTACACCCACTTCCAGCAAGAGCACCTCTCGAGCGCGTACGAGAAGCGCGCAAGCGCGTTCCACGGGCAAGCGACGCACGGCGACCTCGCGAGCGTGCAGCGCCAGATCGCGAGCGAAGCGCGCGCCTACCGGCGCACACTGCAGACGGGCGACCCCGTCGGCCGACTGCGCATCGGACGCATCGGTCTGAACATGGTCGTCGTGCAGGGGACGGATCACGAGTCGCTCAAGAAAGGGCCAGGCCACTACATCGGGAGCGGCCTTCCGGGCGAAGGGCACCTCGTGTACGTCGCCGGCCACCGCACCACGTACCTCGCGCCGTTCGCGTGGATCAACAACATCCGTGCGGGCGACTACATCACCTTCGAGGTGCCTTACGCGACGTTCACCTACCGCGTGACGCGGCACTACATCGTCGCCGACACCGCCGTCGGCGTTCTGAAGGACACCGGCAGGGAGCTCCTGCGCCTGCAGGCGTGTCATCCACGTTTCTTCGCAACCCATCGCTATCTCGTCGACGCCAAACTCGTCGGTGTCGCACCACGCGGCGGCACCGCGTACTCGCCCGTCAGATCCGCAAGTAGCTGACCTGCGCGCCGTCTGCAAGAACGCCACTCCCACGCGGGACGAGCACGAGCGCGGACGCAGCCGCACTGCGCACGATCATGTGCGATTCCTGCCCGGTCAGCGGCTCGAGCACGACGGCTCCTTCGGCGATCCGCGTGCGTGCGCGGACGAGCTCGTCCCGGTGCTCGTTGCGCTGCACCGTCGCGCCGAGGACGCCCGGCAGGTACGCGGGGCCGGGATCGCGCGCGCCTTGCAGGGCGAGCAGCGCGGGGCGAACGAAGAGCTCGAAGCCCACGAGCGACGAGACCGGATTGCCAGGGAGGCCGAACACGAGCGTCTCGCCGCGGATCGCGAACGCGATCGGCTTGCCCGGTCTGACCGCGACACGCCAGAACACTTCCTCGACGCCCAGCTCTGCGAGCGCAGCACGTACGAGATCGTGCGGTCCGACCGAGACGCCGCCCGAAGTGACGAGCACGTCGGATTCGAGGCCGCGTTCGAGCGCGTCGCGCGTCGCGCGCTCGTCGTCGCCGACCGATGCGAGCACCGTCACTTCCGCGCCGGCCGACTCGAGCTGCGCAGCAAGCAGCACGGTGTTCGATTCGTAGATCTCGCCCGGCGCAAGCTGCTCACCCGGCGCGCGCAACTCGCTGCCTGTTGCGATCACGGAGACCCGCGGGCGCCGCGTGCAACGCACGATTGCGATCCCCGCCGCCGCGAGCGCGCCGAGCTGTGCGGGTCGAAGGACGTCGCCGCGTTCGACGATCACGTCACCCGTGCGCGCATCGCCGCCACGCCGGCGGATGTTCTCACCCGGCCTGACGCTCTCCACCTCGACGTCACCCGAGGTGCGTTCGACGGGCACCACAGCGTCCGCGCCGTCAGGAACGACCGCGCCGGTCGAGATGACGATCGCTTCACCGCTCGCAAGGGAGCGCGTCTCGGGGAGACCCGCGGCGGAGTGGCCGACGATGGTGAGCGATCCGGGCGTGTCCGCGGCGCGAACCGCATACCCGTCCATCGCCGAGCTGTCGAACGGCGGCAGATCGGTGATGGCGGTCGCCGACTCGGCGACGACGCGGCCCGCGGCCCGCGTGACGGGGACGTCTTCGGCGGCGAGTGGCCGCGCCCGCGCGAGCACGAGGGCAAGTGCTTCTCCGATCGCGGGCAGGGAGCTCACAATGGATCACGATAATCCCCCGGTGGCCGCCGAAGTGATCGCTGGGCGCTATCGCCTGCTCGAACCGCTGGGACGCGGCGCGATGAGCTCGGTCTGGCTCGCGCAGGACGAGGAGCTCGAGCGGAAGGTTGCCGTCAAGATGCTCGCTCAGAACGCCGACCGGGCTCGCTTCGAACGCGAGGCGCGCGCGGCCGCAGCGCTCTCGCATCCGAACATCTGCGCCCTCTACGACTACGGCGAGGCAGACGGGCGGCCATACATGGTGCTCGAGTACCTACCGAAGGGCTCGCTCGAAGAGCGCCTGAAGGGCAGCCCGCTGCCGGACGCGGAGACGGTTCGCCTGGCGACGGAGATAGCGGCGGGGCTCGCGCACGCACACGAGCGCGGCCTCGTGCACCGCGACCTGAAGCCCGCGAACGTCCTGTTCGACGTCGAGAACCGCGCGAAGATCGCCGACTTCGGGATTGCACGCATGGGCGGGTCGGGAACGCTCACCGAAGCGGGAACGGTCCTCGGCACGGCGACATACATCTCGCCCGAACAGGCGTCCGGCCACACGGCGGGGCCGTCGAGCGACGTCTACTCGTTCGGAGTGATCCTGTTCCGCATGCTCACGGGCAGGCTGCCGTTCATCTCGACGAACGCGATGGAGCTCGTGCGCATGCACCGCGACGACCTACCGCCGTCGGTCGCCGACTTCCGCAGCGACGCGCCTGCGCGGCTCGAAAGCCTGGCCGCCGCCGCGCTCGCCAAGAACCCGGCCGACCGGCCACCAGACGGTGACGCCCTGCTGCGGGAACTGCGAGGGGCCGCTGCCGGCGATGCGACGATGCTGCTCGCACCGGGGACGATCCCCGCGGCCTCGGACGCGACGCAGGTGCTGCGCCGGGTGCGGCCGGCGGTTCGCCGGAAGCGCGAATACTGGCTCGTGCCACTCGTGCTCCTGCTGCTCGCCGGCGGGATCGCGCTCGCGCTCCTGACGACGAGCGGCGGCGGGTCGACCAACACGACGACTCCTCTGACCGGGCTGAGCCTCCCGACCGTCGCGACCGCTGGATCGACGAAGCCCGCGACCACCGCGCTGACGACGACTGCGGCGGCGGCGGCGATTACGACGCAGACGACGACCGCCCAGACGACGCGGAGCGTGACGACGGCAGCGATACCGCCGGCGACCTCGCCCACCGTGCCCCCGACGACGACGGTCGCACCGATCCCCACGACGACCGCGCCGCCACCGACCACCACCGCACCTCCCACCACCACCACCGCTACGACCCCCACGACAACGGCGGCAACGACGACCGGGCCGTGAGGGCGCTCTACTTCGGAACCTACGACCGGGGGCACCCGCGGAACATCAACGCGATCGCAGCGATGACCGCGGCAGGCGTCGACATCACCGAGCGTCAGGTGCCGATCCGGCGCGGCGGGCTGCGTGGCGCGCTCGACATCTTCGCCGCGGAGACCCGGCTCGGCGCGCCACGCCGCCGCGCCTTCGACGTCGTGATCGTCGGGTACCCGGGGCACTTCGACGTACCGCGCGCACGTCGTGTTGCGCGGAAGCGGCGGCTCGTGTTCGACGCGGTGCTCTCCCTCGAAGACGAGCTCGTCGAGGTACGCCGCCGCTTCCGGCCGCGCTCGACAGCGGCGACCGTTCTCCGTGTCGTCGACAGCCGCGCCCTGCGCTTGCCCGACCTCGTCGTGTGCGGGACCCGCGCAGAGGCCACCTACCTGGAGCAGCTCGGTGCGCGGCGCACGGCGGTGATCCTCCTCGGGGCGGACGAAGATGTCTTCTGCGAGACGTGGTCGCCTGCGTATCCGTTCTCCGCGCTGTACTTCGCGGACGGATCGCGGGACGTTGTCGACGCAGCAGCTCTCCTCGCCGAGGTGCCGGTGCGCACCGTGGAGCCCGGTGAGGTCGCGGCCGGTGACCGCGGCATCGCTGTCGCACATGCGGGCATCGTGCTCGGAAGCTTTCGTGCGTCGCGCGCGATCCCGCCGTCGGTCTTCGAAGCACTCGCTACCGGCGCACCGGTGGTCACCGCCGACACGCCCGCCGCCCGCGAGCTCCTGGCCGACGGCGAGTCCGCGCTCCTCGTCGCGCCCGACGATCCGAACGCACTCGCCGCAGCGCTGCAACGGCTTGCCGCTGACGAGCGCCTTCGCACGGCGATCGCAGCACGGGGGCGGCAGGTGTACGAAGAACGCGCGAGCCGTCGCGTTCTCGGCGAGCACTGGCTCGCCGCGCTAGGCGGTTCTGGCTAGGGGACCTGCCCAGGACCTTGCGGCGGCGTATCGGTCGTGGTCGTCGCCGGCGGCGCCTCAGAGGTGGTGGTCGGCGGCGGCGGCGGCGGGGCAACCGTTGTCGTCCGCGGCGTCGTCTTCGGCTTGGGCGTCGCTGCCGTGGTCGAGACAGGTGGCGCAGGCGCCTGCTGGGTCGTCGCCGCCGACGTGGTCGTGGCGGCGGTCGTCGTCGAGGTCGTCGTCGAGTAGTAGCCGAGGCTGCCGTAGTTCCCGCGCGTGATCGAGTGATAGGCCGGATACTTGTCGGGGAGCTCGAAGCCGAGCACCTTGTGGTGCCAGAGTGCGGCCGCCATGTACTCGTGCCAGATCGGCACGGGGAACGTCGCGCCGGCGACCGTCTGGCCGTGCACGCTGAGCATCGGGATCTCACCTTCCGGGTAGCCCATCCACACGACGGTGCTGAGCTGGCGCGTGTAGCCGTCGAACCAGGCGTCGGCGTGATTCTCGGTCGTCCCGGTCTTGCCGGCATTGACGTGAATGCCGTCACCGGAGCCTGCGCCCGTCCCGTAGAGCGCGTTCTGGCGGAGGATGTCGGTGACCTTCCACGCGACCGCCTGCGAGATCGCGCGCGTTGTCTGCGGCTTGCCCCAGCCGGAATCCTTGTCCTCGTGACCGCCCGGGAGGATCACCTTGGTGATCGCCATCGGCTTTGCGTAGACGCCCATCGCCGCGAACGTCGCGTACGCCGCCGCCATATCGAGCGGTGAAACGGCGAGCGAGCCGAGCCCGATCGACGCGTACGGCTTGTCGGGCGACAGGTGCACGCCGAGGCGGTGCGCCATCTGCCAGACGTAGCGCGGGCCGACGTCGAGCGTCAGTTGCGCGTACACCGAGTTGTCCGATGCGAGCGTGCCGCTCGTGATCGAAATCGACCCGCGGTAGGAGTTGTCGTAGGTGTGCACCTGCCAAGGCGTCTGACACCACGGGCCGATCGAACACGTGAACGGCGCGGAGGTGTAGTACGTCGAGTCGGGATCGATGCCCTGCTCGATCGCCGAGGCAAGCACGAACGTCTTGAACGTCGAGCCGGCCTGACGCGCCGACTGCGCCACGAGGTTGAACTGGTTGCCTTTCTTCCGCACGACAGCGGTCATCGCACGAATCGCCCCGGTGCCCGGCTCGACCGAGACGACCGCCGATGCCGGATCGGTTCTGTACGGAAGGATGTCGCGGATCGCCTTGTTCGCCAGGCGCTGCAGCCTCGGGTCGATCGTGGTGTAGACCTTGAGCCCTCCCTGCCGCACCGTGTTGGCTCCGTACTGCTGGTCGAGCTGATCGATCACGTACGAGAAGAAGTAGGGCTGCTTGATGCTCGTGTAGATGCGGCCGGCGTGCAGGTCGAGCGCGTTGGAGCGAATAGCGCTGTCGTATTGCACGAGTGTGATCGACTTGTTGTTCAACATCGCGCGAAGCACCTCGTCACGGCGATCGAGCGCGGCCTGCGGGTTGTGGTAGGGGTCGTAGTCCGACGGTGCCTGCGGTAGCCCCGCGAGCAGCGCCGCCTGCAGCAACGTGAGCTGACTCGCGTGCTTCGCGAAGTACGTCTGCGCCGCAGCTTCGACGCCGTAGGCGTGGTTGCCGTAGTAGACGGTGTTCAAGTACTCGTTCAGCACTTTCTGCTTGGGCCACTTCTGCGCCAGCTTGATCGCAAGACACGCTTCTTTGATCTTGCGCGTGAACGTCTTCTCCTGACCCGTGTAGAGGTTGCGCACGAGCTGCTGTGTGATCGTCGAGCCGCCCTCGAGCACTTTCCCGGCGCTGACGTCGTTCCAGGCGGCGCGCGCGATGCCGACGTAGTCGACGCCACCGTGCTGCCAGAAGCGGCGGTCCTCGATCGCGACGGTCGCACGCGGCAACCATTTCGACATCTGCCCGTTCGTCACAGGTTCGCGATTCCGTTCGGCGGGGATCGACCCGAGCAGCGATCCGTCATTCGCGTAAACGAACGAATTCGCTCCGATCTCTACCGGGCGGAGCGTGTTCAGATCGCAGCTCGCCGAGAGCGCCGTCCCCGCGCCGAATCCGACCGTGACGAAGATGATCGCGATCACGATCGCGAACGTGCCGGCGACGACGCCCGCGCGGCGGCGGCGCCGAATCCGCGCCGTTCGCTTCCGCTTTCGGCCGCGGTGGGCGAGGATGAAGTCGAGGTCGTCCGAGCGGCCACGTGGCGTCATTGCCCGAGCGCTCCTGCGGCCTTCAGGCGTTCGGCGACGCTGATGCGCAATTCACTCTCAGCCCGGTCGGTGTCCCGCTCGCGCGGAACCCGTTTCCGGATCACGATGGTGGCCTTGTCCCCGAGGTCTGTCACATACACCTCTTCGCCGTCTTGCTGCAAAGAGTTCACCACAGCGCGCAAGTCGGCGGAAGCGGGCACCTGGACCTGCACCTCGGCCAGGGTCTCCTCACTGCGGATCGTCGAGTTGCGGATGCTCTCGGAGGCGAGCTTCTCGTTGGGAACGACCAGGCGGTCGTTGTCGCGCGTGCGAAGCCACGTGTAGGTGAGGCCGATCTCCTCGACGATCCCCTCGGTGCCTTCAACGGTCACCCGGTCGCCGAGGCGAAGCGGTTGGGTGATCGCGATCAGAATGCCGGCGACGACGTTGCCGATCGTGCGCTGTGACGCGAACCCGATCACGAGCCCGAGTACGGCGGATGAGGCGAGGATGCCGCCCGCCAGGGCGCGGACGGGCGGGATGACAAGGAGCGCCGAGATGACCCCGATGAAGACGATCGCGGTGACGAGCGTCTTGCGTAACACGCGGTAGCGGGTCGCCGAGCCGGGTGCGAGGTCGCGGCGAGAGATACGCCAGTCGACGACCTTCGCGATCACGAGGGCGGCGGCGATCACGACGCCCGCGATCAGGGCTCTCTGCCAGAACTGGGACACAGTTGGTCTATTCGCTCCAGTCGATCGGTTTCCGCCCGGCATAGCCCTCTTCGAGGCTGTGCCAGGACGAGACCGAGTCTTCCCCGACCTGCCAGCAAAGCAACACCTCTTCGCCCTCCCGGGCCGACGGGAAGTCGAGCAGCCCGAGATCGAGGTCCTTGAGGACGACGCCGAGCTCCTCGAGTCGCTCGATGCACGCGAGCGCCACGTCCGCGAGGCCACCGAGCTCGGTCTGTGCCTCGTTGAGGTCAGTCGCCGTGTAGCCGCCGCCGTTCCCACCGATCGCGATCACGAGCTCGCCCTGCGAACGCTCGAGCTCGCGCATCCGCGCGCGGATCGCGACGAGGCGCTCCGCGACGGGCCGCACTTCGTCGAGGGCGTTGTTAGCCTCGTCGGGAGTGAACGAACGCTCGGCCATCGAGCCGCATCGTAGGGACGAACGGCGGCGGCTCGCGCTCTGGTTCGCGCTGATCGCGTTCTTCATCATCGTCCAGTACGGGAGCCGCTCCTCGGGCGCCTCGGAGACCGACCCGCTCTACAAGTGGTCATTCGCCGCCGGATCGGTGATTCAAGAGGCGATCTTCCTGCTGATCGTGCTCGCGATCGCCGGCTTCAGCGTCGAGCGGCTCGGGCTGCGGGTGCCACAGTTGAAATGGCGCGCCGTCGGCCTCCTCGTCGGTGGCTTCTTCACGGTTCAGGTCTTCGAGTTCATCTACATCGCGATCGCGCACCCGGGCAACGAGCAGGGGCTGACGCCGGACAAGTGGCAGCCGAGCCACGCCGCGGCCTACGTCGTGAACGGCGTGATCGTCTGCACGCTCGTCCCGTTCGTCGAGGAACTGACGTTCCGCGGCCTCGGGTTCTACCTGCTGCGTCCGTACGGCGCGTGGGTCGCGATTCTCGGCACCGGGGTCTTGTTCGGGCTCTCGCACGGGCTCGTATTGTCGCTGCCGATCATCATCGTGTTCGGCGTCGTGCTGGCCTGGATCCGCGAACAGACCGACAGCGTCTACCCCGGGATGCTGCTGCACGGCACGTTCAACCTCGTCGCGCTCGTGGCGGCCGTCACCGTCCATCGTTAGCTTTTGCGTATGACCGATCCCGACCTCGAGGAATTGCGCCGTCAGGTCTCGGAGATCGATCGCTCGATCGTCGAGGCGTTCAACCGACGACTCGAGGTCGTCGCCCAGATCAAGCGCCACAAGAAGAAGCACGGGATTGCATTCATCGATCCAGGCCGTGAAGCGGCGATGCTCGCAGAGCAGTCGGGTGAGAACCGCGGCCCGCTGACAGACGACGGCTTGCGTGCGCTGTACGCCGAGTTGCTCGCGCTCACGAAGCGCGAAGTCGGACTTTAGGGATCTTCGTCGTCGGTCTCGGCGTCGATGTCTTCGACGTCGCCTTCGACCTCGGCTTCGACGAAGTCCTCGGCGGAGACCTTGTCGAGGAACCGCTTGAACTCGTCGACGATTTCTTCCTCGTTCACCTCGTCGCCTTCCATTTCGATCGCCGACTCCTCGATCACCTCGTCGGCGGCGAAGATCGGAGCCTGCGCACGAACGGCGATCGCGATCGCGTCGGACGAGCGCGAGTCGATCTCGACCTCGGCCCCGTTCTGCGCGATCGTGATCGACGCGTGGAACGTGTTCTCACGCAGCTCCGTGACGGTGACACGGACAACGTCCACGTCGAGCTCGCCCAGCATGTTCACGAGCAGGTCGTGCGTGAGCGGGCGTGGCGCGACAGCACCTTGAAGTTTCATCAGGATCGCGGCGGCTTCCGAGTGGCCGATCCAGATCGGGAGGTAGCGATTCCCTTCGGCCGTCTTCAGGAGCACGATCGGCTGCTTGCCGACGAGGTCAAAGGAGACTCCGTAAATCGACATCTCGACCATCGGCTCCTAGATTACCCCGGGCCTGTACTGCTAACGCGAGGGCGCTAGTATGCGCCCTCGCGCGGGCGATTAGCTCAGTTGGTTAGAGCGCCGCTCTGATAAGGCGGAGGTCCCTGGTTCGAATCCAGGATCGCCCACTAAGAGGCTTGATGTGGGACTGCGTGCCCGTGGGGATGGCTCAGACCAAGCAGGTCGGTCGGGTCGGGCGCAGGGCATAGCGGGGTCTACGTTCAAGCCCGAACCGGGCGAGATGCGCCGTGTCTGAGCCACCAGCCACGGGTGCGCGTGCGTCCCACATCAAGTCTCTAGGCGCCCGACGAAGCCGGCTTCGAACAGTCGCCGGATCGTCGGTAGCGCGGCGTCGGCACCCGGAAGCTCCCGCACCCGCCTCGACCCGTCGAGCGCGAAGAGCGCGGGCAGGGCCGCCGGATCGACGGCCACTTCGACGCCGGCGCCCTCGTCCAGGCGGATCGCAAGCCGCACGTAGCGGTAGGCGCCGTCCACCCAGGCGAGCTGTTCGTCGAGTACATGCGGTGCGAGACGCAACCGCTCGTCGCCCAGGTCGCCTTCGAAATCGAGCGCCGCGAACACGCGTGCGATCTGGTCGCTCGCCGAACCGGTCGGCCCCGACTCGGCGTCGGTGCTCGCGAGACGACCCTCGGCGCCGTCTGCTCGTTTGCGGAGCACGAGGCCGCCCGTCGTCAGCGCCCCGATCGCCGCGGCCTCGTAGTAGTCCGTCCAGCGGCCGGCCGCGTCCTCGCCCGCCCACTTCAGGGCGTACTCGAGCGGGTCCTCGCTGACGTAGCGCACGAGCCAGGCGTCGCAGGCGGTTCCCTCGAGCCACACCCGCACGCGGTCGCGCCAATCCTCGTCGGCACGGTGAGCCCAGCAGATCAGCATCGCCGCCTGGCCGCCCGGCTCCAGATGCTCTGCGGCGCCGCGCACCACAAGGCGCGAGACCTCGTCTCCTTCGAGGCCTGCATCCCGGAACACGACATCGGTGTCGGGGGAGACGACGAACGGGGGGTTCGACACGATCAGATCGAAGCGCTCGCCCGCAATCGGCTCGAAGAGACTTCCCTGCCTGAGCTCGACGTTCTCGACACCGTTGAGCTGCAGATTCAGGCGCGCAACACGAAGCGCACGTTCCGTGACGTCGGTCGCGATGACCTGGTCCGCGTGACGCGAGACGAGCAGCGCCTGCGAACCGCAGCCGCTGCCGAGATCGAGCGCGCGACGTACGGCCCCTCGCGGGGTGAGCGCAGCGAGTGTTCGCGTTGCGTTGCTGACACCGGTGACATGGTCGAATTCCATCTGCGCGTGGTGGTCATGCGCCAGGTAGCGGCCTTGCCACTCGTCGAGAGCGAACGGCGCTGCCAACTCATCCGCACCCGCGAGCAAGCCGAGGGCAATCGCAGCATCGACATCGAGCGCGGCGCCGACCGTCGAGCGCGGAAGAGTCTCCCCCGCAAGGAACAACCGCGCGAGCGTGCCGAGTGGTGAACCGTCAAGCCTCCGTGCATTCGCTCGTGCGGCACCGGCGTCGACCGGCACGTCAACACAAAGCGCCCGCGCCAGCGACTCCTGCGAGTAGCCGGCGCGGGCGAAGTCGTCGCTCAGCCCCACCTGGGCGACGGTGGTCACGGAGCCTCAGCTCGCGTCCCGGCCCCGCCGTGACGACGGGTCGACCGATTCCTTCGAGACGGACCACTTGTCGGCCGCGTGCGCCTTGTACGTCGCGCCCTTGTTGACGGACTCCTTGCTGACGGATCCCTTGGTGATCGCCGCACCTTTGTAGATCGCCTCTTTCGAATCGATCTTGTGCACGGCCTGCTTCGCAGCCGCGGAAGCATGCTCCGGCGCGTTGGCCGCAAGCGCGTCGCCTGCGCCAATCATCATCGCGGCCGCAGACAGCCCGGTGATCGCCACTTCCTTGAGGCCGTGCGCCTCGACGTCGGCTTCATCTGCGTTGTCGTTCTCGGGTGCCGCGCCGTCGAACTCGTCGTGCTCCGACATGGTTCCTCCCCTTTGGTCAGGTCACCGACAGGACGGTGTTCCCCCCGTCCATCTTCCCGCCGCACGGCAGGAATGTCCATCCGCCGGGATCAGCCGGCGTCGGTGGAACCGTCGGCTGGGACGCGGACTTCGGTCGCGGCGACCGCGATCCGCTCCTTCGCCCTCGCGGCGTGCATCCGCTCCATGGCCTCATGTACCTCGGCGACGCACGCGGCGATCCTGGCATCGACAGCACGCAACTCGGCCTGCAGCCGCTCGGTTTCCGCGTCGTCACCGGCATAGACGGCGCCTCCGAGCGCGTACTGCAGCTGTGCCCGCTCCTTCGCGCGACGGTTTGCCTCGAGCCGCAGCCGCGCGATCTCGCGACATGCGCTTGTCCAGGCGCGAACCGACGAGCCGGTGAAGCCGGCGAGCGCCCGGGTGTGATCGACGGCCGACGCCGCGATCCTGTCGAACGCGGACTCCCGCCGCCGGCGCGCCTGCTCGGCGAAGATCGCGGCGAGGAGCGCGGCGGCCACGAGCAACAGCACCCCAGCCAGAATGGCACCGGAGACGAGCAGCACGATCCCGGCGCCGAATGCGAAAGCAGCTGCAACTGCGGCTGCCCCATGCGGGGTGACACCGAAGTAGCGCGGCCGCGTCTCGTCCTCGTGCTGTTCCATCGCCTCCACGCTAGTGAAGCGCGCGGGTGCGATGCACGTAGTCCTCGACCGCATGGAGGAAGCTGCCGTCAGAGGCGAGCTCTGCGAGCGTCTCCTTCGTGTGGTCGTCGAGCTCGCGGTCGTCCTTGAGCTCGCGCAGAAACGGCTGCAGGCGCCCGTTCTGGCTCAGATAGGCCATCCGCAGGAACAGCTTGCGTGTTTCCTCGTCCTGGGAGATCGCCTCGAGCGATTCGATGTCCTGAAGCCACAGACCGTCCATACAGGTGCAACGGGTGGTGCTTCGAGCTGGTTACGGGGTACCGAGCCGCTCGAGGGCCTCGGCCAGCTCTTCGAGCTGGACGTCGCCGTCGATCGGAATCGTCAGGCCGGCCGAGCCGACCTTCGCCTCGAACCCGGTCAGGAGCCGAACTGCGTCCTTGATCCGCGCCGCCAAGGCCGGATCGACCGTCGTCACCTTGCGCTCCTTCGTCTTCGCGCCCGCCCAGCGTGCTGCGCGCTCTGCGGCGCGCACCGACAGGCCCTCGCGCACGATGCGCTTTGCGAGCCGGCGGCGCTCATCCTGGTCGGGCACCGAGAGGACGGCGCGAGCATGCCCTTCGGTCAGTTCGTGGCGGCCGATCATGGCGAGCACGTCCTCGGGCAGCTCGAGCAGGCGGATGCGGTTCGAGACCGTTGGCTTCGACTTGCCGACGCGCTCTGCGACCTCGCCCAGCGACAGACCGAACTCGTCGATCAGCACGGCGTACGCGCGTGCTTCCTCGATCGGGGAAAGATCTTCGCGGGCGACATTCTCGACAAGGCCGAGCAGCAGCGAGTCGCGGTCGTCGGCTTCGCGCACGACCGCCGGGACGGTCGGGAGGCCCGCCTCGCGCGCGGCACGCCAGCGGCGCTCGCCGGCGATCAGCTCGTACCCGCCCTCGAGGCGCGGTCTGACGACGACCGGCTGGATCAGGCCTTGCGCCTTGATCGACTCGGCAAGCCCGCTGACCGCTTCGCCGTCGAACCGCTTGCGCGGCTGCTTCGCGTTGGCGTGGATGTCGTCGACGGCGAGGTGCGCGAGCTCCGGCGTCGCGCCGCCGATCAGCACCTCGAACCCGCGGCCCAGTCCTCTTCTAGGTGCGCTCGACAAGCTCCATCGCCACCTTCCAGTACGCCTCGGCGCCGCGGGAGCGGCGATCGTAATGCGTCAGCGGGAGACCGTGGCTCGGGGCCTCCGCGACCCGAACCGACCGCGGCACGACGGCATCAAACACGAGCTTCCCGAAGTGCTTCCGCACTTCGGCCTCGACGTCCGCCGAGAGGCGCGTGCGGCTGTCGACCATCGTCAGGAGCACCCCGGCAATCGAGAGCTTCGGGTTGAGCCGCGTCTTGATCAGGTTGATCGACTGCACGAGCTGTGCGAGACCCTCGAGGGCGTAGTACTCGGTCTGCACCGGCACGACCACGCGGTCGGCGGCGGCGAGCGCGTTCACCGTCAGCGGGCCGAGCGACGGTGGACAGTCGAGCAGCACGAAGTCGAAGCCCTCGGCTTGCTGCAGCGCGTCGGCGAGATAGCGGTCGCCGTCCTCGCGTTGCGAGAGCTCGACCGCCGCTCCCGCGAGCTCCGGCCTTGACGGCACCAGAAAGAGGTTTTCCCACTTCGTCGCCTTCGCGAGCGAGGCGAGCGGCGCTCCGTCGAGCAAGTCGTAAGTCGACGTGCCATTCGCGCGCATCCCGAGCCCGGACGTGGCGTTCGCCTGCGGATCGAGATCGACGACGAGGGCGCGCTCTCCGGCCTCCGCGAGGCACGCGGCGAGGTTGATCGCGGTCGTCGTCTTGCCGACTCCGCCCTTCTGGTTCGCAAACGCGTAGACCTTGGCCGGCACACGCCCAATCTAGCGATGTAGTCGGACACCGAAACCGCGTGAAATGCGGGATTTTCGCGCTCTTTGCGGCTCCCACACTAGAGTCGCGGCGTGCGGCTCCTCACCCCGACCGAGCTGCCATGGCGTGCGCCACGGTACGAGCTGCTCCTGCTCGCACTGGTGGCGGCAGCGTCGCTCTCGGTCATCTATCCCCCCGGGGCACAGGACGTGTCGCGGCTCTGCCTGACCCGCGCCGCGGTCCATGGTCACCTCGCTGCGGACACCTGCCTGCATGGCGCGGTGGATGTCGCGAGCTACGGGGGGCGCCTCTACTCGGACAAGGCGCCCGGCGTTTCGATCCTCGCGATCCCCAGCGCCGAAGCCGTCAGGCTGCGCGATCCTTCCCACTGGCATTACCGCTACGACTCGCGCGTCTGGGCGACACGCGTGGCCGTCCAGGGGCTCGCGCTACTCCTCTGTGCGTTCCTCGTCGGACGCGTCGCCGAGGGGCTCGTGCCACGGACGGGCGGACCGACCCTCGTCGCGTTCGCGCTCGGAACCGAGGCCGCTGCGCTCTCCTCTGCAGGTTTCGCTCACGTGCCCGCTGCGGCCCTCGCCTTCGCAGCGTTCTTGCTTGCGTGGCGTCGCAAGCCGTTCCTCGCCGGGCTTGTCGCGGGTGCGGCAGTGCTGGTCGAGTACGAGACGGGGCTGGTCGCGCTCGTGCTCGCCGGTTACGTGTTGCTGGCCGGACGGCGTGCGCTTGGGCGATACACGCTCGGCCTGCTGCCGGCAGCGCTTGGGCTCGGCGCGTACAACTGGGCGGCGTTCGGCTCGCCGTTCCACCTGTCCTACCGCTACGTCGCAGACGCGTTCGCGGCGAACCAGGCGGCCGGGTTCTTCGGCATCCACCCTCCGTCGTGGCACGCGGTCCGGCTTGTCTTCGTCGGAGACCAGGGGTTGCTCTTCGACTCGCCGATGATCGCGGCGGCGGCCGTTGGTCTCGTCCTTCTCTGGCGGCGCCACGGCGCCGAGGCGGCCGTGTGCGCGATCGTCGTGCTTGCGTTCCTCGCCCTTAACGGCGGCTACTTCGATCCGTACGGCGGCGACTCACCGGGCCCTCGGTTCGTCGCGCCCGCGCTGCCGTTCCTCGCCCTCGGACTGCCGTTCGTGCTCGACCGATTCCGCGCCGTAGGCGCCGCGCTGATTGTCGCGTCGGTCGTCGCGTCAACCGCCATTGCGCTCACGTGGCCGACCGCAGTGAATGCAAGCGCCCGTTTTCACGGAACCGTGTGGACGCGGCTCACCGGATTGCTCCGCCACGGCACAGCCGACCCGATCGCGGCGTGGGGACAGAAGAACGCGCTCGCGTGGCTCGGCGTACGACCCCTCGGCGCAGCGGCAGTCGTCATGTGCGTCGCGCTGGCGGCAACCGTGCTCTCGTTCCGGCAGGCGGGCGCGGAAATCCCGTCAGCGGAGGCACCAACACGCTGATCAAGCACCGGACGAGCCTGGGGACGGAACGTTGCACGTTTGCCGATCTTGGTCTGACCACGAGACTGGTCTCGGAGCGACGCGTGTGAGGGAGACGCAAGACCAAGGAACGGCCTCGGTTCGCGGGTGAGTCAGTGGACAACGTGCGCGGCGTTCGATCGTGGTCTGACCACGTGACATGTCTCTGGGGGTCTAGGCCAACGGGCGCTTCTTCGCCACACCCGTGCGGCGGGGGAAGCCAGGCGGCGTCGGGCCGAGTTTGCGGATGACGAGAAAGCCAGCCGGTGCTGATTCGAGCTCGCCGGCGATTCGGGCGGCCACGCGGCCGACATGCTCGGCGTCCGCCGAAGGGCCGACCCACAGCACGACCGCGCCGCCCTCGCGGACGAGCGGAAGGCACCACTCGACGGCTGTCGGCGGCTGCGCGAGCGCCTTGGCAACCGCGACGCCTGCCCAATCGGTTTCCTGCTCCTCAACGCGTCCCCAGACGACCCGCGCGTTCGGCGGTGCCCACTGCTCGAGGAACTCGCACTTCCGGCGTTCCGCCTCGAGCAACACGATCTCGCGCTCCGGAAGTGCGTGTGCGAGCGGGATCCCTGGAGCGCCGCCGCCCGAGCCGACGTCGACGACCGCACCGTCGAAGCGCGCAACAAGCTCGGTGCCGCGCAGCGAGTCGTCGAGCAGCGCGCGGCGTGCTTCCTTCGCGTCGCGAATCGCCGTCAGTCCGGGCGTCGCGACAACTGCGGCGAGCCACTCTTCAAGCAGGCGAGACGACGACGTAGCGATTGGGCTCGGTCCCCTCGCTCGAGGTCTCAACGCCGGCGACTTCCTTGAGCCGTTCGTGCACGACCTTCCGCTCGACCGCGGTCATCGGCTCGAGCAGCACACGCTCGCCGGTCGCAGCCTGCTCCGCCGCACGTAACGCAATCCCCTCGAGCGTCGCGCGGCGCCGTTCGCGATACCCGGCAGCGTCGATCGTTATCGGTTTGCCGGCGCCCGAACGGAACGATGCCGCGTTCGCGACGTACTGCAACGCGTCGATCGTCTGCCCGTGCTTGCCGATCAGCAGGCCGAGATCGCCGCCCGTGCATGTGACCAGCACTCCGTCGGCTGCCTCGTGTGCATCGACCCGCGCCGTGACCCCCATCGCACCGATCACGGTCTCGACGAGCTCGCGCATGCGCGTCTCGAGCTCGCTCTCGTCGTCGCGTGCAGTCGAAGGCGGCTCGACGATATCTGCGACAGTGACCGTTGCGACCACGCGCGCCGGCGTGTAGCCAACGCCGAGCAACCCACGTTCGCCCTCCGAGACGACCTGGAAGCGAACACTCGCTTTGTCGAGCCCGGGCGCGGTGCGCTCGAGATCGCGCAGCGCTTTCCACTTCGCCTCACCGACAGTCTCCCCCGTTGCCTCGACGGACACAGTGTCGGTGGAGACGTCGTCGCTCAACGGCGAGCGCCGCCTTTTTTCTTCTTGACGCGCCGCGTCTGCTGCGGCGTAGGGGGCTGCTTCGGTTGCTCGACGACGGCAGGTGCCTCGACTTTCGCGGGTGTGCGCGACGAGCGCTTCGTGCCTGCGGCAGCTGCCGCTGTGGCAGCCGGATTCGGCTTGGGGACGAGCCTCCGCGTGATCAGGCCTTGCCCGACGGTCCAGAGGTTCGTCGTCATCCAGTAGAGGATCAGGCCCATCGGGAACTGCGCGACGAACGTGATGAAGATGATCGGCAGGAACATCATGATCCGCCGCTGCGTCTTGTCCATCGTCGCGCCCATGAAGTAGGTCGACGCGATCTGCGATCCGCCGTAGATCGCGAGCAGCAGGAAACCCGACCAGTGCGACGTCGCCTTCGCCGAGATGTTCGGGACGATGTGCAGCCACGACCCGGTGATGTGCTTCGTGCCGTGCTTCAGCGTGAAGTACAGCGCGATGAAGACCGGGAATTGGGCGAGCAACGGCAGACACGATGCCGCGGGGTTGATGTGGTTCTCCTTGTAGAACTTCATCAGCTCTTCGTTGAGCTTTGCGCGGTCGCCCTTGTACTTCTGCTGGATCGCCTTCATCTCCGGGGCATGCGCCTGCAGTGACTGCATCGAGTGGATCTGCCGGACGGTCAGCGGCACGAGCACGATGCGCACGAGGATCGTCAGCGCAACGATCGACCACGCCCAAGGGAGGCCGATGTTCGAGTGGAAGAAGTCGAGGATCGACTTCATCACGTCCTCGAGCGGCTGAAGAATGCTGAACAGCATCATGGGTAATCGACTCCCCCGTGCGACCACGGGTTGCACCGAAGGAGGCGCCAGCCGGCCATCGGCAGGCCGCGCAACACGCCGTGCCTGCGGATCGCGAGCACCGCGTACTCGGAGCAGCTCGGGTGGTACTTGCAGGTGTTCGCCGGCAGGAACGGCGAGACGAGCCGCTGGTACACCCGGATCGGCGCGATCGCGAGCGTCCTGAGAGGTGCGGTGCTCATGCGGCCGACTTCCCGAGTACTTCGTCGACGCGCTCGGCGAGCCACTCGTGACCGTTCGCCTCGGCAGCCTCAGGGAGCCCCTGGCGCACGACGAGCACGTAGTCGTTCGTCGGCGGGCGGCTCTCGAGCTTCACGCGCACGATCTCGCGCAACTGCCGCTTGATGCGATTGCGAACGACAGCGTTGCCGACAGCCTTGGGAACCGCGAACCCGAGACGCGGGTCGCCGACTGCTTCTTCACGCTGGAACCAGTAGAGCGTCAGGAACCGCGTCGAGACGGAGCGGCCGTGGCGATAGACGGCGTCGAAGTCGCGGGAGCGGGAAAGGCGGTTCCGGCGCTGCACGCGCTCACGCCGAGAGGCGCTTGCGGCCCTTGGACCTGCGGCGCTTGAGGATCTGCTGACCCGCACGCGTCGCCATCCGGGCACGGAATCCGTGCTTGCGCTTCCGCTTGCGTACGTTCGGCTGGTAGGTCCGTTTCATAAGGAGGAGCCAGCGTCGAAGCCGGCCGCGGGCGAGTATAGCCGGACCAATTTGGCGCGCGGTTGTCCACAGGGGGTGTGGAGGACAAAAGCCGTGGAAAGGGGCGTCGCGGGCCGTTCGCGGAACAGACTTTCCACAGCTGTGGAGAGCTGGGGGAAGCGCGAAGAAATCCCTGCAAATCACGCTAATCGTCCGATAGGGACGAGGCGAGAAATCCTCATTGAAACGCGCGCGGGCACGCTGCTATGCTCGCCAACTCCCAGGGGTCGACTGAAGGAGCGGGCAAAGCGTGGAGCGGCAAACCGAGCTGACGGCGGAAAGCCTCTGGAACGATGTTTCCGCCCGGCTCCGCGAAGCGCTGAACGACACCACCTATTCGACCTGGTTTGGCGAGGTGGACGGCGCTTCCCTTGACGACGACACCTTCGCCGTCGCCGTCCCGAACGACTTCACCCGCGAATGGATCGAGGGTCACTTCCTCGACCTGATCCGTGCTGCGGTCAAGGACGCAAGTGGCAAAGAGCTTCGCGTCCAGTTGCGCGTCGAAGAGTCCGCCACGCCGCCACCTCAGCCCTCGAGCGCGGTGCCGAGCGCGGTCAGTCCACTGCCGGCCGAGGTGATCGCGCCGCACACCGAAAAGACACGGAGCGACGTCGCCGGAATCAACCCGAAGTACACCTTCGACTCCTTCGTGATCGGATCGTCGAACCGTTTCGCGCACGCGGCTGCCCTCGCGGTCGCCGAGGCGCCGGCACAGGCATACAACCCGCTCTTCATCTACGGGCACACCGGCCTCGGGAAGACCCACCTCCTGCACGCTGTCGCGAACTTCGTCACCGACCACGGCGGCGGGCTCACCTGTCGCTACGTCACCTCGGAGACGTTCATGAACGACTTCATCAACAGCCTACGTGACAAGCGTATCGAGGGCTTCAAGCAGCGCTACCGCACCTACGACGTCCTCTTGATCGACGACGTCCAGATCTTCGAGCACAAGGCGCGGATCCAGGAGGAGTTCTTCCACACCTTCAACACGCTCTACGAGGCCGGCAAGCAGGTGGTGCTCACGTGCGACCGGCCCGTGCGCGAGATGGGCGGGCTCGAGCAGCGCCTGCGCTCGCGCTTCGAGTGGGGACTCACAACGGATGTGCAGCCACCGGATCTCGAGACGCGCCTCGCGATCCTGAGCAAGCACGTCGACGCCCATCGCGTCCCGATCGCGGACGGCGACGTCCTGGACGCGATCGCACGCCGCGTGGTCGCGAACATCCGCGAGCTCGAGGGCGCGCTGACCCGCGTGCTCGCCTACGCGTCCCTGACGGGCCGGCCGATCACCGCCGAGCTCGTGCGCGAGACGCTGCACGACCTCTCGGGCGACCCACGGGCCGTCACGGTCGCGGACATCCAGGCCGTCGTCGGCGAGGCCTTCGGGG
>JAYUEQ010000177.1:0-2510 GCA_043739205.1 Thermoleophilia bacterium
CGGCTTCGAGTACGGCTACTCCGCAGCTGCGCCCGAGGCGCTCGTCCTCTGGGAGGCGCAGTACGGCGACTTCGCCAACGGCGCGCAGATCGTGATCGACCAGTTCATCTCGTCGGCGCTCTCGAAGTGGCGCGAGACGTCGCGCCTGACGCTGCTGCTCCCGCACGGCTATGAAGGGAACGGCCCCGAGCATTCGAGCGCGCGGCTCGAGCGGTTCTTGCAGCTCGCCGCGCAGGAGAACCTCCGCATCGTCAACGCCACGACCGCAGCGCAGTACTTCCATTTGCTGCGGCGTCAAGCGCTCGACGCCACCGCGCGCCCACTCGTCGTCGTCACGCCGAAGGGCCTGCTGCGCCTCAAAGACGCAGCCTCGACGCTCGCCGAGTTGTCCGACGGCGGCTTCCGCCCGGTGATCGACGACACGCGTGAGGACAAAGCTGCAGTACGGCGTCTCGTGCTCTGCAGCGGCAAGATCTATTACGACGTCGTCGGGCACGAAGCGCGGGCGGGGGCCGATTCGGTCGCCGTCGCGCGCATCGAGCAGCTGTATCCGTTCCCGATCGAGCAGGCGCGGGTACTCGTCGAGTCGTACCCCGCACTCGAGGAGGTCGTGTGGGTGCAGGAAGAGCCGCAGAACATGGGACCGTGGCGCTCGATCCGCCACCGGCTCGAAGAGGCGACCGGCGATCTGTCGGTGCGGTTCGTCGGCCGCCCGTGGCGCGCGAGCCCGTCCGAGGGCTATCCGACGGCGCACCTGATCGAACAGAACCGCATCGTGCACGACGCACTGACCGCCTAGCACTCGAGGCGACGGGGCGTCGCTCACGCGTCAGGCGTAAGCACGCTCGCGCCTGCGACCGCGCCTGGTCTCTGAGGCGATTTCATGGTCCGTCTGGACACCTCGCGGGTCTGACCCCGGTGGTGGCCGTTCGAGTCGAGGCCGCGGGTGCATGGCCAAAGCGCCGTGGCGCATCGTTGTGCGGCCGCATCGTCTCCTCTGGTCATCACCTGGGTCTGACCCCGGTGGTGTCCCTTACGGCCTAGGCCCCGAGACCATTTTCGAATCGCTGGCGGCTCGTCTCGTCGAAATGCGTTGTAGAACGCCGGCCGAGGCGAGGGGTGACCGTCGCCGTAGAGTTCTCTTCCGTTGGACGCCGCGAATGTGATTTCGCTCTACCGTGCGCTGACTGCCGCGGACGCTCTCGTCTGGGTGATGGGCGGCTGGGGCGTCGATGCGCTTGCGGGTCGTCAGACCCGGCCGCATCACGACTTGGACTTGCTTGTCGACGTCGCGGACCTCGAGCGGCTGCGGGTGTGCCTGATTCACCTGGGCTTTGTTCTCAAGTACACCTGGGACGACGAGGTCAGGTGGATCCGCCACGACGGGTGGTCGTCTGCTGTGGAGCAGCCATCTGCATTTGTCTACGGCCACGCCGACGGTCGAGAAGTTGATGTCCACGTGGTGCGGCAATCCGAAGGCGGGGAGGTCGCGATGCTCTGGAACGCGCCGTACGCGTTCACAGCCGCCGGGCTGAACGCAACCGGCGCAATCGACGGTCAAAGCGTCCGGTGTTTGTCGCGAGAGCTGCAGTTGCAGGCGCACACCGGCTACGCCCTACCCGCCCATCACCTCCAAGATCTCGAACTGCTCGGCAAGCTGAGCTAACGCGTCCGTCAACGTCGAAGCGGCTCTTTGACGCTCCGCGGCACTCGGATCAGGAATCGCGGATCTTCCAGAAGGAGTCCTTGCGGCCGATCTTGTCGTTGGCGTCGAATGTCCATAGGTCGCAGCCGCGCACTTCGAGTCGTTCTCCGTCCACCGTCGTTCCGGTCAGTGTCCACTCCGAGACGCCGCGGTCACCACAGGCGAAGTGTTCGTCGTCGCCGTAGTGGACATCCGGGATACCGGCGAATCGCGCGGCGAGGCCGTTCCGCACGTCGTGTTTGCGCGCGAATCGCCTTCCCCATGGATCCGGGCCGCGCGGCGACTCGAAGACGCAGTCGTCGCTGAAGGTCGCCATGATCGCGTCGAGGTCGTGGCGATTGAAGGCGCTCGCGACCTGCCGGAGTAGCTCGACCCGCTTGGTATCGCTCACTTCGACCTCCTTGCCGCGGCGAGGCTCGTCCGCTAACGCTTGCGGCGCTTCGCCTGCACGTCGAGCGCCTGCTTGGCGATGCGCGGGCCGTGCTCGCGCGCCTGCTTCAGAACCCACTTGCGCTGCTTCGGCGGTAGCCGCCGCCAGACGTCGAACAGCGTCAACGCGACCCCTACAGGTCCGAGACGGCGTGAGAGACCAAGGCGCGACATGCGCCCATTGTGCCCGGAATCGCTACTTCTTGCCGAGGCTAGCGGCGAGCGCGGCGATCGTCTTCGCCGTCGAAGACGCGGGCTTCGGCTTCACCGCGTGATGCTGAACGGTGACGGCGGCGAGCACCCGGGCCCGCACGAGCGGGGCCGTCGGAGCGAGCTTGCTGATCACCGCGGAGCGATGAGCCTTGAGCAGCTTGTG
>JAYUEQ010000178.1:0-2128 GCA_043739205.1 Thermoleophilia bacterium
CAGCCCACCGAGGCGGTCGCCAAGCTGATCAAGATCTCGGGCATCGAGAAGTAATGCCCGAACTGCTCGCGTACCTCGCGCGCGAGCTCGTCGACGACCCCGACGCCGTGCGCGTGGACACCGAAGAGCGCGACGGCGCTCTCGTCCTCGTGCTGCACGTTGCGGCCGACGACGTCGGCAAGGTGATCGGTCGCCAGGGCAGGATCGCCCGTGCGCTGCGCACCCTCGTGCGCGCGAGCGCAGCGCGCGAAGGCCGCCGCGTGATGGTCGAGATCGCCGACCCGGAATAGATGCGCGTCGCGGCGCTGTACGACGTCCACGGGATGCCGTGGGCGCTCGAGGCGGTTCTGGCTGAGGTCGAAGCCGATGCGATTGTATTCGGCGGCGACTACCTCTACGGCCCCTACCCGCGGGATACGGTTGCGCAGATCCGGTCGCTGGACGCTCACGTCGTGCGGGGGAATTGCGAGGACCTCGCAGAGGAATGGGAGCGGGAAGAGCTCGCCCCGGGCGACCTCGAGTGGCTCCAGTCGCTGCCGCTAGCGGTCGTGGTCGACGGTGTTCTCTACTGCCACGCGACGCCCGGGGACAACACGCCGAAAACAACCGCGGCGACACCGGATGAGGTGGTCGCCGCGACCTTCGCCGGCCACACCGGCACGATCGTGATCGGCCATACACATCACCAGTTCGACCGCCGAGTCGGCGACCTGCGGATCGTCAACGCCGGTTCGGTCGGCATGGCCTACGAAGGTGACGTCGCCGCCTACTGGACGCTCGTTGAAGACGGTGAGCCACGGCCGATGCGCACTCCGTTCGATGTCGAGCGAGCGGTGCGTGAGACGCGCCTGAGCTCGTGGCCGAACGCGGCCGACTTCGTTGCGGAGAATCTTATGGAGGCCGTTTCCCGTGAGCAGGCGATCGCGGCGTTCGAGGAGGGGCGAGCTCGCACATGAGAGTCCAAATCGGCCGTGTCGGCAAGCCGCACGGCATCGACGGAGCGTTCTTCATCGAGCAGCCGAGCGCCGACGAGCGCTGGTGGAAGGTCGGCTCGACGTTTCTCGCCGGCGGTACGCGCGTCGAGGTGATCGCCGCACGGCGCTCGTCCGGTCGGCCGATCGTCAAGCTCGACCGCGCGGTCGAGCGCGGCGCGTCGATCGAGGTGGAACGCGACGCGCTGCCGCCGACGGAGGCGGACGAGTACTACGCCTTCGAGCTGATCGGGCTGCCTGTGGTGGAGGAGAACGGCCGCGAGCTCGGAAGCGTCAAGGCCGTGACGACCGGCGTCGCCAATGACGTGCTCGAGCTCGACACCGGCGTCCTCCTGCCGATGATCGAGGACTGCGTGCGCAACGTCGATCTCACCGGCGGCCGCATCGTCGTCGCTCCTGGGTTCACGGTGGACGACTGATGCAGCTCGACGTGTTCACGCTCGTGCCGCACGCGTTCGCGTGGCTGACGGAGCAGCGACCCGTCGCAACCGTGCTCGGGAACGAGCTCGACTTGCGGCTCTTCTCCTACCGCGACCTGACGCCGCTGAGAAACGGCCAGGTCGATGACGAGCCGTACGGAGGCGGGGCGGGGATGGTCCTGCGGGTCGATGTCGTCGCCTCGGCGCTCGACGCGGTCTACCCGGAGCGGCCGACGCACCCGGTGATCGCGCTCAGCCCGCAGGGGCGGCAGTTGACCCAGAAGGTCGTCGAGGAACTCGCCCGGCTCGACCATGTGACCCTGCTCTCGGCCCGTTTCGAGGGGTTCGACGAGCGGATTGTCGAACATCTTTCGTCAGACGCGATCTCGATCGGCCCGTACGTCCTCTCGAACGGCGACCTGCCGGCGATGGTGCTCGTGGACGCGATCGCCCGGCGCCTCCCGGGCGCTCTGTCCGAGGGCTCGGGCGAGATCGAATCGTTCTCTGACGAGTTAGGTGGTGGGCTTGAGTACCCTCACTACACGCGGCCCGCGGAATACCGCGGCTGGAGGGTGCCCGACGTGCTGCTCTCGGGTGACCATGCGCGAATCGAAGGCTGGCGAAGGGAGCAGGTCCGCTGAGGAACCCGATCGATTATTTGACCGAGGGACTGCCGCACGGCTGGCGCGTGACGATCGACTGGCTCGTCACGATCGT
>JAYUEQ010000179.1:0-5372 GCA_043739205.1 Thermoleophilia bacterium
GCCCGTCGTTCAGGCCGCCTTTCTCCTGCGTGCTGGCGCGCAGATCGATCAGGTCGAAGCCCCAGCCGCCGTAGACGCGGACTCGGCCCATGCCGGCGACGATGTAGTCGTTCCCGAGATCGCCGAAGATCGCCTTGTCGCCGGTGACCGGCATCTGGGGGTCGCCGGTACCCGGGTACCAGAACGTGTCGAGGGGCAGCGCCGGGTCGGTCGGGTCGAAGGTCAGGAAGAACGGGAGGCAGCCCTGGCTCTGCGGCGTCTGCGGCGCCGTCCACTTGCAGAGCAGCGGGTTGTACCCGGCGGCGGTCAGGCCGTCGCTCGTCACGGTCGGGTCGATGACACCCGAGAGGAGGTTGACCTGGCGGCGCGGATCCTCCGCATCGAAGTAGAGCGACTTGCCGATGTTGAAGCCGCGGCCCTGGTTTCCGTTCGGCGGATCCGCAATCGGCATGAATCCGGCCGGGTTCCCCGGGTTGAACGGATGGTAGAAATCGGTCCGGACCGGCGCCGTGTTGAGGACGTAGTCCGTGAGGACGGTGTCGGCGTTGCCCGTGGCCATGTACGCCGCGGCCGTTGTGTGGCCGTACATATTGAAGTTGTCTGCGTAGCCGACCAGCGGCGCCTCGGCGCCCGAGATCGCGGACTGGCCCGGCCCGCCGTGGACGACACCGTTGCCCCAGCCGCCGTAAATGATGTTGTGGCCGTAGCGCGGCTGGTAGACCGGGCAGATCTGGTTCGGCTTGCAGCTGGTCGAGAACGTCGGGTTCGTGCCGCCCGACGAGGCCGGATCCCAGTTGTACGGATAGAGCTCGGCGACGTACTGGAGCGCGCCGGCGACGTTGATGATCGCCTGCTGGGCGTTGCCCGGCGTCGTGATCAACTCGCTCAGGCTCGCAGTGGGCGTCGCGGCGACGCCGTACAGCGGCTCGCCGTAGCTCGAGCTGACGCGGCTGACGAAGCAGCGTCCGCCGCCGCCGATGATGCACGAGTCACCGCGCCCGCCCGAGACCCAGTTGTCGCCGTAGCCGGTGATGATCGTGTCGTTCTGGGCGCCACCGAAGATGACGTCGTCCGCTGGCCCGCCGTAGACGAAGGCGTCGCCCGACTCCGCGTGAATCTCGGAGCCCTGCTGGAGCGTGCCCGCCGCGATCCCGGCGGCTGCGTTGGCGGCGAGCGGCGTGCCGCCGATGTCGCCGCTGACGAGCGGACCCGGCTGGTTCGCAAGGTCAGGTCCACCAGGCGTGTAGTCGAGCAGCGTCACACCGCGAACCACGATGTGCGCCTGCTGAGCGAGCGGCAGCGCGTCGGTGTAGTTGTCGTAGTTGAAGCGCACGAAGCCGGTCGCGTCGACCTGGACGCCGCCGGCGCCGAGGCCGTAGGTGCCGTTCGTGCCGACGATGCGCACGATCTCGCCGTTGTCAGAGACGATCACGTCGGAGTTCGTGGCGTGGCCCTGCAACGAGCTGTCGCCGACGCCTTCGCGATCGAGCTGCGTGCCGGAGCCGCCGAAGATGATGTTCGAGCCGTCCGGCCGCTGGCAGCCGCCCGCGGCACCGCCGAAGGCGTAGGTCTCGTTCGCCGACGTGCACGCGACGCTGTTGAGGCCGAAGAAGTCTGAGTTCCCGCCGAGGATGTCGTCCTGGCCGAGGTTGCCGAAGATCACGTCGTTGCCGCCGCCACCCTCGATGTAGTCGGAGCCGTCGGTCGAGCGGTCGGAGGACGAGTTGACGAGCAGCAAGCCGGTCGCGTCGCGGCAGGCGCCGACCCGCTGGCCCACCGTCGGCGAGCCAGGATGCGCGCCCGTTGTGCAGGCCGCCGCATAGCCGTAGGCGTTTGCGGTGCCGCCCTGGTTGCCGGTGACGTACGGATGGGCGATGTAGTCGATCGAGCCGTCTCCCTGGACCGTGTCGTTGCCGAGCTCACCGAAGATCATGTCGTTGCCGCCGCCGCCCGCGATGTAGTCGTTGCCGTAGTAGACGGCCTGGGCGCCGAAGCTCGAGCCCTGGATCGTGATCAGGTAGTCGCCCCAGCTCGCATGGCCGCGCGGGTCGAGCTGCGGCTTCCCATCGGCAAGCAGCGCGCCTTCGTTGGCGATTGCGGTGCTGTACAGCTGCGTCCCGGTCAGATCCTGGAAGAGCAGGCTCGTGAAGTTCCCGAGGTGACTCGAGCGGTCGAGAAGGACATGGTCGCCGAAGATCAGGTCGCGTCCGCCGCCGCCGTCGATCGCGTCGTCGCCGGTGCCGCCGATCAGGATGCCGTCACCGCCGTTGCCATAGATCGAGTCGCTGGCGCCGTTGTCAGGCTGCGAGCTCTGGATCGTGCGGACGCGCAGCGTCGTCTGCAGCTCCTGCGGCAGGGGAGGCAGCGGCTTCGTCGTGTCGCGGGCGCCCGAGACGTTCTGGGTAATCGCACCATGGTCGCCGAGCACGATGCTGTCGTAGTTGCCGTAGTAGGCGACCGAGACGACGTGCAGCTTGGTCGGGTCGGCGGTGAACGCGCCCGGGTTGGTGAGCGTCAGGGTCAGCGTCGAAGCCGTCGCGCCCGTCAGGTAGCCGACAGCCTGGCCGTCGATCGTCACGAGGTTCAGCCCGTCGATCGTGACGCCGTTGAACGTGCCGGCGACGGGGGCAGCGGTCGTCAGGGTGAGGCTGGTGATCCCGACCGTCGCGACCGTGTAGACGCCGTCGTCGGCGGTCGCGGTACCGGCGATCCGGATCTTCTGACCGACGAAGTAGCCGTCGAGATGGAAGTTCGGCAGCGCGGAGCCGATGGCCAGCGTGACCGTCGTGCCCGAGATCGTGACGTTGGCGACGGTGACATCGGTCTGACCGGCCTTGAACCCTGCGTCGGTCCAGGAGCCGCCGTCGCCACGCGCGATCGTGCCGGTCGACCCGGTCGTCCCGAGCGTGATCGCAAGCTGCGACTGGTACGGATCGTTGGCGAGTGAGCCGGGCGCGTTGCTGTAGAGCAGATCCTGGCCGGCCTGCATGAAATCGCGGTTCGCGTACGTGCTGCTGTTAACGGTCGGAATAGTGAGGACGCGCGTGATCGGGTTCACGTTCAGGCCCGAGTCGCCGAAGATCTGGTTGTCGCCGCGCCCGCCGGCGATCGTGTCGTTGCCGGAGCCGCCCGCGAGGATGTCGCCGGTCTGTGTGCCGAGGATGGTGTCGTTACCGGGGCCACCGTAGGCGCTGATGCCGATCGACGGCAGGTTCGTCGGGTCGGCCTTCGAGAAGGCCTGGCTCGCGTCGATGACGTCGTTGCCGTTGTATTGGAACGGATCCGCGAGGGCGAAGACGAAGAACGGCGCGCCCTGGCCGACACGGTTCGCGACGGCGATGGAGTGCACCGACCTGCCGGCGCTCACGAGCCGCGCGAAGTTCGGCGACAGGAAGGTGAGAGTCAATGTCGTCGCGGTGATCGCCATGACGGTGCCGAGCTCAGCGACTGAGACGAGGTGGTTCTGCGGGGTCGCGGCAACGAATGTCAAGAAGCCCGTCAGGGAGCCGAGCGTCAGAGTGCTGGTGCTGAGCCCGGTGATCGTGCCGACGCGCGTGCCGTCGATCGTGACCACTTCGCCGAGCGCGTAGCCCGCCGAGACCCACGAGCCGCCGGCGCTGCGAGTGATCGTCCCGGTGCTGCCCGCAACGGCCACCGTGACGGTCACCTGCTGCGGCGTCGTGTCGAGCGTGAGCAGCTGACCGATCGCGAAGCCGTCCGTGATGAAGCTGCCCGAGCTCGTACAACCGGTGCCGCACGCATTCAGGTTGATCGTCCCGTTCGGCGTGCTCGGGGTGTAGGCGCCCGTGACCGTGACGCCTTCATCGTGCGCGAGCGGCTTCGGCCCGAAGTTGTGCAGCGTGATCCCGGACGGGTCGCCGCCGTACCAGAGGCCGTCCTGCGAGGTGTCGCCGTAGATGACGAGCGGCGACGGCGTGCAGGTCGTGTAGTCGAGAGTGCAGGTGTCAGTGCCGGGGCCGCCCGCGGCGAGTGTGCTGGCGCCGCCAGTGACGGTGATCGTGTCGCCGCCGATCCGCACCGCGGCGACGATGCCGCCGGTCAGGCCGGCGGGGATCGGGCCGCCGCTCAGCGCGATCGTGTTGCCGGTGATCGACGTGATCGTGCGCGTGCCCGTCACCCCGGTGATCGCGAGCTGCATGCCGACAGCGAGCCCGGAGCCTGCGAGCGTGCCGAACGTCAGCGCACCGAGAGTGATCGAGCTCGTGGTCGAGGTGAAGCTGCCGGCGACGCGATAGCGGCTCGTCACCGAGACGGTGCCGGAGACGCCTGCCGTCGGCGTGAACGCGGCCCCGTCGACGATCAGGCCGGTGCCGTCTCCGTAGACCGAGTTGTCGAAGGCGACGATCGTCCGCAGGCCGATGCCGGTGATGTAGACCTGCTGGCCGTAGGTAAAGCCGAGGTTCTGCCAGGGCAGATGGTCTGTACGCAGGACATCGTTGCCGGTGATCGGAGCGCCGGTGGCGTCGAACGTCGCAACCCGCGCGAGATCGAAGACGCCGGTCACCTGGAGGGCGTCGGAGACCGTGACCGTGGCCGTGACGTTGGGCGCGGCCGCGAGCGCCGGGCCGCCGGCGAGGAGAAGCGTGTCACCAGGCCCATTCGGCCCAGTTGCAAAGCCGGTGATCGTGTACGAGCCGGAGAGGCCGCCGGTCAGCGTCACCTGCTGGCCGACCACGAAGCCTGCCGCCTGCCACGAGAGGCCATCCTTGCGAACGAGCTTGCCACCGTCGGCACCCGCGACGACCGTGTAGGCCGCCGGCGCGAGCAGGCCGACCGCAAGCAGCTGGTTGCCGCCGCCGTGGACGGTCGTGAGCCCGCCGTGCGCCGCCGCGCGGCCCGGGCTCGAGGTGACCGGGTTGTAGTCCGGGCCGGGCACGAGCGTCGAGACGATCGTCAGGTGGTCGTTGCCCTGGCCGAGCAGCACGTTCAGGTCTTCGATCGTCGAGACGTTGCCGTCTGTCGAGAAGTTGCCGTGCGAATCGAGGGTGATCTGTCCGTAGCTGATCCCGTCGAAATACTTGCCCGGCTCGCCGAACGGCACCGGCGCTCCCGCGGGCAGGAGGTATGTGAGATCGAGCACGCCGCCCGGGTCGGCCTGCATGCCGAGCCCGGTGAGCGCCGTCGAGGTCAGCGTTCCGGTCTGATCCTGATGGCTGCCGTCGTCGTAGACGTTGAGCGTGTCGATCTGCTGCCACTCCGGCGGCTGCGCCGCGACGGCGAAGGGCGGGCCGTTGCCTTCACCCGGGAGCAGGACGGCGGCATGCAGCGAGCGGTCGGCGTTGGAGCTGCCACCCTCGACCGAGAGCGGGCCGGCGATGCGGCCGAGCGTGTGCTGCTGCTTCGCGAACACG
>JAYUEQ010000180.1:0-4370 GCA_043739205.1 Thermoleophilia bacterium
TGCCCAGCCTGCTGGCGCGCGTCTTCCGCGCCCGGCGCCGGGACGACATCGCACCTTCACCAGTTCAGGAGCTCTAGACACGTGGCGACCAACGGCCAAAAGACCGGCAAGCTGCTCGAGATCAAGGGCGTCGTCGTCGACGCTGTCTTCCCGGACGGACTTCCCGATATCTACTCGGCGGTGCGGATCCCACGCCCCGACGGGAGCTTCCTGATCGCGGAGGTGCAGCAGCACCTTGGCGACGACCGCGTCCGCGCTGTTGCGATGGACGCCACGGACGGGATCGCCCGTGGCACCGAGGTGATCGACACCGGCGCACCGATCTCGGTTCCCGTCGGCGAGATCACACTTGGTCGCGTCTGGAACGTGCTCGGCGAGCCGGTCGACGAGAAGGAAGCGCCCGGCCCCGACGCCGAGCGCTGGTCGATCCACCGCGATCCGCCGCCCTTCGACGAACTGACAGCGAAGGTCGAGATCTTCGAGACCGGCATCAAGGTGATCGACCTGATCGCCCCGTACGTCCGAGGCGGCAAGGTGGGCCTCTTCGGCGGTGCCGGTACCGGCAAGACGGTGCTACTCCAGGAGCTGATCCACAACATCGCGAGCCAGCACGGCGGCGTGTCCGTCTTTTCCGGCGTCGGCGAGCGCACGCGCGAAGGCAATGACCTGCTGCTCGAGATGGGGGAGTCGGGCGTGCTCGACAAGGTCGCCCTTTGCTACGGCCAGATGAACGAGCCGCCGGGAGCGCGCCTCCGCGTTGCTCTCTCGGGCCTGACGATGGCGGAGTACTTCCGCGACCAGGGCCAAGACGTGCTGCTCTTCATCGACAACATCTTCCGCTTCGTGCAGGCGGGCTCGGAGGTCTCCGCCCTGTTGGGCCGGATGCCGAGCGCCGTCGGGTACCAGCCGACCCTCGCGACCGAGATGGGGCAGCTCCAGGAGCGCATCACCTCGACGACGAAGGGCGCGGTCACCTCGGTGCAGGCGATCTACGTGCCCGCCGACGACCTTACCGACCCGGCGCCGGCGAACACGTTCGCGCACCTCGACGCGACGACCACGCTCTCGCGCGCGATCGTCGAGCAGGGCATCTATCCGGCCGTCGATCCGCTCGACTCGGTTTCGCGCGCGCTGCAGCCCGGCATCGTCTCGGATGAGCACTACTCGACGGCGACGCGCGTGCAGGAAGTGCTGCAGCGCTACAAGGACCTGCAGGACATCATCGCGATCCTCGGGATCGAGGAGCTCTCCGACGAGGACCGCCTGATCGTCCAGCGTGCGCGCAAGATCCAGCGCTTCCTGTCGCAGCCGTTCTTCGTCGCCGAGCAGTTCACCGGCACGCCCGGGCAGTACGTGAAGCTCGAGGACACGATCCGCGGCTTCTCGGAGATCCTCGACGGCGTGCACGACGAGCTGCCCGAGCAGGCCTTCTACATGGTCGGCCCGATCGAGGGCGCGGTCGAGCGGGCGAAGCAGATGTCTGCCGCCACGGCTTGAACAGGCGGCGGTAGGAGATGGCGGATCGCAGAGAGTTCTCGGTCAGCGTCGTCACGCCGGACGGTCCGGCGTACGAGGGTGACGCGCAGATGATCATCGTCCCCGGCGCGGCCGGGGAGATCGGTGTGCTGGCGCGCCACGCACCGCTGATCGCGACGCTGAAGGCAGGTTCGACGCGTGTGCACCTCAGCGAGACCGAGATCCTCGAGTTCGCGACGGGGCCGGGCTTCTTCCAGGTACTGCAGGACCGCGCGATCGCACTCGTCGACGACGCCGTCGAAGCGGCGAAGATCGATCACGTCCGCGCGCAGGAGCAGCTCGAAGCGGCCCAGGTAGAGCTCGAGGCGATCGAGCGGGGCGAGTCGACTGTCGACCGCTGGCAGGTCGAACAGCGCATCCGGCACGCCGAGAACCAGCTCGCCGTCGCCGGCCGCGGCTAGTCCAGAAGCGTCACCACCGGGGTCAGACCCGGGTGATGTCCACTTCGGACACCCTCGCCGCTCAACCATGCGCCTCCGGGCGGCGGCGGGTCCCAAACGGAGCTCTCCGTTGACGCCACCTTCGGGGTCAGACCCCGTTTGGGTTCGCCGGAGTCCTTCGCGCTACTCTTTCTGGACCCCGGAGAGCTTTGAACGGCAGCTTGGCGACCGGGTCAACAAACGCCTAAAGAGCTCTCGCGCACCCTCCGTGCTGCGTTCTCTTTAGCGAACCAAGGGAGACGCGGTGGCAACTACGCAGCGCGACGTCGCAACGGAGATCCGGAAGCTCGCCGAAGAGCGCATCCTCGTGCTCGACGGCGCGTGGGGCGTGCTGCTCCAGAACCGTGGCCTGAACGAAGCCGACTTCCGCGGCGAGCGGTTCAAGAACCACCGCCGCGACCTCCTGAACGACCCCGACCTGCTCAACCTGACGCGCCCGGACATCGTCCGAGAGGTGCACGACTCGTACTTCGCGGCGGGCGCCGACATCGCGACGACGAATACGTTCACCGCGACCTCGATCGGCCAGGCCGACTACGGGCTCGAGGGGGCGGTGTACGAGATGAACGTGGAGGGCGCCCGGATCGCGCGCGAAGCCGCCGGGTCTGACCGCTTCGTCGCCGGCTCCGTCGGGCCGCTCAACATCACGCTCTCACTCAGCCCGAAGGTCGACGACCCCGGCTATCGCACCCACACCTTCGACCAAGTCGTCGAGACCTATGCCGAGCAGATCCGTGGCCTCGCCGACGGCGGGGTGGACATGCTCCTGATCGAGACGATCTTCGACACGCTGAACGCGAAGGCGGCGATCGCCGCCGCGCGCGAAACCGCGCCCCAGTTGCCGCTCTGGATCAGCGTCACGATCGTCGACCTCTCAGGGCGGACACTCAGCGGCCAGACGATCGAAGGGTTCTGGACCGCGATCGAGCACGCCGAGCCGCTCGTGGTCGGTGTCAACTGCTCACTGGGCGCGCGGGAGATGCGGCCGTACGTCGCCGACCTTTCGCGTATCGCTACCTGCCTGACCTCCGCGCATCCGAACGCGGGGCTGCCGAACGCGTTCGGCGGCTACGACGAAACGCCCGACGTTACCTCCGCGCTGTTGCACGAGTTCGCGCGCGACGGCCTCCTCAACATCGTCGGCTCCTGCTGCGGCTCCACGCCGGAGCACACGAGGGCCATCTCCGACACGTCCCGGGGGCTGTCCCCGAGACCTGTCCCGAAGAGACGCGCGGCGCCGCGCTTCAGCGGCCTCGAGACCTTCGAGATCACCGAAGACACCGGCTTCGTGCTCATCGGCGAGCGCACGAACGTAACCGGCTCCGCTCGCTTCCGGCGGCTTGTCGAGAGTGGCGACTTCGGCGCGGCCGTCGACGTCGCGCTCGAGCAGGTGCGTGGCGGCGCGAACATGCTCGACGTGAACATGGACGCCGACCTCCTCGACGGCGAGGAAGCGATGCGTCACTTCCTGAACGTGATCGCGACCGAACCGGAGGTTGCGCGCCTGCCGATCATGGTCGACAGCTCGAAGTGGACCGTGCTCGAGGCCGGCCTCCAATGTCTGCAGGGCAAAGGCATCGTCACCTCGATCTCGCTGAAGGAAGGAGTGGAGGAGTTCCTGCGACATGCGCGGCGCGTGCGCGACTACGGCGCGGGCGTGATCGTGATGGCCTTCGACGAGCAGGGGCAGGCGACGGACGTCGAGAAGCGCGTCGCGATCTGCGGCCGCGCGTACGACCTGCTCGTCGACGAGGTCGGCTTTGCGCCGGAGGACATCGTCTTCGACCCGAACGTGCTCGCCGTTGCGACCGGCATCGAGGAGCACAACGACTACGCACGAGCGTTCATCGACAGTCTCCCGCTGATCAAGCAGCGCTGCCCCGGCGCGCGCACGTCCGGTGGCATCTCGAACCTCAGCTTCTCCTTCCGCGGCAACGATGTGATCCGCGAGGCGATGCATGCCGCGTTCCTCTTCCACGCGATCCGCGCTGGGCTCGACATGGGGATCGTCAACGCCGGCCAGCTTGCGGTCTACGAAGACATCAACCCAGAGCTGCTCGAGCGCGTCGAGGATGCGATCTTCAACCGTCGCCCCGATGCAACGGAACGGTTGGTCGAGATCGCCGACCGCTTCCGCGGCGAGGGGACGAAACGCGAGCTCGATCTGCGCTGGCGCGAGGCGCCGGTCGCGAAGCGGCTCGAGTGGGCGCTCATTCACGGGGTGGTCGACTTCATCGAGGCCGACACCGAGGAGGCGCGTCTCACGGCCAAGCGGCCGCTCGACGTGATCGAGGGCCCGCTGATGGACGGGATGCGCGTCGTTGGCGACCTGTTCGGCTCCGGCCGGATGTTCCTGCCGCAGGTCGTGAAGTCGGCGCGCGTGATGAAGCGCGC
>JAYUEQ010000181.1:0-8392 GCA_043739205.1 Thermoleophilia bacterium
GGCGCCAAGAACGCTCTCGTCACCGCGTACAACAATGCTGCGGCGCAAGGCCCCACAAGCCCGATCGTCGGCCTCACCCTCGGCGGTAAGACCTTGACGCGAGGCGTCTACAACTCCGGCTCGACGATCGATCTCACCGGGACGGTGACGCTGGACGCCCAGGGTGATTCCGGCTCCATCTTCGTGCTGCAGGCGGGCTCGGCGCTCACGACCGCCACTTCGAGCACGGTCGCACTGATCAACGGCGCTCGGTCGTGCAACGTGTTCTGGCAGATCGGGACCGATGCGACTCTTGGCGTGAACTCGACGTTCGTCGGGACCCTGCTCGTCCAGAACAGCATCGTGCTCGATACCGGCGCCACCGTGACGGGACGGTTGCTCGCGAGCGTCGGCAGCGTCACGCTCGATACGAACACTGTCTCCAAGCCCGGGTGCGCTGCGTCGGTTGGCGACTCGAACCCGAGTCGAACGATCTACTGCCAGGGTGGGACGGCCTGGAACCTCGTCGTCGGGCAGGACAAGGTGGCGCCGTACGCCGCGCTTGGCCTCACACCGGCGTTCGTCGATCCGGTGACGGGCGCGTTGAGCTGTACTGCATCGACCCCCCCGACCACGACGGCCACCACGACGACGACAACCACACCAACGGCGACGACGCCGACGCCAACCGGGCCCACGGCGAAGCAGCTTGCGGCCGCGAAGGCGAAGCGGCTCGCTGCGGTCAAGGCCGCGCGGATCGCCAAGGCGAAGCAGATCGCTGCAGCCAAGGCGCGCAACATCGTCAAGAAGACGCCGAAGCCGAAGCCCAAACCGGCGATCCACAGCTTCGGCTTCACGGGTTGACCAAGAGCGCGGGGATCACGAGCGGGCGCCCTCGGCGCCCGCTCGCCCTGCTTCTGGCAGCTCTCTCGCTCACCGCGTTGACGACGGCCGCCGCGACGGCTGCGAACAGCGGGGCTGTGCCGCGCACGCAGGAGCTCGCCGCGCTGCTCAGCTCGCATCGCATCCGTGCTGCGCCCCGTGCGACCTCGGCGCTGCTCGGCGACGTGCCGGCGGTCACGCCGATCACGCACGACCGAACGGTGCTGCCGGTCATCGCGCATCGCGCAGGATGGTTGAAGGTGAGACTCCCCGGCCGCCCGAACGGCCACACCGGCTGGATCACGCGCAAGGCGACGCTCCAGTGGGCGACGAGTTGGCATCTGGTCGTCAACCGCGACCGGCGAGAAGTGTCGGCCTACCGCTCCGGTCGTCTGGTGCGCGTGTTCAAAGCCGTCGTGGGGAAGCCCTCGACTCCGACCCCGACGGGTGAGTTCTTCGTCGAGGAGTCGATCGCGCTTCGTTCGTCCGACGTAGGTGCGCCGTTCGCGCTCGCTCTGAGCGCGCGGTCCGAGGTGCTGCAGGAATTCGACGGCGGCCCGGGCCAGATCGCGCTCCACGGGCTGTCGAACGTCGGCGGCGTTCCGGGCACTGCTGTGTCCCATGGCTGCATCCGCCTCGCAGACAGCGTGATGCGCTGGCTCGTCGTTCGCATCGGGCCTGGCACGCCCGTGACGATCGGGCAGTGAGCCTTCGCGGATAAACGAAAGCCCCCGCCGGAGCGAGGGCTTTTCGAGTGGAGCCAGGCGGGCTCGAACCGCCGACCTCCTGGGTGCGATCCAGGCGCTCTCCCAGCTGAGCTATGGCCCCTGGGCGGGTCTCAGTGTAGCGCCGGGCGGTTTTACGCGAGCCTGATCCAACCCATACATGGCGTTGGTGGTGCCCGGGAAGGAAGGGGGAAACCTTCTGAAAGGGGCACTACATGAAGATCAAGTCAATGCTGCCGCTGCTTGCGGCCGGGGCGGTGACGGTTCTCGCTCTTGCAGGCCTCGCCGGTGCTGCGGGCACGCCGCCAAAGAACACGGCGCTGCCGACGATTTCCGGGACCGCGGAGCAGGGTCAGACCTTGACCGGCCACGCTGGTCAGTGGAGCGGCGATCAGCCGATCTCGTACAAGTGGCGCTGGAAGCGCTGCAACGCGTTCGGTCAGAAGTGCGCGAACATCTCGAGTGCAACGTCGCAGGCCTACGTCGTGAAGAACGTCGACGTCGGAACGAAACTGCGTCTCAACGTCACTGCGACGAACGGCGCGGGCAATGCCGTCGCCGAGTCGGACCCGACCGCGCTCGTGCAGCCGAAGGGCTCCACACCGCCGCCCCCGGCTCTCGTGAACGGTTGTCCTGCGACCGGTACCGGCCCGCTCGACGTTGCGCAGATCGCGCCTCCGGCACGGCTCGTGATCGACGGTCAGGTCGCAACGCCGTCGCCGATCTCCCGCAGCGTCACCACACTGCAGCTCCGCTTCCACGTCTCGGCCTGCAACGGTCGCTCGATCGGGAACGCGCTCGTCTATGCGGCCGCGATCCCCTTCCAGCAGTTCTCGACGCCGGCCGAAGTGGCGACCGACAGCACTGGTTGGGCGACGCTGACCCTCCAGCGCATGGCGGGCTTCCCTGCCTCGTCGCGTCAGCAGATCCTCGCCGTGTTTTCACGGGCACGGAAGTCGGGCGAGAGCCCGCTCGGTGGCGTCACGGGCAGTCGGCTCGTGTCGTTCCCGGTTCACCTCTAGAACGGCTCGTCCTTCCGACCGCACGCACCGCCCTACGATACGGCGGTGCGTGCGGTCGTACTCGATGGCGACGGGCTCCCCGAGCTCGCCGATCTGCCGGAGCCTTCGGGCGCGGGCCTGCTCGTTCGCGTCGTCGCGTGCGGCCTGTGTGGCTCCGACGTGGAGAAGCTCGGCCGCGCCGCGCGCGGGACTGTGCTCGGCCACGAGGTTGCGGGCGTGCTCGAGAACGGCGCGCGCGTTACCGTCATGCACCGCGTCCCGTGCGGGACGTGCGAGCGCTGCCTCGCGGGCCACCAGTCGACCTGCGGCGAGTTCCGCGAACTGAGGATCGCGCCGGGCGGTTTCGCGGAGCAGTTGCGCGCGACGCATTGCGTTCCATTGCCGGACGCTCTCGCTGAGCTGGACGGCGTCTGGGTCGAGCCGCTCGCCTGTGTGCTGCGCGCAGCGGAGTCCGTACCGCGGGGGCGCGTGCTCGTCGTGGGGGCGGGGGCAGTCGGCCAGTTGTGGATCCAGGTGCTCCGCCGTCGTGGTGACGACGTCGTCGCCGTCGACCCGAGACTCGAGCGGCTCGCGACGGCGCACATGCTCGGCGCGGAGACAGGCGACGTCGACACGGTCAACGCCGCGGTGCTCACCGCGCCCGCGGGGATCAACGCCGCCTTGCACCGGCTCGAACCGGGCGGGACGCTGCTCGTGTTTGCCGCGCCCGAGGAAGACGTGCCGACAACGCTCGACGCCGTGTATCGCAAGGAGCTTCACGTGGTCGGTTCGCGCTCAGCGACGCCGGCGTACTTTCGCGCCGCGATCGACCTGCTGCCGACGCTCGTGCTGCCGGAGGTGACGACGCTCCCGCTCGAGCGGTTCCTCGAAGGCGTGGAGCTCTACCGCCGCGGCGAGGCGCTCAAGGTCGTCTTCACGCCGTGAAGGCAGCACTGCTCTATGCGCCCGGCGATCTACGCGTCGAGGAGGTGCCGCGTCCCGAACCCGGTCCGGGAGACGTGCTCGTGGAGATCGAGGTCGCACTGACCGACGGCACCGACCTGAAGACGTTCAAGCGCGGCCACCCGCTGCTTGCCCGCGAGTCGCCGGCGCCCTTCGGACACGAGTTTTGCGGCATCCTCGACGGCAGACGGGTCGTCGCCGCCAACTCGGCGCCGTGCGGCGCGTGCGACGGCTGCGCGCGCGGAGAGCAATGCCGCGAGCTCGTGTTCCTCGCCGGTGCGTACGCGGATTGGATCGTCGTGCCGGAGCGCATCGCCGCAGTGAACCTGCACGAGGTGCCGCGGGGCATCGAGCCCGAGGTTGCCGCGATGGTCGAGCCGCTTGCGTGCTGCTTGCGCGGTGTCGACCGCGCGGGGATCCACGCGGGCGACGCGGTCGCGATTCTCGGCGCGGGCCCGATCGGGTTGATGCTCGCGGCCTGCGTCGCCGACGCGGGCGGTTGGCCTGTCGTCGTCGGCGGGCGGCCCGAGCGGCAGGAGCTGGTCGAGCTGTTTGGTGCAGAGAGCGGCGTGGGGACGGGAGCCGACGTCGTGATCGAGGCTGTAGGAAGCGACGCAGCGTGGAGCGATGCGGTCGAGCTCGTCCGTCCCGGTGGCACGGTCGTGATGTTCGGCGGCCTCCCGCGCGACGCTCGCCCGCCCGTTGATGCGTACCGCCTGCACTACGACGAGTTGACCGTGCGCGGCTCGTTCCACCACACTCCGCGGACCGTGCGGGCGGCGCTCGGCTTTCTCGGCAGCGGCGCGTATCCGTGGGCACGGCTCGTCACGCACCGCGTCCTCCTCGACGACCTGCCTGCGCTCTTCGCTGATCCGCCGCGCAATCTCCTCAAGGCCGCAATCGTGCCGTGAACCCGTCCGCGTTGAATCGCACGATGCTCTTGCTCCTCGCGTTCTGCGAAGCTCGACTGCGAAGAGCGGCCGTGGTCATGTAGCGCCGGCGGCAGCGAGCCTCTCGTTTAGAGTGATCTCAGGGATGCGCCATTCGTGTGTGCCGGACGTCACCTCGATTGGGTCGGTTATCCCGGGAAGTCGAACCGTTGCAACGGTATTAGGAGGCACGACTGCGCGCACCACGATCACCCCGTCGATGATTCGCCAGCCTGATTCGGCGTACCCGTACGGTGTTTCGAGCGTCGCGCGAGCGTGTGTCAAACCGCCGCCGAGGCGTGGCGCGATTTCAATGCGCCGGAAGCCCGGTTCAGCCGCAGCCAAGCCTGCGAGGGCCCGGTGGAGCCAGTCCGCGACCGCGCCAAGCGCATAGTGATTGAACGATGTCATTTCGCCTGGATTCACGGAGCCGTCGGGGAGCATGCTGTCCCAGCGCTCCCAGATCGTTGTGGCGCCCATCGTCAGCGGGTACAGCCACGATGGGCACTCCTGCTGCAGCAACAGGCGATAAGCGTCGTCGACGGCACCCGCGGTGACGAGCGCATCGCAGATCAGTGGTGTGCCGACGAATCCGGTGTTGATGCGGAAGCCGTCCGCCCGGACGACTTCCGCAAGGCGCTGACCGGCGTATTCGCGGTAGTCACCGTCGACAAGGTCGAATGCAAGCGCAAGCGCGTATGCGGTAGCTGAATCACTCGTGAGCCGACCTTCAGGCAGCACATACGTCTTGAGGAATGCAGCCTTGACCTCCCTGCAGAGATGCGCATACCGTGTTGCGTCAGACGCGCGGTTGAGCATCGCGGCGATCCCGGCAAGAAGATCCGCGGAATGCGCGAAGTAAGCGGTCGCCACCAACGCCGGCTCCGTCTGCCCATGTTCCGGACTCGACGGCGGAGCCGTCGGATCGAGCCAGTCGCCGTACTGGAAGCCATGGTTCCATACATGAGTTGGTCCTGCGAGTCGGTCGATGTGATCGACCCACGCGCACATGCTCGAGTATTGCCGCTCCAGGATTCCGCGGTCGCCGGCAAACTGAAAAATTGTCCATGGGACGATGACGGCGGCGTCACCCCATGCTGCTGCTGATACCTCATGATTGTGCGAACCGCGACGGAGGCCGTCCATGACTTTCGGGACAACATTTGAGACCTGACCATCGGGACTTTGCTCGACCACGAGGTCGGCCAGCCACGAGCTGAGGAAGCCCGCCGTGTCGTAAAGGAACATGGCAGTTGGTGCGAAGATCTGGACATCGCCGGTCCACCCCATTCGCTCGTCGCGCTGAGGGCAGTCCGTCGGTACATCGAGGAAGTTGCCCCGCATGCTCCAGACGACGTTCCGGTGGAGCTGGTTGACGAACTCGTCTGAGCAGACGAACGTGCCGGTGCGTGTCAAGTCTGAGTGGCAGACGACCGCACTTACGGCTTCGCACCCAACTTCGCCGGGCCATCCGACGATCTCCGCGTAGCGAAACCCGTGGAACGTGAAGCGCGGTTCCCACGTCTCTTCGTTGCCGCCGCGCAAGGTATAGCTGTCCGTCGCGGCGGCCTCCCGAAGCGGCCTCACACAGAGCTCGCCATCCTCGAGCACCTCCGCATGACGAAGAGTGATCGTGCCGCCACGCTCACCGGACACCCGGATACGAAGCCGTCCGACAAGGTTCTGGCCGAAGTCGACAATGACCCTTCCCGCAGGTGAGCGCGTGATTGCGACGGGTTGGATGATCTCCGTTCGTCGTACGGGCGGTCCAAGCGGCGGACAAAGTGTCTCGAGATTTCGGGGCATGAGACGGACGCCGCCCCATGTCCTGTCGTCGAAACCAACGCTGCTCCAACCCTCGAGCTCGAGCCGCGCGTCATACGTCTCGCCGTCATAGAGATCGCTCGAAAGAATCGGGCCTGTCGACGCACGCCACGTGTCGTCGGTACAAACGACCGTGGTTGAACCATCGTGATGTCGGATCTCAAGTTGTGCGAGCAGTGCCAACCGATCGCCATAGAGGTTTCGACGGCCACCGTGTGGCCCAAGGCGGCCCCGGTACCAGCCGTCACCGAGGATTGCTCCGATTGCGTTTCGCCCCGTCTTGATGTGGGGCGTCACGTCGAGCGTTTGAACGCGAACACGGTGGTCGTAGCTCGTCCATCCCGGGGCAAGCACATGGTCGCTGACGAGGGCCCCGTTCACGTATGGCTCGTACACGCCTAGTGAGGTGGTGTACAGCCGCGCCTCGACGACCGGCTTCGATACCTCGAACTCGTGCCGCAGGTACGGCGCCGGCTGTGGGGTCGTCAGATTCTCGTCCCAATCCGGCCCGATGAACTGTGCTGTCCAGTCACGCGCCTCGAGGAGTCCAGCTTCGATTGCAAGCGGATCGCTCCACCGCGTCATGAGCCCGGAGCAGTCGTGGGCACGAACGCGGATGTATACGCGCTCGCGCGAGTTCAGCGGATCAAAGGGCCACCGGAGGAGGACGGAATCGCGCGACTCGACGACGCCTGTGGCGAAGGTCTGCCCGCCGCGATCGAGTTCCAACTCGTACGCGCGCTGGAGCCAGCCTTCGACTTCTGTTGACACCTTCCACGATAGACGGGGGGATGCGGACGCAACCCCGAGTGCGTCGTCGCGCTGTTCAGCTCGAATTGAGGCGATCGTCGCCTCTGCGCCGCTTTCTCCCGTGCTGGTCGTCACAGTTGTTCGTTCTCCCCGGTCAGGTGCCTGGGCCGCTCGGTGCGGCAGGTCCTGACTGGTTGATACGTTTCAACTGGTCGCTTGTCAAGCGCCTAGGCGGATGGATCGGTCGACGCACGCACGACCAACTCAGGCTGGAGCAAGATGTTCCTGTGTTTGTGTGTCCCGTCGTCCGTCGCTTCTTCGATCACAAGCTTCGCGGCCTCGTACCCGAGGTCGTAGGCCGGGTTGCGCACGGTCGTCAGCGGGACGAGAGACGTCGCCGCAAACCGGATGTCGTCGTAGCCCACGATCGCAATGTCGCCGGGAATGGCGAGTCCGCTCGCCAGTGCCGCGCGTTCGGCGCCGATCGCCATCAAGTCGTTGCCGCAAAAGACTGCCGACGGCAGATTCTTTCGGCCGATCAAATCATTCATTGCGGCTTCGCCGGCCTCGATCGTCATCGCGGTCGTCTCAATCTCGTGCTTCGTCGCGATCGTGAGACCGTCGGCCGCGAGCACCTCGAGCAATCCCTCGCGTCGCTCTGCGCACGGCTTTAGCTGGCGTGGGCCGTTGAGCAGCCCGATCCGCTCGTGGCTGAGCGTGCGTAGGTGTTCCCCAACCTGGCGGCCACCGCTCGTGTCGTCGACAGCGACGCTGCACTGATCGGACCGCTTGCGGTGGCGGTCGAGAAGCACCACCGGCACGCCGTGGCTCCGGAGTTCCTTCAGTCGGCGGGGCGGCGTGCTCGTCGCCGGAGAAATCAAGATTCCGGCGACGCGCTGCTCCTCTAGAAGACGGAGCGCTTCGTCCTCGCGCGTTGCGGTTGTGCCCGAACTGGCGAGGATCACGAGGTGATTCGCTTGCGCGGCCGCGTGTTCGACGCCGCGCGCGACCTCCGTGAAGAAGGGATTGTCGAAGTCGAGCACGATTAGCGCAATCGACGCGTTGCTGATTCCCCGGAGCTGGCGTGCGGCATTGTTGCGAACGAATCCGAGTTCCTCGATTGCCGCCAGCACCCGATGCCGCGTTGCTTCCGCCACCACCTCGGGCTTGTTGAGCACGTTCGAGACCGTCCCAAGCGAGACGTCGGCGAGCTCGGCGACATCCTTGATCGTTAGACGCGACACGCTCTCAGCCTAACGACCGATCCGGGGAATGCATGCGCAGCGATCAATGCCAATTGTTTCTGGAAGAACCGTGGACGGGCAGATCTCTGCCCGTC
>JAYUEQ010000182.1:0-3286 GCA_043739205.1 Thermoleophilia bacterium
GTGGCTCGCGCAGAACGCCTCGACGCGAGCCTGATCACGGCCGGACACGAGAATGCGCTCGAGCGCAGGCAGCGCCTCGCGCAGCGCGACGACATGCGACGCAGCCTGCCGACCACAGCCGAACACGCCCAGCGTCGTCGCGTCCGGTCCCGCGAGCAGCTGTGCGGCGACCGCGGAGGCGCCGGCCGTGCGGCGCTGCCCGAGGGCGTCGGCCTCGACGACGGCCGCGAGTTCCGCGCGCTCGATCGAAAACAGCACGACGACGAACGGTGTCCCGCCCGGCAGCCAGGCGAAGGTCTTGAGGCCGGCGTAGCCGAGCTCGCGGTCGACGCACGGCATCACCGCGAAGAAGCCGCCTGGTAACTCGGCGCGCACGCGCGGCGGGTTGTCGACGACACCGCGCGCGAGGCGTTCGAAGGACGAACGGACCGCGTTGCGCGCATCACCCGGGGTCAGCAGGTCGGTGACCTCGGCCTCGGTGACATACAGCGCCATGCGCGTCAGCTTACGACGGTTACTTGCTGAGCAGGCTGGCGACGATGTTGATCGTGATCGCGACGATCACCGTGCCGAATGAGTAGGAGAGGAGCGCGTGCCGGACCGCGGTGCGGCGCATCGGCTTTGTCTGGAGGTTGGTGTCCGAGACCTGGAACGTCATGCCGATCGTCAGTGCGAGGTACGCGAAGTCACGGTAGTCCGGCAGAGCTTTCTCGTTGAAGTCGATCCCGCCGACGGGATCGCCGTAGTACAGGTCGCCGTACCGCAGGGTGAAAACGGTGTGCACGAGGGCCCAGGCAAGCGCGACGGTGAGGATCGTGAGTGCGATCAGCGCAGCCTTTCGCCCGTCGTGCGTGTGCCCCGCAAGTGCGAGCGTCACGCCCACGGCAACGAGGCTCGCGACACTCGCACCCAACACCACGAGGTCGGCGGTCGTCCGTGAGAAGTCCTCGGAGCGCGCGTGCTCAGCGGTTTGTTCGGGGTCCTTCCGGCCGATCATCGACCACACGAGGACGAGGATCACCGCGGAGAACGCACACCAGCCGACCGAGACCGCCACCTGCCAGTGCTCTCCGGCGAGCGCAGCGACGATACCGGCCGCGACGCCGATCACCGACGCCACGACAAGCCGTCTGGCAGCGAGGCCGTCGCGTCCGCGGCTGGTCATCAACCACATGAGGATGCGCCCGGCAGGATTTGAACCTGCGACCCCCGGCTCCGCAAGCCGGTGCTCTATCCCCTGAGCTACGGGCGCGGGGAGTCGGTCAGTGTAGCCGTGTCGCTCTTGAGCCGAGCAGCGCGGCCGCCGACCTCGAGCGCAGCATCTTCCGGAACCGCGACCCGTACGTAGGCGAGCGCCAGCCCGGGCACGGCGCTCGTCACGCGCCCCACGTCCTTCCCGTCGTGCACGACCGGCGTCTCCGGATCCGGCGTGTCGCCGTCCACTTCGAGCACGCGCAGCCTCCGGTTCACCTTGCCGCGGAAGTGCTGACGCGCTACCGGCTCCTGGCCGGGGTAGCAGCCCTTGGAGAAGGAGATGGCGCGGACGTCGAGCCCCGCCTCCGCCGGCAGGACGCGATCGTCGATCTCGCGGCCGTAACGAGGCGTTGCCGCCTCGATTCGCAGGCGCTCGAGCTCACCATCGCCGAGCGTGGCCTCGATATCCGCGTCGAGCACCTCGAATGCCGCGCGCCCGTAGTCACGGTTCGGGATCCCGTCGCCCTCGCCGAAGATGACCGTCGAAGCGTGCTCCTCGGCCTCGATGGTGCACTTCGCGGCAAAACGCATCCGGGTCAGCTGGGCGCGTACGACCTCACCGAGCTCCGGTTCCGTCAGGAGCAGTACGTCTTCGGCGCCACGACGCCAGACGAGGAGCGGCGCGATCACGCGCGCTTTCGCCGTGAGGAGCAGCGCGTCAGCGGACCCTTCGGAGGGAACGTCGTTCGAGAGCATCCGGTTCAGGTAGTCGACTGCGTCCGGCCCCTGGACACGCACGTAAGCGCGGGGCCTGCGGGCGGTTTCCGAGGTCAGGGTTGCCACGCGATCTAGAGTAGACGGCGTGTTCCGGTCGAAGGCGGAAAAGAAAGTGATCGAGCTCGGGTACGACCCGGCCCGGCTCCCGCCCGGCCAGTACCTCACCGAGAAGTGGCCCGTGCTCCATGCCGGCGACGTCGCCCGCTACCCGGATCTGAGCGCCTGGACGCTTCGCGTCTTCGGCGAGGTCGAGAACACGCTCGAGCTCTCGTGGGAGCAGTTCAACGAGCTGCCGCGGTCGTCGAACACACAGGACATCCATTGCGTCACGCGCTGGTCGCGGTTCGATACACAGTTCGAGGGCGTGCACTGGAGCGAGCTCGCGAAGCTCGCGCAGCCGAAGCCGACGGCGCGCTTCGTGATCGCCTATGCGGAGGCAGGGTTCACCTCGAATGTTCCAATCTCGTTCGTCGAGGATGCGAACGCAGTGCTCGCGACGCACGCCGACGGGGAGCCGCTGGCGCCGGAGCACGGCTATCCGCTGCGGCTCGTCGTTCCCGGCAAGTACTTCTGGAAGAGCGCCAAGTGGCTGCGCGGGATCGAGCTCTCGAGCGTCGACAAGCCCGGTTTCTGGGAGCGCTACGGCTACAACAACGACGCCGATCCCTGGCGCGAAGAGCGCTACGGGTTCTAAAGATCCCCCATTCGAGGGATCGAGGCGCTTTGAGGGCGGTCGATATTTCTCGCACTACCCTCCCCATCCCCTCGAAGAGCCGCTCCCCTGCGGCTCTTCGCTTTTTGGAACCAAACAACAAGGGCGGCCTCTCGGCCGCCCTTTTGTCTAACTGAGCCCGAGGGCTCGTTACATCATCCCGCCCATGTCCGGCATACCGGACATGCCGGCTCCAGCCTTCTCCGGTGCCTCGGCGACGATCGCCTCGGTGGTGAGGATGTTCTTCGCGATCGACGCGGCGTTCTGCAGCGCCGAACGGGTGACCATCGTCGGATCGGTGATGCCGGCCTTGACGAGGTCGGTCAGCTCACCGGTGTCGATGTTGATCCCCTGGCCGGGCTTGCCGGCGCGGACCTGGTTGACGACGACGGAGCCTTCGAGGCCCGCGTTCGTTGCCAGCTGGCGGATCGGCTCTTCGAGCGCGCGGATGATGATCTTTGCACCCGTCTGCTCGTCGCCCTCGAGCGCGGTGAAGGAATCGCGGACCGCGTCGGCTGCGTTCAGCAGCGCGACACCGCCGCCCGGCACGACACCCTCTTCGAGGGCTGCGCGGGCAGCCTGCAGCGCGTCTTCGACGCGATG
>JAYUEQ010000183.1:0-4042 GCA_043739205.1 Thermoleophilia bacterium
TTCGGGACGCCGTTGTGGTTGTCGTCCTTCATGAACCGCGGCCGGTCCGGCCCGGTCCGCGTGTAGTGGACGACGACGTAGGGCGAGGTGACCATCGCCTCGGCCGTCTTGTACGTCGGCCGCGGGATCAGCAGTGTCGCGGCTCCGGCCGGCGCAGCGCAGCCGAGCGCCAGAACGGCGGCCGCCGCAGCGAATGTGGTCTTCACGCCTTCCCCCTTCTACGGTTTGCGACCGCAGCGACGCCACTCAGGCGTGCGGATACGGCTCTCCCGCAGACTGTGCCCACTTCGACCCGGGTGTACGCCTGATCGGGTCCGGGTCGATCCCCCGGGCTTCCGCGACGGCGAGCGTGAGCAGCTGGAAGTAGACGACGTCGACGACCGGATGGCGGGTCGGCAGGAGCGTCACCTCGCAGCCGAGCTGTTCGAGCTGGGAGACAGCCTCGTGCGCCCGCTCCTGCGCGCGGCCCTCGCCCTCGAGGATGTAGGCGCGGACGTGCTCGTCGATCGCAGCGGTCGGGCCGTGCAGCAGCTGCTCGGTCTCGTAGGCGTGCGCGTCGACCCACGCGCCCTCCCGCAGCTTGAGCGCCCCTTCCTGCGCGGTCGGCCACGCCGGCCCGGCACCGGCGATGATCACGCGCTCCTGCGCGAACGCCTCCGGCTCGGCGCGCAGCGCCACCTCGACTGCGCCCGGCAGCCAGTCGATCGACTCGCCGTTCAGTGCGTCGATCGCCGCGACGGCACACGTGTAGCTCGCCGTGTGGCACCACGAGCGCTCGATCTCGGGCGTGCAAACGATCACCTCGTCGACGCGCTCGGCGAATTCCGAGTCCGGGTTGCCGGTGACGAGCCAGACGTCTCCGCCGAACGCCTGCTCGGCTTCCATCGTCAGCTCCGTCCCACCTTCGTGCGAGACGCAGACCATGATGTCGGCGAGCGGGGGCTTGAGCACCGCCTCGAGCGCCTGCACCGCCCAGCCGCCGCTCTGGGCGGCGTGGAACGAGGTGCCGCAGCCGGTGAAGACGACGCGAGCCCCGGCCGGGAGCTCTTTCGCCGCCGGAACCTGGCGCAACCAGTCCGGTTGGGCGAGCACCGCGCGACGTGTTTCTCCAGCCATATCCCCCTCTATACCATCGCGGTGACTCGGAGAACCAAATGAGGAGACTCGCCGCATGAGCGTCTATCAACGCCACACCCTGTCGAACGGACTACGCGTCTTGACCGCGCCGCTCGACCACGCACAGTCGGTTGCCTGCTACATCATGCTCGCGGCCGGCTCGAGATACGAGGCCGCATCGAACCGCGGCATCGCCCACTTCGCCGAGCACATGTTCTTCAAAGGCACCGAAAAGCGGCCGACGGCGCGCGACCTGTCGATGGAAGTCGACAAGATCGGCGGCGAGTTCAACGCCTTCACCTCCAAGGAGTACACGGGCTACTACATCCGCTGCGCGGGCGAGCAGCGTGACGTCGCGCTCGACGTGCTCGTCGACATGGTGCGCAACTCGAAGTTCGACAGCGAAGAGCTCGAGCGCGAGAAGGGCGTGATCATCGAAGAGATGAACATGTATTTCGACACGCCGCGCGACTACGTCGGGTCGATGTACGAGGAGCTCGTCTTCGGGTCGAACCCGCTCGGCTGGGAGACGCTCGGCACGCGCGAGACGGTGAGCGCCGCGACGCGCGAGACATTCATGGACTACATCAGCCACTGGTACAAGCCGCCGCGCATGGTCGTCGGTGTTTCCGGGATGGTCGGCAACGACCTCATTCCGACGCTGGAAGGGCTTCTCGGCGACATGTCCGGCGAAGGCTTGGATCTGCCCGCGCCTGCCGAGGTCGTCCGCACACCTGAGTCGCTCGTGCGCGTGCGTCAGAAGGACTCCGACCAGGCGAACGTCTGCATTGGCGTCCCGAGCTACCCGCTCGACCATCCGGATCGCTACGCCTTGCAGCTGCTCGGCACGGTGCTCGGCACCGGCATGTCGTCGCGCCTCTTCCTCGAGGTGCGCGAGCGCCGCGGCCTCGCCTACTACGTCTTTGCCTACAACAGCTCGTACACCGACGCCGGCACGCTCGTTGCGCAGGCTGGCGTCGACCTGAAGCGCGCCGAAGAGGCGGTCGAAGTGATCGCGGCGGAATTCCGCAAGCTCGCCGACGAGCCCGTAGGCTCGGAGGAGCTCGAGAAGGCGCGTGCGCTCGCGAAGGGGCGGTTCGTCTTGCAGACCGAGAGCCCGAACGGCTTGCTCCTGTTCGGTCTGCGCCGCGAGGTACTCGAGGGCCGTGCCGCGGAACCCGAGGAGCTGCTCGCCGGGCTCGACGCCGTCACCGCGGAGGACGTGCAGCGCGTCGCGCAGGACCTGATCAACGGGTCCGGGTTGCGCCTCGCGGTAATCGGACCGTTCGACGACGCGTCGAAGTTCGAAAAGCTGCTCGCCTAGACCGTTGCGAGATCTTCGCCGAGGTGCTCTGCATCTTCGGCGTCGACGATCGCGACCGTGCGCGCCTGGGCGAGATACGTCTCGGCGGCGTCGCCGTCACCCGCAAGTCGGCTCGCGCGCGCCAGCGCTTCATAGGCGTAGGCGAGGTCCCAGTCGGCGAGGGCGTGCGCCTCACACCACGCGAGACAACGCTGCGCGTGGTGCAGCGCGGGCTCGGCACGCCCGACAACCACGTAGACGCGGGAGACGAGCCACTCGCCGCGCGCTCGATTCTCCGGCTTGCATTCGGGCGCGCTCGCCCAGTGATAGGCGGAAGCGTGTGCGCGGTGCACCATTAGCTCGTCGTCCTGCCGCGAGCGGATCAGGTCCCAGGTGGCGTTGAAGAGGTCGACGCCAAGTTGGCGCTCGGGGCTGCTCACCGGCGAAGCTTCCACCAGAGCGGCCAGGCGAGCAAGCCGGTGAAGACGAGCGCGACGAGCAGGAACGTCAGCTGGTTCCAGTGCAGATGGCCGAGCGCAACGGCACGGATCGCGACGCCGGCCGTGATACCAAGCAGCCACGTCGTGACGAAACCGCGGCGGCGAAGTGCGAGCGCCCACGACCCGCCGAGTAGCGGCAGCGCGTCCGACGCGTAGCCGCCGAGCGAGACGTGGTGCTCGTGCGAGAGCTGTCCGATCGTCGCGAACGCGACGATCGCCACCGAGCCCGCGATCAGGAGTGCCCTCAGAAGAAGCGCCTTGCGCCACGGAAGTCGCTCGTCCTGATCGGGACGATGCGCACCTCGCTGCGGGAGTTGGGTGCCTCGATCATCTGGCCGTTCCCGATCGCCATCGAGACGTGGCCCACGACCGGGCTCTCATAGAACAGCAGGTCGCCGGGCTGCACCTGCGCGAGCGCAATCGGCGTGCCGGCGGCGAACTGCGCGTCGGCGTCGCGCGGGATCGTGATCCCGTGCGCGCGGTACACCGCCCACGTCAGGCCCGAGCAGTCGTAACCCCAGGCCGACAGCCCGCCCCAAAGGTAGTGCAGTCCGACGAATTGCTTCGCAGTGTTGACGAGGTCTGCGCGTGTATGTGGCAGCGGGCGTGTGGCTGTCCCGGGCACCGCGCCCAGCGCAACCTGCGAGCCCAAGCCGATCTCCGTGCCGTTCGCAAGTTTGGCGGTCTTCGCCGTCACGACGAGCGGCGCAGTGACCGGGGCACCGAGCTCCCACGAGCGCACCCAACCGGGGTAGCCGCGCCGGTCGAGCGGTGACGGTTGGTCGGGCACCGCGATGTGCGTCCACCCCGCGCGCCGCTCGAGCACCTGAACCGTCTCGCCGTAGAGCACCTGCGTCGGCATGTGCCCGACAAGCGCGATCCGCTGCGCGTAGCTGACCTGCGAGGTCGGCCACACGTGCGGATCGAGCGGCAAGTGGCCGACGTTCGGCGCCTCCCAGACGTTCGCAACCGGCACGCGCACGGCCGCGGTCTGAACCGGCGCTTGTAACAGACTGTTACTTGCAAGGATCGCCGCCGCGGCCAGGATTAACACGGCCGCAGCGTAGCTTTGCACCCGGCTTGTAACAGTCTGTTACTTAGTCTTCTTTTGTCTGTTCGTCCT
>JAYUEQ010000184.1:0-3030 GCA_043739205.1 Thermoleophilia bacterium
GACAGACGGTGGATCCCGATTCCCGCGTTTCCGCCGAGCCCAGACGGCAGGCCATGGTTGACGATCGCACCCATCACGGTGATCCCGATCGTCGCGCCCATCTGGCGGGAGAACTGGGTGAGTGCCGTCGCCGAGCCGATGTGACGCCGCGGCACCGCGTTCTGAACGGAAAGGACGAACACCTGCATCATCGAGCCGATTCCGATGCCAGCGATCACCATGTTGCGCGCCGCCTGCGCATTCGTCGTGTGCACGTCCATCCGCCAGAGCAGGAACATCCCGATCGCGAGCACAATCGGCCCGAGGATCGCGTTCCAGCGGTAACGGCCCGTCCGCGAAACGAGCTGCCCCGTGAGCAACGACGTCGTCACCGCGCCGAGCATCAGCGGCGTCAACACGACACCGGATGACGTTGCCGATGTCCCGATCACGCCCTGCACGAACAACGGGACGTACGAGATCGTCCCGAACAGCGCCATCCCGACGAGCGCCATGCACGCGATGCTGCCGGCGACGATCGGGTTGCGCAGGATGTCGAAGGGAAGGATCGGCTCGCGCGCGCGGCGCTCGACGATGGCAAAGACGGCGAGCAACGCGGCGGCAAGTGCGAGTGCGCCGACGACGTGGGCACTCGTCCACGGGTAGTCCTTGCCGCCCCAGACGAGCCCCATGAGCAGCGAGCCCACGCCCGCCGCGAGCACGCCGGCGCCGAGCCAGTCAATCGGGTGCTGGGCGGTCTGCGGTGTGCGCCGCGGCATCGTGATCGAGATCACGACCAGTGCGATCCCGCCGACCGGCAAGTTCACCAGGAAGACCCAGCGCCAGCTCGCGTTGTCGACGATGAACCCGCCGACTGCCGGGCCGAGGATCGACGACGCCGCGAAGACCGCGCCGATCAGTCCCTGCCAGCGTCCGCGGTCGCGCGGCGGGACGATGTTGCCGATCACCGCCAGCGAGAGCGGGAACAGGCCGCCCGCGCCGATCCCTTGAATCGCGCGGAAAATGACGAGCTGCGTCATGTCCGTCGCAGCACCGCACAGCGCCGAGCCGAGAAGGAACACGACGATCGCAAAGAGGAAGAGGTTCTTCCGGCCGTAGACGTCGCCGAGCTTCCCGTACAGCGGCACGGTCACCGTCGAGGTGAGCATGTACGCGGTGAAGACCCACGAGTACTGGGTGATGCCGCCGAGGTCGCTGACGATCCTCGGGAGGGCCGTAGCGACGATTGTCTGGTCGAGCGCGGCGAGGAGCAGCGTGACCATCAGCCCCGCGTAGATCGCGAGGATGCGCCCGATCGTGAAGTTGTATCCGGGCGGCTGCCGGGCGAGACGTTCGCGGAGGGTCACGCCGAAAGGTTAACCAGGTTAATCACCTGGCGGCTCCGGAAGCGTCCGCCGAGACCGCTCCAGGAGCACGGCCCCGAGGATCGCGACACCGCCGATCACTTCCCACACCGTCAGGTGCTCCCCGAGCAGCACGAGCGCAAACAGGACGCCGAAGATCGGTTGCATGTTCGAGAAGAGCGAGGCCCGCGACGGCCCGACGCGACTGATCGCGGTGAACCAGAGGATGTTCGTCAGGAACAGTGGCCCGAAGACCGCGAACGCGAAGCAGAGCCAGACGAGGCCACTGAAGTGAAAGTTCTGCTCCAGCGTTTGTCGGGACCCCGTGATCGCGATCGGGATCCAGCCGATGAGGAGCACCAGCGAGCTGATGCGGAACGGCGAGTAGCGACGCATGAGCGGGGTGATCAGCACGGAGTAGCCGGCCCAGGTCGCGGCGGTGAACAGCGCGAGCGTGTCGCCGAAAAGGTGACCCGAGAAGCCGCCCGACCCGGAGGCGACGAACCCGACTCCGACGAGCGAAACGGCGGTCGCAATCCAGAAGCCACGACCCATCCGCTCCAGGCCGACGATGCTCGCGAGCACGCCGATGAAGATGGGCGTCGAGCCGAGGAAGAGCGTGACTGTGGAGGCCGAGGTCTTGTCGATCGCATAGACGAAGATGATCTGGTTGGAGAAGATGAAGAGCGCTGCAAGCACGACGTAGCGCATGTCGCGCAGCGCGATACGGAAGCTGCCCTCTCGCGCATACGTGAATGCCCAGAAGAGAACGGTCGCCGCTCCGTACCGGATCGTCGCGTAGGCGAGCGGATGCCAGCCGTGGGTCAGCACGTACCGCGTGACCGTCGTATTGAGGGCCCAGAGCAGGACCGTGCCGAAGAGCATCAGGTCAACTGGGCTCACTCTCCGCACCGCTCGACCCTAGCGCTAGATGGTTGATCGGTAACTCGAGTGCTTGCGGGGATGGTCTGGATCAAGCAGGTTGGACAGGTCGGGCGCGGGTCATAGCGGTGCCTACGTTCAAGCCCGACCTGGCCGAGATGCGCCGCATCCAGGCCACCTCTGCGGGTGCTCCAATTGCCGATCAATCATCTACGCTCTGCTGTCATGGACCGCGAGCCGACACGCGACGACATCGACGCCCTCGTCGGGCCGGCCACGCCCCACTTCGCCTACCAGCTCAGGTCGCGCGTCAGGGAACTGGTGGCCGATCTGCCCGAGGGCAACCCGGTGCGGCAGTACGCCGAGGAGCAGATGGCACGCCTCGACCGGCTGGGGCACGCTTCGTCGAAGGCGGATGAAGGCGCGCGCGAGTCGCCCGACCGCCTTGGCTGGGACGAGATCCCGTCGTCTGCGCCGGCTGACGCTCCGCTCTCGCGCCGGCCGTGAACGTCTTCGTCTCGGGTGGCTCCCGCGGGATCGGCCGCGCAATCGCTTTGCGTCTCGCGCGCGACGGCGCGAAACGCGTTGCGATCGGCTACTTCCGCAGCGACAGCGCCGCCGAACAAACTGCCGAAGACTTGCGCGCCCTTGGTGCGGAGCCGACGCTCGTCCGCGGGAACATCGGCTCCGACCGCGTGCTAGAGGAAGTGGCGGCACTCGGCCCGCTCGACGTGCTGGTGCACAACGCGGCGAGCGGCGTCAGCGTCCCCGCGCTCGATGCGACGGCGAAGCACTGGGACTGGAC
>JAYUEQ010000185.1:0-4115 GCA_043739205.1 Thermoleophilia bacterium
GACGCGAGCAGCGTGTCCTCCTTGGTCTGTAGCTCGGCGAGCACCGCCTGCGCGTCGAGAAGTTTCGCGTTCGCGTCGGCGACTTCCTGCTTGGCCGCATCGAGCTGCTGCTGTGCTCCTTGCAGTGCAGCCGAGAACGCCGCGCCGCCGCCTTCGAACTGCTGTGCGAGTTGCAGCACCTCGTCGACGTACCACTGCGCGTGGTTGTAGGAGAACACCGCGCTACTGATGTCGGTTGCCCCGCCTGTCGCGGCGAGGTAGCGCGCGGCGGAGTAGATCGCGTCGTCGGGGTTCCACGGATCGGCGACGCCGTCGCCGTTTGCGTCGAGTCCCCACCGCGCCCAGGTGTCCGGCATGAACTGCATCCAGCCGATCGCGCCGGCCGAGCTCGGCCCCATGTTCTGGCCGAAGTTCGACTCGATCTTGTTGATCGCCGCGAGCACGGACCACGGCACCCCGTAGGCCTGTGCGGCGGCCTGCCAGATCGGGAGCAGCTGGTCGTAGGTGAGCTGCTGCGGCTGCGCCGGCGGGACGAGCAACTGTGGGAACAGCACCGTCGAGAGGTTTGGCGTCTCAGCGGTCGGAAGTGCAGTGCTCGGGAGCGGATCTGCCGACGCTGAGGTCGCGGCCGCCAGTGCGACGAGCGCGACCAGCAGGAGGCGTTTCATCAGTCCCCCAGCGGAGCGAGACGGAGCTCGAACTCAGGCTCGGCCTCGGGTTCCGGCTCGGGCTCCTCTTCGACGAACGCCGAGGCGGAGAGGTTGTGGTCGAGTCCTGCGGCCTGCGATTTCTCGGCGTGCTCGAGTGCGACCATGAAGTCGTGGCGGCTGCTCGACGCGTTCGCGGCGACGTCGCGGTCGATCGTTCCGTCGAGCACCTTGTCGATCAGCGCCTTCTGGAACGTCTGCATCTTGAAGAACTCGCCCTCGGCGATCGCGTCGGTGATCTCCTCCGGCTTGTTCTCGCGGATCAAGTCGGCGATGCGCGAATTGGTGATCATGATCTCGACTGCAGCGACACGCCCGCCGCCGACACGCGGCAGGAGGCGCTGTGAGACGACACCGCGCAGAACGCCGGCCATGATCGACCGGATCTGGACCTGCTTTCCCTCTGGGAAGAACTCGATCATCCGGCCGATCGTCTCGGCAGCGTCGACCGTGTGCAGTGTCGAGAAGACGAGGTGGCCGGACTCGGCAGCCTGCAGCGCGGTCTGCGCCGTCTCGGCGTCGCGGAGCTCGCCGATCAGGATCGTGTCCGGATCCTGGCGCAGTGCGCGGCGCAGGGCCTGGCCGAAGTTCTCGGTGTCGAGGCCGATCTCGCGCTGGTTGACGATCGATTGGTGATCGGGGTGCAGGATCTCGATCGGATCCTCGATCGTGACGATGTGCGACTGACGCGCGCGATTGATGTAGTCGATCATCGCGGCGAGCGTCGTCGTCTTACCGGAGCCGGTCGCGCCCGTCACGAGGACGAGGCCGCGATGCTCCTCGGCGAGCGCGCGGATGCCGTCAGGTAGACCGAGGTCTTCGAACCGCGGCACCTTCTTCGGGATCACGCGGAGAGCGAAACTGGTCGCGCCCCGTTGCCGGAACGCGTTGACGCGAAAGCGTGGGAGATCCTCGGCGGTGTAGGCGATGTCGAGGTCGCCGGACTCGTGGTAGAGGTCGTAGCGCTGGGGGGCGACCGCGGTGACAGCGCGCAGGTAGGAGTCGAGATCGGCCTCGGTCAGCGCCTCGACCCCCTCGAGCGGCGCGACGGCACCGTCCCGGCGCAGCATCGGCGGCCGGTCGAGCTTGAGGTGGATATCGGAAGCGCCTGCCTCGACGGCGCGCCGCAGAAGTTCGTTGAGTTCCATACCGACAGACGTTGTCGGCAGGAACGGGGCCTTTCTTTAGGAGCGGCGGCCGAGAACGTCCAGGGCCCTGAGTGGAAGCCGGGCGAGGCCCCGTTGCTCGGCCGGCGCCGAGAGCTCGCCGAGAAGGAGCCGCTCGACCGTCTGCCAGAGCAATTGCGTGCGCGCGACCCGCCAGGAGAGACGCGGCCAGCGGTCGAGAGCCTGCTTGAACCTCCACGAAGCGTTGTGGAGGGGCATCAGCGCCGTCTCGACCGCGGCCTCGTACGGCTCGAGCGTCGAGGCATGACCACCGAGCAGGTCGAGCACCGCAGCCGTCGCGAGCTTCGACGAAACAAAGCACTCGTACATGCCGTCGCCCGAGATCGGGTCGATCAACCCTGCCGCGTCGCCCACGAGCAGCGCCCGCTGACCGGCAATCGTCGTACCCGGCCGGCGCATCGGCAGTCGGTGGCCGCGCACGCTCTCGAGCTGCTCCGGGTCGAGGTTGTGCGCGAAGCAGACGCGCGCGAGATGCTCGCGGATCCGCGGGCCTTCGCTCTGCCAGGCACCGACGCCGACATTGACGTGATCGCCCTTGGCGAACACCCAGCCGTAACCGCCGGGGATGTCGCCGAGCTCGACGACCGCGCGCCGTCCATAGCGCTCGCGCGAGATGGCGCCATACGGGACGTTCCCCTCATACGCGACGCCGTGGACGATTCCCTGGCCGAGACCGAACGCGCGCGCGGTCGTCCCGTTTGCGCCGTCGGCGCCGACGACTACGTCTGCCGGCGCGTTCAGGACATCGATCGTCGTCCCTTCGCGAACCTCCACCCCTCGTTCGCGCGCCGCATCGAGCAGGAACGCGTCGAGGCGGCGGCGCTGCGTCATCCGAATCACGGGCTGCGCGGCGTGACGTTCGACCGCATCGCCGTAGCGGAAGCGCAACTCGAGCACGTCGACCTCGGCTTCGACGACGGGTGAGGGATCGACGGGGCACTGCCGAACGGCCCGCACCGTCAGCCCGCCGCCGCACGGCTTGTCACGCGGGAACCGCGCCTTGTCGACGAGCAGCACGCGCGCGCCGGCCTCGGCGAGGCGCAAGGCGGTCGTCGATCCGGCGGGCCCTCCGCCGACCACGAGCACGTCGAAGTGCTCCATGAGGATGAGGCTACAATCTCGCCTCGTCCCCGGGGGTGTGCCCGAGCGGCCAAAGGGAACGGGCTGTAAACCCGTCGGCTCAGCCTACGGAGGTTCGAATCCTCCCGCCCCCACCTTTTCAGCAGGTACGCGTCGGAACCCAGGTGGGGAACGTCGCGCGGGCACTGACGGGGCGATAGCCGAGGTAGCCGTGGGTCGAGAAGCTGAAGCCGTAGGAGCCGGGCGCGCACAGCTGCACCCGATACGGCACGCTCGTGCGCAGATGCACGGTGCGGCCGGCGATCCGGAACGTCATCGGCTCCGGCGCGGTCACCGCAAAAGAGAGCGTGCCGGGCCGGAAGATATGCATCCGTCCCGCGGGTGAAAGCCAGCCGTCGGCGAGCTGGTTCGACGAGGCGGCGAGCTGCGGCGTACGGGCCGAGAGCCACGGCCCGTTGAAGCGTTCGGGCGCAACCGGAACGAGCGCGCCGCTGCTCTGGTCGATCACGACCTGGCCGGTCAATCCGGTGAATGCTCCGGTCTTCGAGACGTGCGTGAAGCTCGCGGCGAATACGTCCGGCCTGGTTGCGCCGGGAAGCAGCGCGAGCCGCTCCGCGCCGCTGTTCCAGAAGAACTGCTCGAGTGCGCTGGTGCGGCTGCCGGCCGAGACGACGGTTGCGGCGCCCTTGAACCAGTCTGCTCCGGCGGGAAGGTAGGAGGCTTTTACGTTGCGCGAGTTCTGCACGTCGAACGACGTTGCGAACACGGACGCTGCAATGCAGAACGCGACGCCAAGCGGAGCAATCACGTACGTCGCGCCACGCCAGACGCACACGATCGAGATCAGCGACAGCACTGCGGCGACGGTTGCAACGAGCAGGGCACCTCCGCCGGGCGAACCGACGAGCTCTTGCACCTTCAGCAGACCGGTGAGGAACAACGAGTGCGCGTTGCGCCCCGCTGCGGCCCAGCCCGAGAGCGGCACCATCGCCGACACGAGCAGCATCCCCGCGGCGAGTGATGCAGCTGCGCGTCGCCATGGCCAACCGCGGTCAGCGTGCAGTGCGAAGCCGAGAAAGAGCAGCGGGAAGAGATAACAGCCATAGCGCTCGTAGGTCAGGTCGCTGTAGCCGTACAGGGT
>JAYUEQ010000186.1:0-4584 GCA_043739205.1 Thermoleophilia bacterium
CTTTCGACGAGGTCGTGGACGAGGGTGTCGATCCGTTGCGAACCGCGCGGGCCAAGGACCGAAAGCTCGTCACGCGGCAGATCACCTTCTCCGAGAATCCCGTAGCGGATCGCGTCGTCGATGTCGTGGTTGATGTAGGCGACCCGGTCGACGATGCGCACGATCTTTCCCTCGTGGGTCTGCGGCTCGCGGTTGCCGGTGTGCGTGCGGATGCCGTCGACGACCTCGTGCGTCAGGTTGAGCCGCTCCGCGATGCGCGCGGACTGCTCGTTGTGGCGGAACCCGCCGTCCAGCACGCGGTCGAGCGCCGCCTCGCCGGCGTGGCCGAACGGCGGGTGACCCATGTCGTGGCCGAGCCCGATCGCCTCCGTCAGGTCTTCGTTCAGCGCGAGCGCGCGCGCGACGACGCGCGCAATGCCCGTCGTCTCGAGGGTGTGCGTCATCCGCGTGCGGTAGTGGTCGCCGGCCGGGTCGATGAAGACCTGCGTCTTCCCTTTCAGCCGGCGAAATGACTTCGAGTGGAGGATGCGGTCGCGGTCGCGCTGGAACGGCGTCCGGACGAGGCATTCCTCCTCCTCGAGCGCGCGCCCGCGGGTCTCGTACGAGCGAACGGCGAGCGGCGAGAGCGCGCGCTCCTCCACGTCGCGGATCCGAGCGGCAAAGGCGTCGGCAACTCTCCCGGCAAGTTCGGGCATCCGGCCACGGTAGCCGTCGAAGCGGCCGTCAGATGATGATCTGGACCGTGCCGCCGTCCGCCGACCAGGCGGCGCCCGTGACGTACGAGGCCTGGTCGGACAGGAGGAAGACGATCACCGCGGCGACTTCGTGCGGCTCGGCGAGCCGTCCCAGCGGACGGCCGGCGCCGACCTTGGCGAGCACCTCGTCCCGGTCTCCCTGCTGCTCCGCGAGACCGCCGTCATCCAACCACGCCTCCGTCGCCGTCGGGCCCGGCGTGACGGCATTGCAGCGGATCCCGTTGCCGCCGTAGAGGTCGGCAACGAGCCGCGAGAAGGAGAGCATCCCGGCCTTCATCACCGAGTAGTCCGGCATGCCGAGCGATGGGCGTTTGCCGGCCGAGGACGAGACATTGACGATCGCGCCACTCCCCCGCTCCTTCATCCCCGGCAGCGCGGCCCGGGTCGCGCGCACGGCGCTCATCAGGTTGAGCTCGAAGGAGGCCTGCCAGTCGTCGTCGGTGAGCTCTTCGAACTTGCGGATGTTCGTGCCACCGACGTTGTTGACCAGGCAGTCGACGCGACCGAACGCCGCGACTGCTGCACCGATCAGCTCCTCTGCCGTTCCGGCTTGCGTCAGGTCGGCAGCCACGTGCAGGTCACCGATCCCGTCACTCCGGCGTCCGGAGGTCACGATCGTCGCGCCCTCCTCCCGCAACTGCCGCGCGACCGCGAGGCCGATCCCGCCGGTCGAGCCGGTGACGACGCACACCTTGTTCTCCAGGCCGAGCTTCATGCGTCGTTACCGTAGCGGTGTGACCGTGATCCTCCTCGCCCGACACGGCGAAACCGACTGGAACACCGAGCGGCGCTGGCAAGGCCATGCCGACCGGCCACTGAACGACGTCGGTCGCGACCAGGCGCGCGAGCTCGCTGAGACGCTCGCGGGCCGCACGATCGATGTCGTGTACTCGAGCGACCTCGTACGCGCGCACGAAACGGCGCGCATCGTCGCCGACCGGCTTGGGCTTCCGGTCGAGCTCGATGTCGGCTTGCGGGAAGTGGACGTCGGCGACTGGTCGGGTCGTGCCCACGACGAGGTCGAAAGCGTCGATCCCGAGGGATTCCGCCGTTGGCAGGGAGGAGGCAAAGGCTGGACCGGCGGCGAGAGCTACGACGAGATGGGCTCGCGCGTCGTCGACACCGTTCTTCGCCTCGCCGAGGCTCACCCCGACGAGACGATCCTGATCGTCAGCCACGGCGGTTCGATCCGGGCCTGCCGTGCGGTGGCAGAGGGCCTGAGCCACGCCGGCTCGCGAATGTCTGCGGTCGGGGGAATGGCGAATTGCGAGGTCGTGGAACTGGTCGTGGCGGACGGTCGGCTGGCCATGGCAGCCGGATAGACTCGACCCGTGGAGGACTACACCAACAAGTACAAGGGCGAGCAGGTTGAAATTGCCCTCTTCGGCGGCGAGTACCAGGACGGTGTGCTGACGGCGTACTGCTACCTCGAAGACGTCGCGCACGTCGAGCTGAACGGGCACATCCTGATCCCGCTGCAGAACGTCGCCTCCCTGCACTGTTCGAGCCGTTGCGATGCCCCGGAGCCCGACTGGCCGCCTCGCGGCCTGTCCGAGGACGATCCGGACGTCGCCGACGACGAAGCATAGGACCGCTGCCGTGGGCAGGCGCCTGCTGATCCTCCGCAACGTGCTCAAGGCCTGGCTCGTGCTCGTCGTCTTGGCGCTGCTGCTCGGCGCGCTCGGCTGGCAACTCAACGGGTACCAGCTCGGGATCCTCTTCATCTCTTCGGCGGTACTGCTCGCCACCGCGGTGTACTGGTACGCAGACCGGATCGTCATGGGCATGGTCGGCGCGCGGGAGCTCATGCAAGGCGAGGCGCCTGCGCTGCATTCGACGGTCGAGCGCCTCGCGGCCCGCGCGGGCGTGCTGAAGCCGAAGCTCTACGTGTTGGCCGACGGCTACCCGCGCGCGCTCTCGTCGGGTCGCGGCGCGGGCGGTGGTTCGGCGCTCGCGCTGTCGGTCGGACTGATCGGCGTCGCCTCGCCTGCGGAGCTCGAAGGGATCGTCGCGCACGAGCTCGCGCACCTCCGCAACCGGGACGTGCTCGTGCAGACCATCGCTGTCATCGTCGCCTCGGCGACGATCGAGGCATCCCGTCTGGGTGGGTTCCTGCAGCGCGGTCTGCTCTTCGTTTTCGGGCCGATCGCCGCTGCGTTCGTCCACTTGCTCCTCTCGCAAAAGCGCGAGTTCGAGGCTGACCGGTTCGCGGCGGAGATCTGCGACTCGCCGCACGGGCTCGCGGACGCGCTCGTCCGGCTCGAGCAGGCGATGCAGCTCGTCGGGTTCGAAGCGAGTCCCGCGACGGAGCCGCTCTACACGACGAACCCCTTTGCCGAGGAGGGCCTGGCGGCGCTCTTCGTCTCGCACCCGCCGGTCGGCGATCGCGTGCGCCGGCTGCGGGAGCTCGATCCGGACTGGAGGGAGAAGCTCCGTGCAGCCTGAGTTGGACTGGCTCGTTGCGCCGCTCGGACCGATCGAGATCGGTACGTCGTCGATCGCGTTCGCGGCCGGGCCGCGCACCGACCTCTTCGCGGACCCGGCCGGAGGCGAACCAAAGACCGATGCGCCGCTTCTCCTCGGCCGGCCGGACGGGGACTTTCAGCTCAGAGCTCGCGTCGCTGCGCCGCTGTCGGCGACCTTCGACGCGGCCGGCCTTGTCATCTGGGCTTCACCGACCGCGTGGGGAAAGCTCGAACTGGAGTGCTCGCCTCAGCGCGAGGCCATGATCGTCTCGGTCGTGACCCGGGGCGTGTCCGACGACGCCAACGGATTCACCGTTCCCGAGTCGTTCGCCTGGCTGCGCGTGGCACGAAGCGGCGAGGCGGTCGCGTTCCACGCGTCGGTCGACGGCCTGTGGTGGTCGCTCATTCGCTCCTTCACGTTCCCCGGCGCCGGCGGCGCGTCGGCCGGCTTCGTCGTCCAGTCTCCGACCGGCGAGGGCCTCCAGGGGCGTTTCGACGAGATCGAATGGAATGCCGGCGCGCTCGCCGACCTGCGCAACGGAAGCTAGTAGCAAGGACCCCAGGACGACGACAGGCCCCTTCCGGGGCCTGTCAATGAAATGGGCGGCGTCCTACTCTCCCGGGGGATTGCTCCCCGAGTACCATCGGCGCTAACGGGCTTGACTTCTCTGTTCGGAATGGGAAGAGGTATTTCCCCGTCGCTAAGACCGCCCAACTTGTGAGTCCGTGCGCGCAAACGAGGCAGCGCACCCTCAAAACTCCATAGCTACGATCAATGAGTTCTAAATCAAGACCTCGAGCAATTAGTACGGGTCCGCTGAACACATTGCTGTGCTTGCACGTCCCGCCTATCAACGTGGTGGTCTTCCACGGCTCTTACTCTCTCTAGGAGATGGGAGCTCTCATCTCGAGGTGGGCTTCCCGCTTAGATGCTTTCAGCGGTTATCCCATCCAGACGTGGCTAATCAGCAGCGCTCTTGGCAGAACGACTGATACACCAGAGGTCCGTTCGTCTCGGTCCTCTCGTACTAGAGACGACTCCTCTCAAAGCTCCAACGCCCATGGTGGATAGGGACCGAACTGTCTCACGACGTTCTGAACCCAGCTCGCGTACCGCTTTAATGGGCGAACAGCCCAACCCTTGGGACCTGCTTCAGCCCCAGGATGCGACGAGCCGACATCGAGGTGCCAAACCCTTCCGTCGATGTGGACTCTTGGGAAGGATAAGCCTGTTATCCCCGGCGTACCTTTTATCCGTTGAGCGACGGCACGTCCACTAGTTACCGCCGGATCACTAACACCTGCTTTCGCACCTGCTCGACATGTCTGTCTCGCAGTCAAGCTCCCTTATGCGTTTGCACTCT
>JAYUEQ010000187.1:0-22050 GCA_043739205.1 Thermoleophilia bacterium
CTTGAACGTCTCGAGGTCGCCGCCCGGGTCGGCGTCGGGGCCGAAGCCGCGCAGCACGACAAGCAGGGCGTCGACCTGACGCAAGTTCCCGAGCTGAGCCTCGCCCGCGCCCGGAACGTCCTGCACGCGGATCGTCGCCGCCGTGATCTTCTTCGCGTGCACGACCTCCGCGAGCGCGGCGAGGCGCTCGTCGGCGATCGGCGCCATGCCGACGTTCGTCTTCCCGTATTCGCCTCCGCCCGTCTTGGTCAGCGCCGTGAAGAGCGACGTCTTCCCGCTGCCTGACGGGCCGACGATGCCGACCTCGAGTGCCACGGCCGCAGGGTAGCTAGCTCTCGGAGTCGGGCTGCTCGGACCGTTCGCGCTCCTCGAGCTGCTTCTGCAGCGAGGCGAGCGCGCGGTGCTGGAGCGACTTGATCGCCCCTTCGGTCTTGCCGAGAATCGTCGCCGCCTCGGCGTTCGCAAAGTTGAACACGAACTTCAGCGTCAGCACCTGCTGCTGCTCGGGTGAGAGATCCTCGATCAGCTCCAGCATCGACTTGCGCCCGATCGACTCCAGCGCCCCCGCCTCGGCCGAGGTCGCCTCGTCGGGCTCCGGCTCGGGCACCTCTTCCTCCGGCTGCCAGCGCTTGTTCGCGCGGAAGTGATCCATCGCGAGGTTGTGTGCGATCCGGAAGAGCCACGCCGAGAAGGGCGCCGACTGCCAGCGGAACTTCCCGATCGCCTCGAGCATCTTCAGGAACGTCTGAGTCGTCAGATCTTCCGCGTCGTGGCGGTTGCCGACGCTCACGTGGAGGTAGCTGTAGATCCGGTCGAAATGGATCAGATAGAGCTCTTCGAGCGCGCCGCGGTCACCCTTCTGGGCGCGGTCGACCAGCACGCGCACGCGCTTGGTCTCGCTTTCCTTCTTCGTGACCGCCGCCTCGCTCATCCGATTCTCTCGTGCCCGGGCGCCGTGGCGCCTAACCCCGGGACGTTACGCAGCAGCGCCGAATCCAACCCGGCTCTCGCGGGCGAAGCGCTTGACGTAGACGATCTTCGGGATGGAAACCGTGTAACGGCCGTCCTCGGCCTCGAAGCTGAGGCTGTCGTGGGCGCCGGCGAGCGCGCGATCCAGGTCATCGGCCGTCGCGACCGGCACGTAGACGGTGAGCACCTGGGTGCCCTCGAAGGCGATTTCGATCCTGAGGCGTTCATTGGTGTCAGTCATTACTCACGAACTCTGCCAGAACGCCGCCGGTCGCCTCCGGATGGACGAATGCGACCTGCAGCCCGAACATCCCGCGACGAGGCTCCTCGTCGATCAGAAAGACGCCGTCGCCCTTCAGCCGCTCGAGCTCCGCGGGCAGATCTTCGACCTCGAAGGCGAGGTGGTGCATCCCCGGGCCGCGCTTGGCCAGGAATTTCCCGACCGGTGTGTCTGGTCCGAGCGGCTGGAGAAGCTCGATCCGGGAATCGCCGACCCGTAGCGACGCTGCCTCCACCCCCTGATCCTGGACCGTTTCACGGTGCTCGAGGGTCGCCCCGAAGAGATCGGAGTAGACGAGAATCGCCGCGTCCAGGTCCTCGACCGCGATCCCGAGGTGATGCAAGTTCAGCGCCATTCGTGCTCAAGGATTGCGTAGACGAGCTCGCTCTGCCATTCGCCCTTGACCCACTCGTTCTCGACCAGCAGCGCCTCGCGCCGCATCCCGAGCTTCTCGAGCACACGGGCTGAGGCGGTGTTGCGTGCCTCGAGGCGGCCGACCATGCGGTGGAAGCCCATCCCCCCGAAGCCGAAGTCGATGAGCGGGCGCGCGGCCTCGGTCGCGTAGCCGCGGCCCTGGAAGGCGGGATCGAAGCTGAACCCGATCTCGCCGGTCTTGTGCTCGTCGCTCACCCAGTGCAGGACCGTGTCGCCGACGAACTGCCGACTCTCCCGCTCGATAACCGCGGCGCTGATCCATTGATCCACGGCCGTGAACCGGTCGACTGCGATCTTCCGGCCGAGGAGCTCGCGCGTCTCGTCCAGGCTGCGAGGCTCGTGGTAGAGCCAGCGCGAGACCTCTGGGTCCGAATAGATCTTGTAGAGCGCGCCGAGATCACCTTCCTCAAACGGGCGCAAAATCAGGCGCTCCGTCTCGAGCGGCCAGTCGGGCTTCATGGGCGAAGAACCTACCCCGTCGGGTTGGCGCCGAGCGCGCGCACCGTGCCGACCGAATCCGAGGAGCGCGACTCGGGCTCGATGTCCGTAAAGAGGCCGGCGAGCTCGTCGCGGTCGAGCGTTTCCTTCTCGAGCAGGGCCGTCGCGATGCGATCGAGCGAGGCCCGGTGCTTCGCGAGCAGACGAAGAGCGTCAGCGTAGGCCGCGTCGGTGAGGAGCGCCTGCTCGCTGTCGCGGAGTCGTTTCGTCTCCTCGGACAGCGCGTAATTGTCGGCGCGCATCGTGCGCGAGGTCACCGACTCGCCCATGCCCCACTCGAAGACCATGGCACGCGCGACCTGCGTCACCTTCTCGAGATCGTTCGCGGCGCCGTTCGTGACGCGACCGAACACGATCTGCTCGGCGGCGCGGCCGGACAGCGCCATCACCATCCAGTCGAGCAGCTCTTCGCGCGTCTCGAGGTAGCGCTCCTCCTCCGGCAGATGCAGGACGTAGCCGAGTGCAGTACCGCGCGCGATGATCGTCGCCTTCTCGGGCGCGTTACCTACGAGGTGCGACATCAACGCGTGACCACCTTCGTGATAGGCGAGGATGCGCTTCTCCTTGTCGGTGACGACGCGCCGCTGCTGCAAGCCGGCCACAACCCGCTCGAGCGCATAGTCGAAATCTGCCTGGGTGAGCGTCGCGCGTCCGTTGCGGCCCGCGGCAATCGCAGCCTCGTTGCAGATGTTCTGCAGGTCGGCGCCGGTCAGGCCCGCGGTCTGGCGCGCAACGGTGTCGAGGTCGACGTCCTCGTCGAGAGGCTTGCCGCGGGTATGCACGACGAGGATCGCGCGGCGGCCCTTCAGGTCGGGCGGGTTGATCAGCACCTGCCGATCGAAGCGGCCGGGACGCAGCAACGCAGGATCGAGGTCCTGCAGGCGGTTGGACGCGCCCATCACGACCACCTGGTCGCGCGGGCCGAAGCCGTCCAGCTCGACCAGCAGCTGGTTGAGCGTCTGATCCTGTTCGCGGTTGAAGCCGCTGCCGCTTCGTGCCATACCGACGGCGTCGAGCTCGTCGATGAACACGATCGACGGCGCGTTCTTGCGCGCTTCCTCGAAAAGCTTGCGGATGCGTGCGGCACCGAGGCCGGCGAACATCTCGACGAACGCCGATGCGCTCTGCGCGTAGAAGCGCGCGCCGGATTCGTTCGCGACGGCCTTCGCGGCGAGCGTCTTACCGGTGCCCGGCGGGCCGTGGAAGAGGATGCCTTTCGGAACGCGCGCGCCGAGGGCTTCGAAGCGGTCCGGGTCGCGCAGAAAGTCGACGATCTCCTGCAGCTCTTCCTTCGCCTCGTCGAGCCCAGCGACGTCGGCCCACGTGACGGCAGACGCCGAGCCCGGTGTGATCTCCATCGGCTTGACGCGCGGCATCAGCTTCACCGTCTTCCAGAGCAGCCAGACGACGACGCACATCAAGAGAAAGAACATGACCGGGATCCAGGTCAGGACGAAATCCGAGATGAACTTCGAAATGTTGAAGGCGAGCGGCATTCTGATTCCCATCGGCAGGAGGCAACCGGGCCTAAAGCCCAGCGACCACCTCGTCGGTCGTGGCAAAACGCACACCGCCGTCGCGCCACGCGGCAACGCAGGCCGCGGTGCGTGCCTCATCCAGCCCGCGGGATGCGTCCTCCACGAAGGTCACTTCCCGGCCCCGGGCAAGGAGGCCCCTGATCGCTGCGTCATTGCACACATCAGTGGCGACGCCGAAGAGCACGATCTCTTGCGGATCGAGGTAGGCGAGCAGCCGGTCCGCGTTCGGGTTCGTGAACGGATCGTAGGCCTTCTTCAGCAAGAGAAACTCGCGCCCACGGAGCCATGAGGGGTCGACCGCGGTCTCGCCCAGCACGACGGGGTCGGCCTGCTGGGTCTCGGGCGCGCGCATCGCGCCCGGCGTGCCGCGCAGGCAGTGCGGCGGCCAAAGGGTGACGAAATCGGGGTCGGTCGAGATCTCCGGATCGCTCAGCTCGTGGTCGTCGGCGCTCGCGACGTGCGGAATGCCGGCACGCCGTGCAGCCTCGACCAGACGGCCCATCGCCGGCAGCACCTGCTCGGCACCGGTCACATACAGCTTCCCCCCCGGGAAGATGAAGTCGAACTGCGTGTCGACGTCCCAGAGGACGCGGCTCACGTGACGAGCTCGAGCCGCTGGCTCGTTCGGTAACGACGGCCGACCTTCGCCGACGGCGTGCCGTCGGTCATGACGATGTCCGCGGTGAAGTCGTTCGAGCCGCGAATCAGCGACGAGCCGATGCCGTAGGCGTCGACGGGCACATCGCTTTCTTCGAACTCGACGATCTTCCCGACCGTGAAGCCGCCGGAGACGACGATGCGTACCGCGTTGAAGCCTTCGCCGTCGAGTGCCTCACGCACCTTCCAGACGAGGCGTGGGTTGACGCCCGTCGGCTTGAAGTCGCCCAGCTCTTCCCAGAGCGAACGGTCGACAAGTGCTTCCGAGGTGTCGAGTCGGACGCCCCAAAGGCGTGGTCCGAGAGCGCGCGCAACGTCGAGCGCCGTGCGAATCGAGTCGTTCTCGAAATCGACGAGCACGGTCACGTTCATGTCGTCGGGCGCCCACTCAGCGAAATGCTTCGCGGCAGCGACTGTGTCGCCACCGTAGGAGGCGATCAGCGAGTGCGGCACGGTGCCGAGCCCGGTGCCGCCCCACCACGACGCCTGCTCGTCGGTCGTGACGCCGATCGGCGCGCCGACGATCTGGCCGGCGACGTACGCGGAGTAGCCGTCTCCGGTCTGGACGCGGTGATGATCGTGCCGCGCCGCCATGAAGATCACCGGCTTGCCGTTCGCCGCGCGCAGAACGTTGACGGTGTTCGTCGTGATCAACGTGCGCCGCGACAGCGTGCCGAGGTAGACGGTCTCGAGATGCGCGAACGCGGTGTAGTCGCCTTCGATCGTCAGCACCGGCTCGTACGGCTCGATCGAGTCGCCGTCGTAGAGCGCGTGCACCGTCAGGTCGGAGAACGTGTCCGCGCAGAGCTTGAGGATCGCGATCGCCTCGTCCATCCCCCCGAGGTAGGCGTGCCGCTTCTGGAACACCTGCATGACGACGTTGGGGTGGCGGCCGTCTTCGATCAGCGTCGCTCGCGTGTGGTTGAAGTACGCGTCGGTGTACCAGCCGGCTCGCATCTTCTCGACCGGCAGATCGAAGATCGACGGATCGAGCCGCTTGTGCGTCGACGTCACGCTTCGAGCTCCAGACAGGCGCGCAGTGCAGCCTCGGCGACCTCGAGCTGCTCGGCCGACGGCTCGCGCGTGCCGAGCCGATGTTGCAGTTCGTGACCCGGCTTCGCGAGCGCGCGCGAGATCGGATGCTCGGAATTGCGCGTCATCCAGTTGAAGATCTCGACTGACGCCGCGAGCGAGCCGATCGTCGCTGCGAGCTTCGCGGCCGGGCGGAACCGTCGCGGCGCCTGCTCGGCGATCAGGTTCCCTGCGGCGCTCGTCAGGAGCAGCGGGCCGATCAGATGCGAGCCGCAGCGCTCATGCTCCTTCGGCCGCGACTCCCCGTGCTCGTAGGTTCCGATCGAAACGTGCTCGGCGCCGTGGTAGGCGGCAAGGTCGCCGCCACGCAACGCAAGAGCCGCGGGTGCGATCGAGAGCAGGCCGGTGAAGAGCTCGCGGGTGAGCGGGCGTAGCCCCGAGTTGCGCAGGGCGCGCAGGACCGCCGCGCTTCCCACCATCGACGCGAGCACGCGCGGGCGCTCCATCGGGAGCTCCGCTTCGGGCAGCGCACGCTTGACCTGCGGCAGCAACGCAAAGACCTCGCCGATCCGGGCGGGACCGCGGAGGAGCGGATTGCGAACGTCTGCTGCGCGGAAGCGCTTGCGCCGCGCGAAGACCTTCAGCTCGCCGTCGGCGGTGCGCACGGCGCACGCCCAGGCCCGCGGGCCGTGCACGAGCACGCCGTTTGCGAGCGCCATCCCACCGAGCCTGACCCTCTCGGTCACCGCCGGGAGCGTAGCCGGAGTGCCTCTTGCAGCCGCGCTGCGACCGGTCCCGGCCGGCCGTCGCCGACGACTGCGTCGTCGATCGAAACGACAGGCATCACCTCGCGAACCGAAGACGTCGTGAAGACCTCCTCCGCGCCTGCGAGCTCTGTCAGCGGGTACCGGTCCTCGCGCACCTCGAGGCCCGCCGCAACGGCCAGCTCGCGCGTGACTGCACGCGTCACGCCGGGTAGGACGCCGGGCCCGGTCGCCGGCGTCGACAGGACATCGCCCCGCCGCCACCAGATGTTCGACATCGGCGCCTCGAGCACGATCCCGTCCGCGACGAACAGAGCGTCGTCGCGCCCGTTGCGCTCTGCCTCACGCAGCGCGGCGAGCGCAAGCGCGTAGCTCGTCGCCTTCGCTCCGGCAACGAGGGCTGCTGGGAGCCCCGTCTCGATCACGTGCATCCGGAGGCCCCGCGCGCGCAAGTCGTCGATTCCGGCCGGGATCGGCGCGGCGGTCGCAACGAACGCCGCTTCGGTGCGATAGAGGCGGAGAACGAAGTCGCCGCCAACCTCCGCAACCAACAGCTCCACGAGCGACTCGGCAGACCCGGCGTCGAGCGGTGCGAGGCCGAGCGTCGGCAATGAGCCGCGCAATCGATCGAGGTGGCGGCCGAGCTCGAATGGCTCGCCACCGTAGACCGGTAGCGTCTCGAAGGCCGCGCTGCCACGGAGCAGCGCCTCGTCGTCGGCGCGGAAGACCGGCTCCGCCGGATCGACGAGCCCGCGCCCTTCAACTGCGACCGCAAGCAACTTCACGCCCGGACCAGGCCCCCCACCGCGGCTAGCAGCGGCCGCGCCTTCACCCACGACTCCTCGATCTCCGCCTCGGGGTAGGAGTCCCAGACGATCCCGCCGCCGACCCAGAGATGCGCGCGGCCCTCCGCAACGGCGAAGGTGCGAATCGTCAGCGCAAGCTCGAAATCGCCGTTTGCGTGGAACGTCCCGAGCGCGCCCATCGAGGCGCCGCGCCCGACCGGCTCAAGGCGTGCGATGTGATCGAGCGCGGAGATCTTCGGCGCCCCTGTGATCGAACCGCCGGGGAACGTCGCGCGCAAGATGTCGGCGAGCGTCGCGTCGCCACGCACACGCCCTTCGACGGTCGAAACGAGATGCGTCACGCCGGCAAGCTCGTGTTGCGTCATCAACTCCGGCCAGCGGATCGAACCGATCTCGCACACGCGCGAAAGGTCGTTGCGTTCGAGGTCGACGATCATCACGTGCTCGGCCGCGTCCTTCGCATCGTCGACGTCCTCCCCGATCGGCCGCGTTCCCTTGATCGGCATCGTGACCAGCCGGTCACCGCGCCGTGCGAGAAAGAGCTCAGGCGACGCAGAGACGATTGCCCAGCCGTCAGCGATGAGCGGCCTCGAGTGGAGCGGGCGCAGCGGGGCGAGCGCAGCCGCCAGCGCGTACGGGCTACCGGCAAACGGTGCCGAAAGATGCTGCACCAGGTTTACCTGGTAGACGTCTCCGCGCGCAATCGCCGCGCGCACCTCGTCGACCGCTGCGGCGTAGTCCTCCGGCGCCCACGTCGCCTCCCATTCCCCGAGCGCGAACGATGCTTGTAACAGACTGTTACTTGCGTCGTTCCTGACCTTGCCGCCGTTCGAACGAGCTTGTAACAGACTGTTACTTGGTCGGATCTGCGCGGCGAGGAGCGGCAGCGGGCACGGCTCCGGCGGCGCGGGCCACGGCTCGCGGCGCAACGGCTCGCCGAGCCCGTAGCCGAGATACACATCTGCGACGAGCCCCTCGTGCAGTTCCTCGGCAAGGTACGCCTCGAGCGCCTCGAACGCGCCGTCCGCTTCGTACAGTTCGAGCACGCTCAGCCGCAGACGGTCTGTGCCGCGTGCCGCATGAAGCGCACGCCGAGCTCGAGGTCGGAGACCGGCACGCGCTCGTTCGCGGAGTGGATCAAGCGAGCGGCGGTCTCGGAGTCCATGGCGCGCGACGGGAAGAAGCCATAGGCGACCGTGCCGAACGCCTCGCGCATCCAGTGCGAGTCGGTGAAGCCCGCGACGCAGATCGGCGCCGCCGCTGCGCCGGGCTCTTCCGTCTCGACGAACGACTGAACCGCATCCCAGAGCGGCCCGTCGATCGGCGACCGCGTGCCCCCGAAACGCTCGGTGTTCACGAGGTCATAGTCGCCGTCACCAAGCCAGGCGCGGATCGTCGCCTCGGCCTCCTCAGGTGTCTGGCCCGGGAGGAGCCGCGTGTCGACCGTGATCTCGCAGAGCGCCGGAATGACGTTGCGCTTGTCCGAGGCGTGCGCCTTCGTCGGCGCGACGGTCATCCCGAGCAGCGGCTCGATCAGCTCGCCGGCGAGCGGCGCGATCTCGCAGGCTCGCGCTAGTGCGTCCGGTGCAGGCGGGACCTCGCCGAGCAGAGCGGCGAGGAACCCCTCGACCTCGGGAATCAGTCGCGGCTCCACTTCGAACGCGCCGAGACGCGCGATCAGCGGCGCTGCCTTGACGAGTGCGTTGTCGGCGATGCTCGGCATCGCCCCATGGCCACTCCGCCCATGCACGCGTAGAACGAACGGCGAGCTCATCTTCTCGGCGGTGGCGCAGAGGTAGAGCACCTTGCCGCCGAGCTCCACGCGGTCGCCGGCGCCCTCGTTGAGCGAGAAGTCCGCACGAACTGCATCGGGATGCTCCTCGACGAGCCACTGCAGGCCGAAGCCGGCGCCGACCTCCTCGTCAGCAGCCGCGACGAAGATCAGATCGCCGTCGCCGCGCCAGCCTTCGCGCGCGAGCGTCGCGAGCGCGACGGCCGTGGCGGCCACCTCGCCCTTCATGTCGAGCGCGCCGCGGCCCCAGATCGTGTCGCAGACAAGCTCGCCTCCGAACGGATCGCGTTCCCACTCACTCGCGTCGGCGAGCACGACGTCGGTGTGCGAGAGCAGCGCGAGCGTCGGGCCTGAGCCGCGCCCCGGAATGCGAGCAACGAGGTTCGCGCGCTCGGGCACACGCGCGTACAGCCGGCACTCGACGCCCGCGGATTCGAGGTAGTCACGCAGAAGCTCCGCCGCAAGCGTCTCGTTACCGGGCGGGTTCGTCGTGTCAAGGCGAATCAACCCGCTGAGTAGGTCAGCGACCTCGCTCATTTCCGGCGGCCGAGGACGAGCAGGTAGCGGCGCGGCGCCCGGATGCCGCCGTCGGTCGTCGCATAGCTCTCGTAGAACTCGACGAACGCGCGGTGGAACTCCTCGCGCTTCTGCTCGTCGAGCTGCTTGACGAGCGCAACGACCGGTGGCGCGGACTCCGAGAAGAGCTTCCAGAGCTCCTCACCCGACTCCGCCTCGAGCCAAAGGGTGCCGTCCTCGTACTCGAGCTCGAAGTCGTCGCCGAGCATGTCCTCGACGTGGTCCTCGCGGCCCCACTCGTAGACCTCACGTCCCTCGAGCGGCTCCTCGGTGAAGCGGCGGTAGAGCTCGCCGAGCTTCGGGTTCGGCTTCCACGCGCTGAAGCCGAGCCGAGCCCCCGGGCATGCGACCCGGGCGAGCTCCGACGCCACGTTCGCGTGATCGGGAGCCATGACGAGTCCGAAGTTCGAGACGACGACGTCGAAGCACGCATCCTCATACGGGAGGTACTCGGCGTCGCCGAGGTCGAACGAAATCTCGGAACCCTCCTCCTTCGCGCGCTCCCGTGCCTTTGCGAGCATCGGCTCGGCGATGTCGATGCCGGTGACGATCCCGCCGGCGCGCGCGGCCCGCACCGCCACCTCACCGGTGCCGGTCGCGACGTCGAGCACCCGTTCGCCCTTGGTGATCTCCAGCAGGCCGACGAGCTCGTCCTGAACCGGCGCCAAGCGCGCGGCCAGGCGCTCGTAGGTTCCCTGCCCCCAGATCTCGCTCGCCTCGCTCATCGAACCAAGAGCATACTTTCGGCGTGAGTGACCTCTTTTCCGAGGCCGCGGGCCGCCGTCTCGGCGCCTCCGCACCTCTTGCGCAGCGCCTTCGCCCCTCGACGCTCGATGACTTCGTCGGTCAGGAGCACGTGGTCGGGCCGGGGCGTGCGCTCCGCCTCGCGATCGAGCAGGACCGCGTTCCGTCGATGATCCTCTACGGCCCGCCGGGCTCGGGCAAGACGACCCTGGCGCGCATCGTGGCGCACACGACGGGCGCGGAGTTCGAGGAGCTCTCCGCGGTGCAAGCGACGGTCGCGAACGTGCGCGAGGTGCTCAAGCAGGCGCGCGAGCGGCTCGGCACGAGCAGCCGCCGCACGATCCTTTTCCTGGACGAGATCCACCGTTTCAACAAAGCCCAGCAAGACGCACTGCTGCCTGGGGTGGAAGAGGGGCTCGTGACGTTGATCGGTGCGACGACCGAGAACCCGTACTTCGAGGTGAACTCGGCGTTGCTTTCACGCGCACAGGTCTACGAGCTCGAGCCTCATTCGATCGAGACGCTGATCGACGTCGTTCGCCGCGGCGCTGCCGAACTGGAGTCCGAGGTATCGGAGCCGATCGAGGAGTTGATCGCAGGCCGAGCCGGCGGCGACGCGCGCAACGCGCTCAACATCCTCGAGCTGTCGGTCGAAACTGCGCGCGCTGAGGGCGTCACGCTCGAGGAGCGCCACGTCGACGACGCCGCGCGGAAGCGGCCGCTTGCCTACGACAAGGGCGGCGACCGCCACTACGACTTCATCTCCGCGTGGATCAAGTCGACGCGCGCGGGTGACGTGCAGGCATCCGTCTACTACCTCGCAGCCATGCTCGAAGGCGGCGAAGACGCACGCTTCATCGTGCGGCGGATGATCGTGCTCGCGTCCGAGGACATCGGCAACGCCGACCCGCAGGCACTGCTTGTCGCGGTCGCGGCGGCGCAGGCGGTCGAGCACGTCGGGCTGCCGGAGGCGCGACTCAATCTCGCGCAGGCCGCGATCTACCTTGCGCGCGCACCGAAATCGAATGCGTCGTATGTGGCGATCGGGAAAGCGACACAGGATGTGCGTGAGCACGGACACCTGATGCCGCCTGCGGCGTTGCGCTCGGCTGCCTACGCCGGCGCGAAAAAGCTCGGCCGCGGCGAGGGCTACATCTATCCGCATGCGAACGAAGCGGGCTTCGAGGTGGACTGCCTGCCAGAGCGCCTCGCCGGCACCGTCTATTACGAGCCGTCCGGAATCGGCGACGAGGTCGAGCGCGAACGGTCCGCCACCGCGCAGCCGGTGACGCGCGATGAGACCTCGTCCTAAAGAATGCGCGCGCCGAGGGCGCTTGCAACGAGCTCTACCGCGAGCGTCCCGGTCTCGTTCTCGCGGTCGAGAATCGGATTCACCTCGACGACCTCGAGCGAGTCGACACGGTTCGACTCCGCGAGCAGCTCCATCGCAAGGTGCGCCTCGCGGTAGGAGAGCCCGCCGCGCACCGGCGTGCCGACACCCGGCGCGAACATCGGGTCGACCGCGTCGAGATCGAGACTGAGGTGAAGGAACGGCGCATCGGCGAGAAACTCGAGTGATTCCTCGACCACCCGCTCCATGCCGAGCCGGTCGACCTCGTTCATCGTGTAGACACGGATGTCGAGCTCGCCGATCAACGCTCGCTCGCCCGGGTCGAGCGAGCGAATCCCGATCAGCGCGGCGCGCGTCACTGACGGCGTCGGATAGACGTCGCTCGCAAAGGCATCGCCTGCGACGCCGAGCGCGGCGGCAAGCGGCATCCCGTGGACGTTGCCGCTCGGGGAGGTACTCGGACGATTGAGATCGCCGTGCGCGTCGATCCAGAGAGCCGCGCCGGCGCCACGCGCCTTCGCCATCCCACCGAGTGTGCCCATCGCAATCGAGTGGTCACCTCCGAGAACGAGCGGCACGAATCCCTGTTCGACCGCGTCCGCGACGAGGGCGCCGACCTTCTCGCACGCCTGCTTGATCGGTGCGAGATACCGACAGGTCACGTCGCCTTCTTCGGTCGCCTCCGGCACCGGTGAGCGCACGTCGCCCCAGTCGGCGACCTCGCGACCGAGCGCGCGGATTCGCGACTCGAGGCCGGCGTAGCGGATCGCCGAGGGGCCCATGTCGACACCACGACGCCCCGCGCCGAGGTCGAGGCCCGCGCCGATGATCGCGACGGGCCGAACAGTTTCCACTGCAGACATCAGGAGGAGCCTAGACCGCCCAGGAGGCGCGGAACTTCAGCTGCGCCTCGGTAGGGTCGTCCAGTTCGATGCCGAGCGTCGCGAGCTTCGTCCGGGCGATCAGGTCGTCGAGCTCGTCGGGGAAGCGGTTGAGGCCGGGCGGAACGCCGCCCGAGGCAAGCAGGTGCACCGACAGGGCTTGCACAGAGAACGACAGATCCATGATCTCGATCGGGTTGCCGTCGAGCCCGGCGATGTTGACGAGGGCGCCGTCGACGAGCACGTTCACACTCCGGTCTCCGAGGAGGTAGGTCTTGACCTTGGGGCGCGCATCGATCACCTCGTCGGCCCGCTCGGCGAGCGCCGGCACGTCGATCTCACGGTCGTGATGGCCAGCGTTCGCGAGCAGGACGCCGTCCTTCAGGTACGGGAACGCGTCGGCAGCGATTGCTTCGATCAACCCGGTTGCCGTGATCACGACGTCCGCGTCGGGTAGTGCGTTCGCGAGCGGAGCAACGCGGTAGCCGTCCATGTGCGCCGTGAGCGCGCGTACGGGATCGAGCTCCACGACCGTGACGCGGCCGCCGAGACCGTCGGCGGCACGCGCGAGTCCCTTGCCGACCCAGCCGTAGCCGACGATGCAGAACTCGCGACCGGCGGCGAGAACGTTCGTGAGCGCAAGCAGCGCAGTGAGCGTCGTCTGACCGGTGCCGTACGGGTTGTCGAACATGTGCTTGCACTTCGCGTCGTTGGCGGCGATCGCCGGGAACGGCAGACGGCCCTCGGCCTCGAGCGCACGAAGTCGCGCGACGCCCGTCGTCGTCTCCTCGCTGACGCCTTGCAGCAGCGCGTACAGATCAGGGCGGTGCTCCGCAGTACGGCGGGTGAGCTCCAGGCCATCGTCGATCACGAGCTCTGGCCCGGTCTCGGCGACCGCAAGCAAATCATCGGTGAATTCGGCCGGCGAGACGCCGTGCCGAGCATGTACCTCGACTCCGCGCTCGACGAGCGCTGCACAGACCGCGTCCTGCGTCGAGAGAGGATTGCTGCCGGCGGCGACGACCTGCGCGCCCGCCTCCTGCAACGCGAGGACGAGACAGGCGGTCTTCGCCTCGAGGTGCACGACGACGGCGAGCTTCCGTCCCGCGAGGGCACCGTCTCCGAGCCGCTCGCGGAACGCGGCGAGAACCGGCATGTGGCGGCGGGCCCACTCGATCCGCCGGTGCCCTTCCGGAGCGAGGCCCGGATCAGCGATACGAGAAGGGGTTGTCACAACGAATGGCCAGGGCCGGACTTGAACCGGCGACACCACGGTTTTCAGCCGTGTGCTCTACCAACTGAGCTACCTGGCCCCAGGAACGCAGCGCGGCCAGTGTAACTACGCACGCCGAGCGAGCAACGCAACGCCGGTGCCCGCCTCGAAGTCCGCGACGTGCAGAAACCCCCGCCGTTGCAACTCGTCGCGAACACGTTCGAGCGGCACCCAGATCGGGGTCTTCGCCCCCATGCTGTAGGCGATCGCGACGTAGCCCCCCTGGGCCGTGACGCGGGCCAGCTCATCGAAGAACGGGATCATGTTGTTCAACGTCACGAGGTCGAAGGTCGCGTCGCCGTAGGGGAGCGCAGAGGCATCGCCGACGTCGTAGCGCTGCTGCCCGAGGCGTCGCGCCTCCGCGATCATCCCCGGAGAGACGTCGACGCCCGTCACCTCGGCGTCCGGCCAGCGCTCGGTGATCAGGCGCGCGACGGCCCCCGTGCCCGTGCCGACGTCGAGAGCATGCGCCGGTGGGCCGATCGCATCGAGCGCGGCGATCATCGGGGTCAGACGCTCCCGGCTGACGCGGGTCGCATCCCATTCCGGCGCGAGCTGGTCGAAGTTCCGCGTCATGCGCCGACGAAAGAGCCGCCAGAGAAACGGCGCGCGGACAACCACGTCCGTCACCAGCCGAGCGAAGCTCTGGCCGATCGTCATACGAGCGCGATGCGCAGCTCGTCGCCGACGCCGACGCCGGTGAGCCTTGCGGCATTGCCGTTGCTGATCGCGAGCGTAATGAGGCCGTAGGAATCTTCGTAGAGGATCAGCTCGCCGGCGGTTGCATCTGCGAACGTATCCGCGAGCGTCGCGTAATACCGCTCGAACGTCAGCCTGACTTCGACGCGATCGCCGCGCGCAACGCCGAGGTTCGTGATGTGGTCGTCGCGCATGTTGGTGGAGACGTTGCCGAAGCGATCGACGCCGACAACGGTGGCGGAGATCTGCGACTTACCGAGGCTCGGTTCAGGCACGTCGATGCGCACGAGCTCGGCCGGAGCGATCGACGGGCCAAGTTGATCGATCGCGATGCCGGCCGCAAGGTGAGCGGCAGCCGGCGCGAACACATCGCGCGCATGGAACGTGCGCGACACCTCCGGCAGGCGGTAACGCTCGTCGGCAAGCTCGTGTGCCGCCTCGACGCCGAGCTCGTCTGCCGCGAGCATCAAGAGGCCGTTGTCGGGACCGACGAACGAGCGGCCGTCGGAGGTGCGCACGGCGATCGCACGCCGGCGACTGCCGACTCCCGGGTCGACGACCGCGAGGTGAACGCCGAGCGGCATGTACTTGATCGTGCTGCGCAGAACGAGCGCCCCTTGCAAGATCGCCTGCGGCGGGATGCCGTGGGTGATGTCGATCACGCGCGCGTCGGGCGTTATGCGCGCGATGACGCCGTGGCAGGTTCCGACGAAGTCGTCCTCAAGGCCAAAGTCCGTCAGGAAGGTGATCGTGCCTGTCATCTTCGGTCGACTCCGTCGAGCCTACGTCTCATGGTGGGACTTCATCAGATCGCGCACAGCGGCGACGAGCCCAGGGAGATCGTGTGTCGGCGCCTCGCCGAGGACCTCGAGCCCGACCGATTCGGCGACGCGCGAGGTCTCCGGCCCGATGCTCACCGCGGGCGCCACGCCGCCGACGGCTGCATACGCGCGAGCGGCCGAGCCTGACGCGAGCACGACGACGTCGCCGGCCGGCGGTTCGGGCCTCAGGAGCCGCGTCCGGTAGAGCGGGACGAAGTCGGCCTCCAGTTCGTCGATCGCTCGTCTGCGCGCGCCCTCCGCCGCGGCGAAGAGCACGCGGCCAGCGGGCCGCGGGAACTCACGCAACAGACCGTCCTGCGACGACTCGATGGGCACGAACGCGGCTTCGATCCCGTGCTCGCGCAGTGCTTCGGCAGTGCCAGGCCCGACGGCTGCGATCCGCGGCAGGTTGAAGCCGCGCCGCGCCACCTCGTCAGCGCCGTTCGGGCTTGTGACGATCAGCCAGTCGTAGCCCGCACCGTCGATCGGATCGTCGGAGGTGTGCTCGATCTCGATCAGGGGGCACTCGACCACCTCGGCGCCGATCGCCTCCAGTGCCGCGACGAGCGGGCGCGCCTGTGCCCGCGGCCGCGTGACGATCACCTTCATCGTGCTGCGACTACGCCGGCGAGCTCGTCCGCCAGAGCGATCGGATCGTGGCCGCTGCGGCGCTCGACCCACGCCCCGTCCTCGTCGGCGATCAGCGCGTGCAGCGTCGTGCCGTCGTGATGCGCAGCCACCGGCGCGAGACAGCCCGCGCCGATCAACGCGACGCACGCACGCTCCGGCTCGACGCGGCGACGCGTCTCCGCGTGATCCGCCCGCGCAACGAGCTCTTCCTCCCCGGCCCGTACCTGCAACGCGAGCGCGCCCTGCGCAGCCTCGGGCAGCATCAGGTCAGGATCGAGTCGCAGGCCGATCTCGTCGGCGAGCCCGAGGCGGTCGAGTCCGCACGAGGCGAGAACGATCGCGTCGAGCCCACGCTCGCGCATCTTGCGCAGCCGCGTCTCGACGTTGCCGCGCATCGGCTCGACCGAGATCGTCGGATCGGCGGCAAGGAGCTGCGCGCGGCGACGCACCGAGGCGGTGCCGATGCGCATGCCCGGGCGCAACTCCGTCGCACCCACGAGAGCGTCTCGCGGATCGTCGCGCTCGAGATAGGCCCCCACCGACAGCCCCTCTGTGTCGTCGGAGGTCATGTCCTTCGCCGAGTGCACGGCGACATCGATGCGACCGGCAAGCAACGCCTCCTCGATCTCCTTCACGAAGACGCCCCGCGCGCCGATCTGCCCGAACGGGCTTGTGCGATCCCTGTCGCCGGCGGTCGTGATCGGGACGAACGCGATCTCGATGCCGGGCGCGCGCAGCAGGGCGGCGGCCTGCTCCGCCTGCGTGAGCGCGAGCCTAGATCCGCGAGACCCGATGCGAACGAGCACAGCCCGACCTCCCAACACGCTTGCTGCGCCCGCACGACGGATGGCCGAACTTGATCCGCATGAACGCCGAGGGTGCCACCACCGGCAGAGGGCGCTCGATCCGCCTTTCGTTGTCAGGTGTCACCGCTTCTTCTCCTCTTCGAGACCGAACAAATGGCGGACGGCGTCTGCATAGGCGGCCCCGTCGGCGCTGACCGCGGCCTCCTTCATCCGAATTGTCGGCAAATGCAAGAGCTTGTTCAAGATCTGCGACGTCACCGACTCGAGCGTCCTGCGCTCGTCGGCGCTCATCCGTCCATCGACCTTCGCGAGCTCGGCGGTGCGGATCTCCTCGGCACGCGCCCGAAGCGACGCGATCGCCGGTACGACGTCGAGCGAAGCGCGCCACGACCGGAAGCGTTCGGCCTCCTCGGCGACGAGCTGCTCGGCGCGCGCCGCTTCGGAGCGTCGGCCCGAAAGCGTCTCGGCGACAACCGCCTCGAGGTCGTCGATGTCGTAGAGGAAGCACCCGTCGAGCTTGCCGATTGCAGCGTCGAGGTCACGCGGCACTGCAATGTCGATGAAGAACAGCGGTGTACGTCGCTTCGCCGGCACGTCACCGGCCTGCAGAACCGTCTCCGGTGCGCTCGTCGACGAGACGACAACGTCGACGTCCCCGAGCCGCGAGGTGATGTCCCTCAGCGCGACCGCTTCGCCGCCGAAGCGGTGCGCAAGGTCGTGCGCGGTGTCGACGGTGCGGTTCGCGACGTACGCGATCTGCGCGCCGCGCGACGCCAGGTTGGCAGCCGCGAGCTCGCCGATGCGACCGGCGCCGATCAACATCACGCGCCTGCCTGTCAGATCGCCGAAGACCTGCGCGGCGAGCGCGCCCGCGGCCGACGAGACTGAAGCGGGGCTTTCGCCGATCGCGGTCTCGCTGCGCACGCGCTTGCCGACACCGAGTGCCTGCCGGAACACGCGATCGAGCAACGCACCAGGGCGAGCCGATTCGTAGGCGTCGCGCACTTGCCCAAGGATCTCGCCCTCGCCCGGGACGAGCGAGTCGAGCCCGGCGGCAACGCGGAAGAGGTGCAGTGCGGCTGCATCCTCGTGCAGGCGGTAGAGCACGCCCTCGAGCGGCTCGCCTGCGAGCTCCTGCAGCGCCGCGACCGCCTCGCGCTCGTCGACGCCCTCGAAGTACAGCTCGGTGCGGTTGCAGGTCGAGAGACAGATCGCATCTCCGAGCGAGGAAGCGAGCGCGGACGCTGCGGGGAGGCCGAGCGTCACGCGCTCGCGCAGCTCGACCGGAGCGACGTGGTGCGAGAGCCCGATCAGCGTCAGCGTCATGAGAAGTGGCTCCCCGCAAGTGCGAGCCGAGCGACGATCACGAGCACGAATCCGCCGAGGGCAAGGTACGCGGCGCGTCGTCCGGTTGGCCGCAGTGCAAGGAACGCACCGTAGACGAGCCAGGTCAGAAGCGTCACCGCCTCGAGCGCGTCGAACCGGCCGCCTTCACGCTGCTGGCGCACGATGCCGATCGCGAGGGCGAGTGTGAGCAACGGCAGCGAAACGAGGATCGTCCGCCAGGTCAGGCGCTCGAGCGAGGCGAGTGGTGGCAAACGCAGGCGCAGGATGTCCGCTGCGCGCCGCTTCAGGCGCCGCTCAACCCAGAGGTAGAGACCGGCAAGGCCGGCCGCGAGCGTGAAGCCCGCGAACGCCGCCAGCGCAAAGCCGACGTGGAGGATCAAGAAGAGGTTGCCGTAGTCGGAGTGCGAGCCCGCGCCGGTGCCACCGCCGACGCGCGCGACGACGAACAGCGCGACGGCCAGCGGCATGACGCTCAGCCCGAGCAGGCGGAACCGTGGCCGGCAGCCCCAGATCAGGTACGCGCCGACGACGAACCAGACGAAGAGGTTGAGCGAGCCGGCCCACGTCGACCAGGGAAACCCGTCGGAGCGAACGGCCTGCGCGACGAGGAGCGCCGTCTGTGCGAGCCAGCCGAGCCGCACGCCCCACGTGGCCGCGCGCGAGGTGCGCACGGTCGTGTACGCGAGCGCTGCCTCGCCGTAGCCGAGCAGGGCCGGCCAGAAGAACACCTCAACCATCGCGCTTCTCTTTGACAAGCGCGACGAGCTGCTCTACCTCACGCTGCAAGCGCTGCAACTTCGCCGCGATGATCACGACGTAGAGGAGCACGCCGAGAAACACGACGAGGTAGGCAGCGGCGGTGTACTTCTCGGATTGGGTCATGCCAAAAGCTCCTTCAGCTCGCGCAGCGAGCGGTCGAGTCGCTTGCCCGCCAGTTCGATCGCATACAGCGTCGCGAACAACGTCAGCATCGCGGCCAGGCAGACGCAGAACGTCAGGAACTGCGCGCCGGTCATCTGCGGCCCGCTCAGCTTGAAGACCTGCGGATGGATGAACTGCTTCGAGAGCCTGATCGCGAGGAACGACACCGGGATCAGCACGACCCCGAACAGCGCGTACACCGCACTCATGTTCGCGCGTGCGGGACCCGGGTCGACCGAGTAGCGGAGCATGAAGTACGCGCAGTAGAAGAGGAAGAGCACGAGAAAGAGCACGAGCTCGTCCTCGCCCCACGACCACCAGACGCCCCAGGAGATGCGCGCCCAGATCGAGCCCGTCAATAGCGTCAAGGCTCCGAAGATCGTGCCCTGATGGATCGCGACGTAGCTCTCGAGATCGGCGCGCTCGTCACGCGAGCGCAGGTACTTGAGCGCCTTCCAGGCTCCCCAGCCGAAGCAGGCGTAGGACGTGAGCGCGAGCGGCACGTGGAAGTAGAAGATGCGCTGCGAGAGGCCCTGGTCGGCGTCGGCAGGGGCGTAGAAGAACGCAAGGCCGACCGCCAGTCCGAAGAGGCCTGTGCAGGCGGCAGCGAGGGCCGGCAATTTCATGCGTTCATCGTAGACTCAGACCTCTGAGACGACGTACTCGAAGGCCGCCCAGCTGAGTAGGGCGAAGATCGCGTCGTAGAGCACGAGGAACCAGAGGAAGCCGCCGACACCGCCGACGACGATCGGAATCGCCATCGGGAGGAAGAGCAGCGGCAGGAGGAGCTCCCGGGCGCGCCCCGCGACCGCCATCGCACCGAAAAGGGTGCCGACAGTGCAGATGCCGATGTCCGCGAGCGCGACGGCGGCCACCGTACGCCCGTTCAGCCCGTGGAAGAACGCGGCGAATGCCGGCAGCGCCACCACTTCCGCCGTGACCAGGAACGCGAAAACCGCGATCGCCTTGCCGAGCCAGATCGCACTGCGATCGACAGGCGTCAGGATCAGCGCGTCGAACATGCTCTGCTCGCGTTCGGCGACGAATGCGCGTGTGAGGCCGAGCAGCGCAGTGAAGATCAGCGCCGCCCAGAGCAGCCCGCGCGCGGCTACGTCACTCGTTCCCGCCGGCAACGCGAAGTGGAAGATCGTCAGCGCCGCGATCACGAACAGGAGCATCGACGGCAGCGTTTCTTTCGCACGCAGTTCGAGCAGCAGGTCCTTGCGCGCGAGCGCGGCGACATCGGATGCGTACGTCATGCGAACGCCAGCCGTTCCGTCGCGTGGCGCTCGACGCGCTGCGGATCGTGCGTCGCGACGATCATGGTGCGCGGCTCCTCGAAAATGCCGTCGAGGAGAGTCGCGCCCTCCGCATCGAGCGCGTTGTACGGCTCGTCGAGCAACAGAAGCGCCGGCTCGTGCAGGAGCACACGGCAGAGACCGAGCCGCTGCTGCATGCCACGCGAGAACGTCGAGACCCGTTCGTGCCGCACCTCCCAGAGCCCGAACCGCTCGAGCAGCATCCCGATCCGCTCGCCGCGCTCGGGCAGCCGGTAGAGGCGCCCGAACAGTGTGAGGTTCTCGAGCGGCGTCAGCTCGCGGTACACGAGCGGCTCGTGTCCGAGGTAGCCAATCGTGTGGCGCGGCGGCAGCTGCAGCTCGCCCGCAGTCGGCGCAGCCAGTCCGGCGAGCACGCGCAGAAGTGTCGTCTTGCCGGAACCGTTCGGCCCGGTGACGAGGAGGAAGCCGCCGTCGGGAACGGCGAGGTCGACGCCGGCGAAGACGCGTCGGTCGCCGTAACGCTTCGCAAGTGCGCGGGCCTGGATCACGACCGGTACACCCGCGCCGCCGCGCGATGGAAGCCGTCGGGTTGCCCCGCCGCGGCGAACGTGTCGGCGATCTCCTCCATCTCTCCGACCCAGCGCCAGCCCTTCGTCGCCGCTGCGTGTTCCGCGCGCGGCAAGCGTTGTGCCAGTTCCGGCGCGGCGAGCTCCCATTCGTCCTCGACGCCGAAGTGGCGTGCGACGTCGCGGATCGCGAGCAGCATTGCCGCCGAGCCCTTCGACCATGCGGCGTAGGTCATCTTGATCGCCGACGCATTCGCAACGACGCGCGGCTCGAGGTTCGTGCCGACGAAGAGCACCGCCACCGAAGCGGCACCTGGGCCGGAGAGGTAGAGCGTCGTCCCCGGCTCTTCGGGTGGCCCGCCGACGATGCCACCGTCTACGAACCGCGGGTGAATAGCCGCGATCTCTCGAGCCCGCATCGGCGAGACCGCGTTGGCATCGACATACGTGCCGTCGAAGCCCTCCACCTCACGGGCGACATCGAACGCAGCATGAGGGGGGCAGATCGAGAGGATCAGCTCCGCCTCGGCTGCGAGCGCACCAACCGTTCCCACGTCGCGAAACGTGCGTGCGCGGTCGCCGCTGGCAGAACTGCGCCCGTCCGAAGCCCACAGCACCTCGTGTCGATTCGCCTGCAGGCAACGACCGACCGCTGCACCCATCTCGCCGGGGTGCAGCAGGCCGACGATCACAGCACGTCGGCCAGCACGAAGACGAAGAAGGCGACGGAGATGACGCCGTTCATCGTGAAGAACGCTGCGTCGAGGCGGCGCAGATCGCCGGGTCGCACGAGCGTGTGCTCGTAGAGGAGCAGCGACGCGACGATCAGCACGCCGAGCCAGTAGAGGATCCCGACGTCGAGCCCGACGCCCGCTGCCGCGAGCAACACAATCGTCGCGAGGTGCAGGATGCGCGCGCCGGTGAACGCGCCGCGCTCGCCGAACCTCGTCACCCACGAGTGCAGCCCCTGCTCCCGATCGATCTCCACGTCGAACAGCGCGTAAAAGAGGTCGAAGCCGGAGACCCAGGCGGCGACAGCCGCGCCGAGCGCCCACGCCTGCCACGGCAACTCGCCCTTGATCGCCGCCCAGGCGCCGACAGGCGCGAGGCCGTCGACCGCTCCGAGCCAGAGGTGGCACAGCCACGTGAACCGCTTCAGGTACGGGTAGACGACGAACGCGACGACCGGAATCGGCGACAGCCAGCGCACGATCGGGTCAAGCTGCCAGACGGCGGCGGCGTAGACCGCTAGCGAGACCGCGCAGAACGCGACAACCGCTGCCTTCGTCAGCGCGCCGGAGGGAAGCTCTCGGGTCGACGTGCGCGGATTTGCGGCGTCGATGCCGGCGTCGATCAGCCGGTTGAGCGCCATCGCGAGCGAGCG
>JAYUEQ010000188.1:0-14272 GCA_043739205.1 Thermoleophilia bacterium
TGCGCGGCGAGCATCGAGGATCCGGTCGAGCTTTTCGATCTGACCGATGCCGAGCGCTGCCGAGAGATCGTCGAGGCGGTAGTTGTAACCGAGGCGGCCGTGCTGCAACCAGCTCGACGTCTCGAGCCGGCCCTGGTAGCGCAGCGAGACCAGCAACTCGTGCTCGTCCTCTGCGTGCGTCGTCACCGCACCGCCTTCCCCCGTCGTCATCTGCTTGTTCGGATAGAACGCCCACACCGCCGGATGGCCGTGCGAACCGAGCTTCTGGCCCTTGTACGTCGCGCCGAGCGCCTCGCAGGCGTCTTCGATCATTGCGATGCCGTTGTCCTCGCAGAGCGGCAGCAGCCGGTCGTACTCAGCGGGATACCCGAAGATGTCGACGGCAACGATCGCCTTCGTGCGCGGGGTGATCGCAGCGGCGACCGCGTCTGGATCCAGGTTGTAGGTCTGCGGGTCGATATCGGCAAAGATCGGCGTCGCGCCCTCGTAGATCGCGCAGTTCGCCGAAGCGACGAACGAGTACGGCGACGTGATCACCTCGTCGCCCGGACCGACGCCCGCGAGGCGCATGCAGAGGTGCAGGCCCGCGGTGCCAGACGAGACCGCAGCGCAGTGCGGTGCGTCGACTGCGTCCGCGAGCAACGATTCGAAGCGCGGCCCGGTCGGGCCGAGCGATAGCCAGCCCGAGCGCAGCACTTCGAGCACGAGCTCCTCGTCGCGCTCGTCGATCCACGGTGCGCTGAGGTTGATCCTGTCCGTCGTCGTCGACAACTAGCTTCGGGCCAGTTGCGGTACGTGGTCGAGCCAGTGCGACCAGCGCTCGCTCTTCCCGCGCACGGTGTCGAGGTACGCCTTCTGGATCGCCAGCGTGATCTCGCCCACGCCGATCTCGTGATCGTCGACCGAGCGGAGCGGTGTCACCTCGGCCGCGGTGCCCGTCATGAACACCTCGTCCGCCAGATAAAGGTCGGAGCGGATCAGCGGCTTCTCGACCACGGTGTGCCCGAGATCCTGTGCGATCTGCGTGACCGTGTCGCGGGTGATTCCCGGCAGGATCCCGGACGCGAGGTCGGGCGTGTAGATCACCCCGTCGCGCACGACGAAGAGGTTCTCGCCGGAACCGTCGGCGACCGTTCCTTCGGGCGTGAGCAGGATCGCCTCGTCGTAGCCGGCGTTGTTCGCCTCGGTGACCGCGAGCATCGAGTTGAGGTAGATGCCGCTCGCTTTCGCAACGTGTGGGACGACGTTCGGCGGGATCCGCTGCCAGGAGGAGATCTTCGCGCGGATGCCGTTCGTCAGTCCTTCCTCGCCGAGGTATGAGCCCCACGGCCAGCTCATCAGCACCGTCTCGACGGGGTTACCGCGCGCCGCCACGCCGAGCTGCCCGTAGCCGTAGAAGGCGATCGGGCGGATGTAGCACTCTTCGAGGCCGTTCGCGCCGAGCAGCTCGTTCGTCGCGTCCTTCAGCTCGTCGACCGAGTACGGGATCTCCATGTAGAGCAGACGCGCCGAGTTGTGCAGACGCTGCATGTGCTCACCGAGCCGGAAAACGGCCGGGCCTTTCGGAGTGTCGTAGCAACGGATGCCCTCGAAGACGCCCGAGCCGTAATGGAGACCGTGCACGCCGACATGAACCTTCGCGTCGGCCCAGTCGACGAGCTCGCCGTTCATCCAGATCTTTTCGGTCTCCTGCACCACGCGCTCCTTTGGTTGCCCCTCCGGTTCGTGCGGATTCTAGCTGTGCGGGCCCAGATCGACGGACTTCGCGCCGGACAGCCGCAGCAGCTCTGCCGGGCGGATCGACGCCATGTGCGAGCTCGAGCCCGCGCCGATCCAGACTTCGTCGTGGCCGAAGAACGACCGGTCCATCAGGGTCTGCGTGATTGCACGCTGGGGAAACGGCGCGACACCGCCCGGCTCGAACCCGGTCGCGTGAACGACCTCGTCTGGCTTGGCGACGCGCACCTCGCGGGCTCCAACGGCGACCCGTACGGCGTCTTCGTCGGCCCGGCGGTCTCCGGGCACGAGCGCGAGGACGTACGCCCCGTCGCAGACGAGCACCAGCGACTTGACGATCTGGGCGAGCTCGCACCCGACCGCCTCCGCGGCGTCCCGCGCCGTCGGCGTGCCCTCGGCGAACTCCTCGATCCGCGCGTCGACCGCCGCCTCGCGCAAGAAGGCGGACACGCGCTCCACGGGCTCGGGCCAGGTCGCCATGCGAACTCGATTGTGCCCCTTAGTTTTGGATGACGTAGGCCTCGTCCATCCCCTCACGAAGCTGCTCCATCAGCTCCGGCGGGGCGGGCGAGTCGATCGACAGCGCCATCAGCGCCTTGCCGCCTTCGCGGTTTCGCGAGACCGTCATGTTCGCGATGTTCACGCCGGCGGCACCGAAGAGATTGCCGATGCGGCCGATCACGCCAGGCACGTCGTCGTAGAGGAGGAGCGCCATGCGCGGCGCGAGCTCCATGTCCAGCTCGAAGCCGAGCGCCGACACGAGCCACTGGCGATCGTCGGTCCCGATCGTCGTGCCCGCAACGCGCACGTCGTCCGCGGAGACGGCGACCAGGTTCGTGAAGTCGCGTGAGGAGCGGCGCTTCTCCTCGATCACCTCGATGCCGCGGTCGGCCGCGACCACGGGCGCGTTGACGTAGTTCACCGGCTGGTCGGTGTGGCCCTGGAACGCGCCGTTCAGCGCTGCAACGGTGAGCAGGCGTGTGTCGTTCTCCGCGAGCGCGCCATAGACCTCGATCCCGATTCTGCGGATCTCCCCACCCGCGAGCTCCATCGCAAGGCGCCCGAGCTTCGCGGCGAGTGGGATGAACGGGCCGAGCACTTCCAGGTCCTCCGCGCCGACCGTCGGGATGTTGACCGCGTTCGTGACGAGGCCGCCTTCGAGCGCGGCGGCAACCTGTTCGGCGACGATCACGCCCGCGCGATCCTGGGCCTCCTCCGTCGAGGCGGCGAGGTGCGGGGTGACGACGATGTTCGGTGCGCTCAGCAACGGTCCGTCGTAGGGCTCCTTCGAGAAGACGTCGATCGCGGCGCCTCCGAGCTTCCCCGACTCGAGCGCCGCGACGAGCGCGGCCTCGTCGACGAGCTCGCCGCGCGCGGCGTTGATCAGCCGCGCCCCGTCGCGCATGCGCGCGAACGCAGCGGCGTCGATCGAATGACGCGTCTCGTCAGTCAGCGGCAGGTGCAAGGTGAGGAAGTCGGCGCGCTCGAGCACCTCGTCGAACGTCGCGCTCTCGACACCGAGCTCGCGGAACCGCTCGTCAGACACAAACGGGTCATACGCGACGACCTTCATCTGCAAGCCAAGCGCGCGGCGGGCGACCTGGCGGCCGATCCGGCCGTACCCGAGCACGCCGAGCACCTTGTCGGCCAGCTCGACGCCGCCCCACTTCGAACGCTCCCAGCGCCCCTCGACGAGTGCCGCGTGTGCCTGCGGGATGTTGCGAGCCAGCGCGAGCAGCAGACCGACGGCGTGCTCGGCGGCGGAGACGACGTTCGACTCGGGCGCGTTCGCGACGACGATCCCCCGCCGAGTCGCGGCGTCGACATCGACGTTGTCGACCCCCACACCTGCGCGCCCGATCACCTTCAGGTTGGTCGCGCGCTCGACGATGTCGGCGGTCACCTTTGTCGCCGAGCGAACGATCAGCGCGTCGTAGTCACCGACGATCTCCTCGAGCGGCGAGTCCGTATCGATGACGACGTCGAACTTCGCACGCAGCAGCTCGATCCCGGCGTCCGCGATCGTCTCGCGGATGAGGACCTTCACGCGGTGACGGGCGTCTCGAACGCCTCGAAGGCGCGCGCGACGGCGACGCCCCGCTCGATCTCCGCGCCGAGCTCCGTCAACGAGAGCTCGATCGCGGCGAGCGCGGTCGCGATATCGAACACGTCGAACCAGCCGATGTGGCCGATCCGGAAGATCTTCCCCTTGAGATGCGCCTGGCCCGGCGCGAGCGTCACGCCGTGCCGGTCGCGAAGGTGAAGGAGCAACTCGTCGGAGTCGATGCCTTCGGGCGCGCGAATCGCCGTGACGACTGCTGCTCCATCGTCGTCGGGCGAGAAGAGCTCGAGACCCATGGCCTTCACGCCGGCGCGCGCCGCGCGGCCGAGCCGAACGTGGCGCTCGAACGCGGCTTCGAGACCGTCGTCGAGGATCAGCCCGAGCGCGACATCGAGGCTGCGGATGAGTGAGACGGCGGGCGTGAACGCCGCGTCGAGGACGTCCTGCGCCTTCTTGTTCGCACGCCAGTCGAAGTAGAAGGTGCGCGGCGGCTTCGCCTTCGCGAGCACGTGCTCGGGTACGGACGCCATCGCGAGCCCCGGCGGGCTCATCAGCGCTTTCTGGGAACCGGAGATGACGACGTCGATCCCCCACGCGTCGGTCTCGAGCGGCACGGCGCCGAGCGACGAGATCGCATCGACAACGAGCGTCACGTCGCCGACCGCCTCACGGATGCCGCGGACGTCGGAGACGACGCCGGTCGACGTGTCCGACTGCTGGCAGTAGACGATCTCTGCACCCGACTCGCGGACGGCGGCGCCGACCTCGTCGGGGTCAGGTGATTCGCCCCACTCGTACCGGATTGCGTGCACGTCGAGCCCGTAGCGCTCGCAGATCGCAACCCAGCGCTCCCCGAAGGAGCCGTGGCTGACGACCGCGACGCGTTGGCCGGCCTCGGTCAGGTTCGCAACCGCCGACTCCATTGCCCCCGTCCCCGATGCCGTGAAGAGCAGCACATCGGACTCGGTGCGATAGACGTCCTTGAGGCGGCTGAGCGTGCGCGCGTAGATGTCGCGGAAGTCCGGCCCACGGTGATGGACCATCGGTTCCGCGGACGCAGCCAGCACCTCGGGCGGAACGGGTGTCGGGCCGGGCGTGAAGAGGTAGCGCTTCTCCAAGTCCGACACCATACCGACTCCGGCGGGGGCATTACTTCACAAGTTGAAGTGAGGGGCGTCGGAGGGCTAGCGGTGGCCGTCGAACGAGAGGATCTGCTGGTAGGTCGGCCGGTTCGTCCAACGCATCGTCGTCGTCAAGATGCCCGGTGCGAAGTGGATCCGTTCGGCAGTCGCATCCGAGCGCCACGCGGCCGGATCGGCTCCCTGGGTCGCAGCGAGCGTGTTGCCGGCCGCGTCGAGCGCCGCCCACAGCCCCTTCGAGCACGCCGTCGCGTCGCCTCCGCCGCAGTACTTGTTGGCGAACTGCCCACGGAGATCCTTCTCGACGTAGCCGTACCAGCCGTCGATGTAGGCGGAGCCGCTCGAGTTCGGCACGTCGTCCCTGCCCATCAGCGAGGCGAGCTGGTCGGTGAGCGTCCCGAGGACCGGCGCCAGCACGCCGTCTGCGAGCTTCGCCCAGGCCGCGTCGAGGATCGCAGCGCCCGGATCGTCGATCTTGCCGTCGCCGTTCAAATCGAGGCGTGACGCGCCCTTCTGCAGCCAGGCGCTGACGAGCGTGCGCATTTGCTCGTCGCGGGCGTTGGGCGCTGCCGTTAGTGCGAGCTTCGCGCTGATGCCCGGCCAGACGGTGACCGCGCGCAGGTCCTGCGTCGCCGACTTGTTCATCGTGTTCACGACGTCGAGAACGGTGTTCTTCCCGGGCTTGAGGTTGCGCGAGAGGAGCAGCGAACGGTGAATCGACCCGTACGAGAAGTTGTCGTCGGCAGCCGCGAAGCCGGGTGCCGGCTTGTTGTTCCAGTTGACGAAGGCGCCGCTCGGCGGGTCGATCGCCTGCGGGTGCGCGGCCGGAGCGAGAAATCCCGTCCAGTCGTAAGCGCCCGTCCCGACCGTCGGGAAGCCCGGGTCGACTCCGGCGGCCCGGATCGGCAGCCGACCGGAGGAGACGTAAGCGATGTGCTTGGAGTCGACGTAGAAGCCGTTGAACGACATCTCGAAGCGTGAGAGGTCGTGCGTGAACTGCCGCGCGGATTTGAGACGACCGGTCGAGAGGTCGTAGACGTCGAGGGCCGCCTTCAGCTCCCGGCCGCGGGTCGAGCGCATCTGCGAGAGCGCGACGCGCTTGCCGCCGACGTTGCCATAGCCGGTGACCGGGCCGTGCACCGTCTCCCAGAACGACACGGTCGTGTCGCCGGTGAACGGGTCGTGGAGCACGCCGGCGTCGAAATGCGTCATCGGCGTGCACGCACCCTTGTAGAGGTAGTGATGGTCGTCCCCGCAGAGTGTCTCGGCGAACGTGTCGATGTTGTCGGACTGCGACGAGGTGAACGACCAGCCGTAATCCGGGCCTCGTCCGATTAGCACGTTCGGGATACCGGACAATGAACCGCCGCGCACCGAGACGCCGCCACCCTCCATGTCCACTTCCCAGAAGAACTCGGGATAGAAGTAGCCGAGCTGCGGGCCGGCGACCATGAACGGATGCCCGGTCGCGGAACGCTTCGCGGAGATGAGCACCGCGTTCGACATCAAGCTGAGAGGCGCGGGCGCCTGCACGCTCGCATCGTCGACCACGGCGTTGCCCGCCCCGGGCGCGCCGGCGGCCGCCGGGCCGTACGGGAACCCCTTCGCGAGCGTCGTCGGCGCTAACGGATCGTTCTGCTGGCGCAGGTCGTTGAACACCGAGAGGCCCTTCGTCGCACCGAGCTTGTTCTGGAGCGCCGAGAGGAACTCCGACCGGCGCGCCTCGTCGCCCCCTCCTGCTCCGAAACGCGCGCCGAGCAGACAGGTCGTCGCAACGACATCGACGCGGGTCCAGGGCGCGAAGGCCAGGCTCGACGCTTTCCGCTGCGCATTGATGCCGGCCAGATACGCGTCGATGTCGGCGAGCTCTGCCTTCCCACGCGCGCCGGCGCTCGTCAGCCACGAGATCTGCTTCGCAAGCAAGTCCTCGGTCTGCTGGCTGGGCTTGAACTGCTTGCCCGAAAGCGCGACGGCGAATGCGTTGAAGCCCGGGGCGTCGAGACACGCAAGCCGGCCCGGGTAGCGCGCGAGCTCCATCAGGAGCCCACGGTCTTCTGCGACCGCCCAGCCGGTGCCGTAGAAAACGTCCGTCTCGGTCTTGCCGAAGACGTGCGGCACATCAAAAGAGTCGCGCTTGATCGTCACGCCGCGCCCGGGATGCTCAATGCGCACGGCCTTCTCATTGCCGGTCCAGAGCGGCTCGGCCTTGAAGTCCTTCGTCACGTCCTTCGCCGTCACCTTGTCGAACAACGGCGTCAGCGCGTCGTAGAGGACCGCCTGATCGGTCGAATGGGGGGTGAAGTTCGCGCCGCCGAAGTTCCCCGGGGGCAGGATGTCGCGCGCGACGACCGCATAGTCATGACGCGGCGCCGCCCCGGCCGCAAAGGCTCCGATCAGGGCAAGAACAGCGAGAGCTGCAAGCGCTTTCTTCACGACGCGAGCACACTATCGCCGTGGACGTCCTCCTGTCTTTCGCCGCCGCCCTCGTCTCGCTGCGGCTCGCCGGCCCGCTGGCACGCGGCGGGCGCTACGCCTGGGCTGCCGGGCTCGCCTCGTTCGCAGCCGCCTGCGCGGCGATGGCCTGGGGCGCCGCCCACGGTTGGGACGCGGCGGCGTTTCGCGTCTACTACCTCGCGGGGGCGCTGCTCTCCGCCCCGCTGCTCGGTCTCGGCTCGCTCACCCTCGCGGGAAGACGCTGGGCCGGGCCGCTCGGGCTCGCCTACGCAGGGCTGGCCGTCGGCATCGCCGCGGCGATGCCGGTGCACGGCTCGTTCAACGGCACGAGCGTGCCGCGCGCGCAGGATCACGTCGACGCGCTCCCCCGCGTCGTCGCGATCGCCGGGAGCTCACTCGGCGCGCTCGCGGTGATCGTCGTCGCGGTTCTGACCCTGCGGCGTCGCCCGCTCGGGAACGCGCTCGTCGTGGCCGCGGTCGCTGCCGCGGCCGGAGCCTCGGCGCTGACGCAGACCGACGTCGCGGCCGCGGCCGCCTCCTTCGCGCTCGCGGCAGCGCTGCTCTATGCGTCGGTCAGGGCTTCTCAACCGCGTACCAAGCACTGACGCGGTCCGCGAAGAGCTCATCTGCGATCTCGCTCTCGTCGAGTCGCATCGCCTTGGTTCGCACGAGCCCGAGGTACCGCGCGATCTCATCGGGGCCCTTCCCGCGCCGCAGCATGCGACCGACGCGCTCGAGATACGCGTCGTAGGCGTCAGCGCGGGTCGCATCGTCGTAGACGTTCTGGGGATCCCAGTGCTCGACGGCCATGATGCGCAGCGCGGGCAGCCCGTCGCGAGACCACCAGCGACGCCAGCGAAAGAGCTCCATCAGTTCAGTGTGACCCAGACCGCGCCGTCGGCGACGGCGATCCCCCGCGGCAACGCGCCCACACCGATCGGAGCGCCGGGCCGGTCGGTCTTCGGATCGACGCGCACAACAGTCCTGTCGCCGCAGGCGACCCAGACGGCGCCCTCGCCGTAGGCGACCGCCAGCGCGTACCCGCAGACGGGGATCGATGCGACGACGCGCCGCAGCTGCGACTCAACGCGGATCAACGAGCCATCGACAGCAGTGATCCAAACCGCACCGCCGCCGACGGCGACGGCAGTCGGATTCGGGGGGACGTGCCCGGCAGCGAGGCTCGCATCGCTGACGAGCGGCAGCACCCTGGTCAGCAGGCCGGTGCGGGTCGAGACGCGCGCGACGTGACTGCCGGTGCTCACCCAGTACACGGCGGTCTCGTCCGCGGCGATCATGTCGCCGTACATCTGGATGTCGAGCTTGCGCATCGCTCCAGTTCTGGCATCAGACCGAGCGGTGCCACGGACGTGCCCCGCCATCATCCCGGTCGACCAGAGTGCGTTACCGGCGGCGGCGAACGCGTACGTGCCGGTGCGCGAATCGAACTCGCGATCGACGCGTCCGGTCGCCGGATCGATGCGTTCGAGCTTCGTGAACTCCAGCGGATCGCGCACATCACCCGGCGGACGGCCCGCGAACCAGATGCCGCCCGCACCGACTGCAAGGTTCGTCGCGGTGACATCCAGGCGGAGGGTGTCGACGACGTGGTGCGAGCGCGCGTCGAGGTGCGTGAGCGTTCCGTCGTCCTTGTTCAGGACCCACGCTCCTCCGTACCCCGCGACGACGATCGTCGGCGTTCGTCCGACGTGCACCCGGTCGACGACGCGGTTCGTCCTCGGATCGATCACCGCGACGAGATTTGCAGCGCCGCTCTGGGCTTCGGCGGCGGGGGTGCTGTCACGCGTGACGAGGAGCACCGCGACGTCGGCCGCCGCGACCGCCAGGGCAGCCGCCACAACACCGAGCACCCAGCGCGGAACCATCGCGATCGAGTCTAGGACGACTAGCGCTGCCGTTGGAGCCGAACGCGGTCGCGCTGAATCGACGGCGTGTCGTTACCGGCGGGCAGGATCATCCGCAGTGGCCCCGATTGCGGGCCGTTCTTCGCCCGGACATCGGCGGCCGCAAGGCCCACGGCGGTGCCAACGCTGCAGGCGAGCACGCCTAGAACGGTCGCGGCGATCAGATCGGCCCGTTGAACGTGCCACCTCATCCGGCAAAAGGTAGACGGCGATCCGAGGCCCGGCGTCATCCGCTCGGACGATTTTCGACGTACATTGAGCGGATGAGAATCGCGCTCATGCTTGCGGTGGCCGGGGCGCTTGCCCTCGCGGTGCTGAGCTCCGCCGCGTCGGGGCCGACCTACAACCGGGACGTCGCGCCGATCCTTGATTCGAAATGTGCTTCATGCCATCGCCTCGGTGGGATCGCGCCGTTCTCGCTGACCACGGCCGCGGACGCAAAGGCGCACGCCGACGGGATCGTCCGGATGACGAAGGCCGGTCTGATGCCACCGTGGATGCCGAGCGACGACTCGGCAGCGATCATCGGCCGTGACAAACGGCGGCTCACGAGCCAGGAGCTCGCGACGCTCGCGCAGTGGGCTGCGAACGGTGCGCCTGCCGGCAGCGCAACCGACCGGCATTCGAAGCCGTCGCTCGATGCAGGGCTCTCCGGCCCCGGTCGCACCGTGACGCTTGCCCCGCCGAAGGCGTACATACCGCACGCTCCGGGCGGCGGGATCGACGACTACCACTGCTTCGTGCTCGACCCGAAACTGACGCAGGACGCGTATGTGACTGCGGCGTTGATCAAGCCGCAGCGCACCGGGATCGTCCACCACGTGATCCTGTACGAGGCGGTCGGCGCGCAGGCGAGCGCTGCGATGCAGATGAACGCGGCAGGTGGCGGCAAGGGCTGGACGTGCTTCGGCGGGCCAGGGCTGCCATTCGACCTTTCCGGCTCCTCGTCGCTCACACGGCTCGGCCAGCCGCCGTGGATCGCCGCCTGGGTTCCAGGCCACACAACGAACGCGCTGCCGAACGGCACCGGGGTCCTGCTGCACAAGGGCGCGAAGATCGTGATGCAGGTGCACTACAACCTGATCGAGGCGGCCGGGCCGGACCGCTCGCAGGCGCAGCTTCGGCTGCGGCCCGCGACGACGCCGCTCACGCCACTCGAGACGCAACTCGTCGCGGCGCCGGTCGAGCTGCCGTGCCCCGACGGCGTCACCGGCGCGCAATGCAACCGCCAGCAGACGGTGCAAGACGAGGTGACGAAGTACGGCGCCTCGGCGGCATTTGTTCCGGCTGCGCTCTTGAAGATTTGCAATCACACCCTCGCGGACTATCCGCAGTCGGTCGGCGTCGGCACATCCATCCCGACGACGTGCGATCGCGCGATCACGCAGAAGGAGACGATCTACGGCGTCGCGGGGCACATGCACCTGCGCGGGCGGGACATCTCGGTCGTCCTCAATCCCGACACACCCGAAGCGCAGACGCTGCTCCACATCCCGGCATGGGTGTTCCACTGGCAGGACGTCTACTACCTCCAGAAACCGATCGCAGTCGGCCCCGGTGACACGATCCGCGTGCGCTGCACGTTCGACAACTCGAAGGCCGACCAGCCGACCATCGGCGCGAAGCAACTGACCCCGCGCTACGTCCTCTGGGGCGAAGGCTCCACGGATGAGATGTGCCTGGCGATGCTCAGCGTCGCTATCGGCTGAGCTTCGCGCGCACGCGTTCGTTCACGACGCGCGGGTCGGCCTGGCCGCCCGTTTCCTTCATCACCTGACCGACGAAGAAGCCGAGCAGGCCTTCCTTGCCGCTTCTGAACTGCTCGGCCTGGCCCGGGTTCGCGTCGATGATCCGGTCGATGATCGGATCGAGCTCGCTCGCGTCGGCGACCACCTTCTGCTCGAGGTACGGCGCTGCGGTGAAGCCCGCATCGCCGACCTTGGCAAGCGCCTCGTCGAACGCGGCTCGCGGAATCTCCGAGCGTGCCGACACGAGCTTCGCGAGCTCGCCCGCATCGACCGCATCCGGTGAGATGCCCGCCGCGACGAACTGGTTGGAAAGCACGTTCGCTGCCTCCTTCGCGTCGGCACCCGCGGCGACAACATCCGACCACAAGCGGTCGAGGCCGCCCGTGACGAGCACATCCGCGTCGTAGAACGACAGCGTGTCTGCGATCCGCTGGATGCGCGCACCGGGTAGCTCACCGATCTCGGTCTTCAGCCGCTCGACGAGGTCCGCGGGCGGATGCACGGGCACGAGATCGGGATCCGGGAAGTAGCGGTAGTCCTGTGCCTCTTCCTTTGAGCGCATCGGCGGCGAGTCTTCCTGCGTCAGGTCGAAATGCAGCGTCTCCTGCTCAACCGTGCCGCCTTCTTCGTAGATGCGGATCTGGCGAGCGATCTCGCGCTCGATGCCCTTGGCCGCGAAGTTAAAGGAGTTCATGTTCTTCAGCTCGGTGCGCGTGCGCAGCTCGTCGGAGCCCGCAGGGCGCACGGAGACGTTGACGTCAAAGCGCATCGAGCCTTTCTCGAGCTCCGCGTCGGAAAGGTCGAGCTCGACCACCGTCTGGCGGAGGAGCTGCAGGAAGCGCTTCGCCGTGTCGGCGTCGTGCAAATCCGGCTCGGTGACGATCTCTACGAGCGGGGTACCGCCTCGGTTGAAGTCGACGAGCGTCGCCGTCGCTCCATGCAGGCGACCGGAAGCCGCGACGTGCACGTTCTTTGCCGCGTCTTCCTCGAGGTGTGCGCGCGTGATCCCGATCATCACCTCGCCGTCCGCGGTCGGAACGGCGAGCCTGCCGCCCGAACAGAGAGGCTCGTCGTACTGGCTGATCTGGTACGCCTTCGGAAGATCGGGATAGAAGTAGTTCTTGCGGTGGAACACCGCGCGATCCGCGATCGAGCACTCGAGTGCGAGGCCGAGCTTGATGCACTCCTCGACCGCGCGCTTGTTCGCAACCGGCAGCGCACCGGGGAACGCGAGACATACGGGACACACGTTGGTATTCGGTCGATCACCAAAGAAATTCCGGCAGCGGCAGAACATCTTCGTCTCGGTCTTCAGCTGCACGTGGATCTCCAGGCCGATCACCGGTTCCCAGTTCATCGCAGCCGCTCCGGGACACCGTCGAAGCCGATCGCGCGCTCGAGTGCATGCGCGGCGCGGAAGAGCGTGTTCTCCGAGAACTGCGGCCCGATCAACTGCAGACCCACCGGCAAGCCCTCAGACAGCCCGGCGGGGATGTTCAGCCCCGGCAACCCCGCCATGCACGACGGGATCGTCAGCAGGTCGTTGAGGTACATCGCGAGCGGATTGCCCGCCTTCTCGCCGAGCTTGAACGCGACCGTCGGGCTCGTCGGCGAGACGATCAGGTCGAACTTCTCGAACACCTCCGCGTGCTCGTTGCGAATCATCGTGCGCACGCGTTGCGCCTTGCCGTAGTACGCGTCGTAGTAGCCCGACGAGAGCGCGTACGTGCCGATCATGATGCGCCGCTTCGGCTCGTCACCGAAGCCGTCGTGCCGCGTGTTCATCAGCATCTCGCGGAAGTCGACGCCGTCGCTGCGCAGTCCGTAGCGAACACCGTCGTACCGTCCGAGGTTCGAGGACGCTTCGGCCGGCGCCACGAGGTAGTAGCAGGCCACCCCGTACTCGACCGAACGCGGCAGCGAGCACTCTCCCACCTCCGCACCGAGCGACTCGGCGAGGTCGATCGCTGCGCGCACAGCTGCGGTCACGCCTGGCTCGATCCCCTCCGCTTCGTTCATCTCCTTCGGGACACCGATACGCAGGCCCTTGAGATCCTCCGCGGTCGGCAGCTCGACCGCCGGCACCTCGACGGTCGTCGAGTCGTTGTCGTCGCGACCCGCGATGATCGAGTAGAGGTACGCGCAGTCGCGCACGTTCTTTGCAACCGGCCCGACCTGGTCGAGCGACGATGCGAACGCGACGACGCCGTACCGCGAGACGGTTCCGTAGGTGGGCCGAAGGCCGACATGTCCGCACAACGCGGCAGGCTGCTTGATCGAGCCGCCCGTGTCGGAGCCGAGCGCCCACGGCGCGAGCCCGCCGGACACCGCCGCGGCGGAGCCGCCGCCGGATCCGCCCGGCACACGCGTCGGGTCCCACGGGTTACGCGACGGGCCGTAGGCCGAGTTCTCCGTCGACGACCCCATTGCGAACTCGTCGGTATTCGTCTTGCCGAGCAGGCGCAGCCCGTGGTCCTTGCAGCGCGCCGCCACCGTCGAGTCGAACACCGGCACGTAGTTCTCGAGGATCTTCGACCCGGCCGTCGTCGGGACGCCCTTCGTCCCGATCACGTCCTTGATCGCGATCGGGATGCCGTCGCCGACACCCGTGTCGTCGCAGACGTACAGATAGGCGTGCAGCTCGGGGTCGCGCGCGCCGATCGCGGCGCGGTAGGCGGCGAAGAGCTCGGCGCCCGAGATCTCCTTCTCGTCGAGGAGCTTCTTCGCTCCTTCGGCTGTGAGCCTGAGCGTGTCGATCATGCGGGCGGCACCTTGAAGTAGTCGCCGTCGCGGTCCGGCGCGTTCGCGAAGACCTCGTCGAGCGTCAGCGATGGCCGCGGCTCGTCCTCTGCCCACGTGTTCGCGATCTCTAGCGGGTGCGCAGTCGGCTCGATGTCGCTGAGGTCGAGCTCGGACACCTTCGAGATCGCCTCGATGATGGCGGACAACTGCTCCTGGAAGCGCCCGACCTCTTCGTCGGTCAGTTCGAGCCGCGCGAGCCGCGCGACATGGAGCACCTCGTCTCTCGAAATTCCCGCCACGTATTCCTTTCACATAAACGCGAGAGGCTCCTTTCGGAGCCCCTCACACGCTTGGTTCCGAAAAGGTCTAGAGCGCCGAAACGTTCGCCGCCTGCAGGCCCTTGTCGCCCTGCACGACTTCGAACGACACCTTCTGACCTTCGGTCAGCGACTTGTAGCCGTCACC